>JAXEEN010000001.1:0-35903 GCA_034104065.1 Sutterella sp.
CCTGTAGTGCATGAACGGAATCGTCTTGTGAATGCGGAAAAATTCCATGATGTTATCCCCTCATCAGCGAGCAGTCTTCTCTGCGTCCGGACGCCAGATCTGACCGATGTGAACCTTCGTCAGCTTCTTCTGGCGGCCGTAGATCAGATTGATCATCGAGCGGGAGACCACGACCGACGTGAAGATCGAGGTCATGATGCCCAGACAGTGCACCACGGCAAAGCCGCGGACCGGACCGGAACCGAAGATGAGCAGCGCCAGGCCGGCGATCAGACTCGTGATGTTCGAGTCAAGAATCGTGGCGAATGCGCGGTCGTAGCCTTCGCTGATGGCGAGCTGCGGCAGTCGGCCGGCGCGCAGTTCCTCGCGGATGCGTTCGTTGATCAGCACGTTTGAGTCTACGGCCATGCCGAGCGTCAGCGCGATGGCCGCAATGCCCGGCAGAGTCAGCGTGGCCTGCAGCATCGACAGCACGGCGATCAGCATCATCACGTTGCAGACGAGCGAGACCGCGCTCACGACGCCGAAGACCTGGTAGTAGACCGCCATGAAGAGCGCGATGACCACGAAGCCGTAGAGCGTCGAGCGGAAGCCGGCGGAAATGTTGGCTTCGCCGAGGCTCGGACCGATCAGGCGTTCTTCAACAATTTCCATCGGCGCGGCCAGCGAACCGGCGCGCAGCAGCAGCGCCGTGTCCGTCGCTTCGACGGTCGTCATGCGGCCGGAAATCTGGACTCGGCCGCCGCCGATTTCCTGACGGACCACGGGCGCCGTCACCACTTCGCCCTTGCCCTTTTCGAAAAGCAGAATGGCGATGCGCTTGCCGACGTTGTCGCGGGTCACATCCTGGAAAATGCGGGCGCCGCGGTTGTCGAGTTCAAGATTGACGGTCGGCTCCTGCGTCTGGCTGTCGAAGCCCGGCTGGGCGTCGTTGAGGTTTTCGCCCGTCAGAATGACGCGGCGCTTGACGAGCAGCGCGTTGCCTTCGCGGTCATAGAACTTTTCGTCGCCGAAGGGCACATTGCCCTGCGCCAGCTGGGCCAGAGCTTCGGGAGAGTCGTCCACCAGGCGGACTTCCAGCGTCGCGGTGCGGCCGAGAATGTCCTTGGCCTTGGCCGTATCCTGCACGCCGGGGAGCTGAACCACGATGCGGTCGGCGCCCTGCTGGGCGATCACCGGCTCGGCCACGCCGAGTTCGTTGATTCGGTTGTGCAGCGTCGAGATGTTCTGCTTGAGCGCGTAGGACTGAACGTTCTGAACGGCCTTCTGCGAGAGTTCCGCGTGAATGATGTAGGGCGCGGCGGAGGCTTCCGGCAGCGTCAGCACCAGATCGGGCTGGGTGTTGCGCAGCAGGTCGTTCGCACGGCCGCGTTCCTCTTCCGTCGCAAAGCTCATTTCAACCGCATTGCCCACGCGGTTGATGCCGGTGTGGCGGATGCGCTTGTCGCGAAGCTGGGTGCGCAGGTCGGCGAGCGTGGCCTCGGCGCGCTTCGAAATGGCCGCGCGCATGTCAACCTGAAGCAGGAAGTGCACGCCGCCGCGAAGGTCGAGACCGAGATACATCGGCAGGGCGTTGATCGAAAGCAGCCACTGCGGCGTGTTGGGCACCAGGTTGAGCGCCACGATGTACTGGGGATCCTCGCGGTTCGGGTTGAGCGCCTTTTCCAGCACTTCGCGGGCCTGAAGCTGCTTTTCAGCCTCGGTCGGGTCAAAGCGGACGCGGATCGTGTTCTGCTGAGCGCCCTGCTCGTAGAACACGCCGTTCGGGTGCAGATCCGCTCCCTTCAGAAGGTCTTCCACCCTCCGGAGCGTCTGTTCCGTCACCTTGACCGTTGCCTTGCCGGAGGAAACCTGCACGGCGGGCGATTCACCGTAGAAGTTCGGCAGCGTGTAGACGATGCCGATGACGAGCGCAACAACGATGACGATGTATTTCCAAAGTGGATAGCGATTCATCGCATGTGTTCTCCGTCGTTCCCGAGTCCGGACCGGAATCCGGCCTGGGGACCGACCGTTGAGAGCCGCGCCTGAAGCGGAGCGGCCGGTAAATAACGGGATAATGCCCGGACGGTGCCGGGCAAAGAAAAAGCGCCGGGAGCTCCCGGCTCACGGCGCCAGTCCTGCCGGATGCGCTTAGAACTTCAGCGAACCCTTCGGAAGGACCATCTGAACGGAAGCGCGCTGCATGCGGACGACGACGGCCTTGCCGTCGACGGAGGCGACCTGCAGGGCGATCGTCTGATCGTCCACGCTTTCGATGCGGCCGGAAAGACCGCCGAGCGTCATGACTTCGTCACCGCGGGCGAGGCTTTCGCACATCTTCATGTGTTCCTTCTGGCGCTTCTGCTGCGGACGGATCAGGAAGAACCAGAACACCGCGAAGATGACGATGAGCGGCACAACCTGCATCAGGAAGCCTTCCATGCCGCCGGCCTGGGCAGCGTCGGCTGCGAGCGCGTCACTAATAAAAAACATTTGAACTCCAGTGATTCAAAATTGAGAAAAGACTCCGTATCGGCGCAAACCGACACTGAGAGCAATCTAGTTATTATAAAAGGAACCTCAGGCTCTCAACGAGCCTCTCCGAGGTTATTCCACGCCGCGGGCGCGGTTTTCGGCAAACGTCTTCTTCCATTCCTCGAACGTGCCGTCCTCGAGCGCATCGCGCATTTCCTGCATGAGGTTGAGGTAGTACGACAGATTGTGGATGGTGTTGAGACGAGCGCCGAGAATTTCGCCGACCTTGTGCAGATGGTGCAGATACGAGCGCGTGAAGTTGCGGCAGGTATAGCACCGGCACGTCGGATCGAGCGGGCGGAGGTCGCTGCGGTAGCGGCTGTTCTTCAGCTTGATGTCGCCGAAGCGGGTGAAGAGCCAGCCGTTGCGCGCATTGCGGGTCGGCATCACGCAGTCGAACATGTCGATGCCGTTCGAGACGCCGGCCACCAGATCCTCGGGCGTGCCGACGCCCATCAGATAGCGCGGACGGTCGTCGGGCAGCTTCGGAACGATGTGCTCCATGATGCGGAGCATCTCCTCCTTCGGCTCGCCGACGGAAAGACCGCCGACGGCGTAGCCGTGAAAGCCGATCTCCTTAAGGCCTTCGAGCGATTCGTCGCGCAGATGCTCGTACATGCCGCCCTGAACGATGCCGAAAAGCGTGTTCGGATTCTCCAGACGGTCGAACTCGTCGCGCGAACGCTTGGCCCAGCGCAGGCTCATGCGCATGGACTTGGCCGCCTCGAGTTCGGTCGCCGGACGGTCGCCGATCTTGTAGGGCGTGCATTCGTCGAGCACCATGACGACGTCCGAATTCAGCACGCGCTGAATCTTCATCGACACTTCGGGCGAGAGAAAGAGCTTGTCGCCGTTGATCGGGTTGCTGAACTTCACGCCCTCTTCGGTGATCTTGCGAAGTTCGCCCAGGCTGAAGACCTGGAAGCCGCCCGAATCCGTCAGGATCGGCTTGTCCCACTGCATGAAGTCGTGAAGCCCTTTGTGCGCCTCGATGACTTCCAGACCGGGACGAAGCCAGAGATGGAAGGTGTTGCCGAGAATGATCTGGGAGCCGATGTCCTTGAGCTCGTAGGGCGCCATCGCCTTGACCGAGCCGTAGGTGCCCACCGGCATGAAGATCGGCGTCTGAACGACGCCGTGGTTGAGCGTCAGTTCGCCGCGGCGTGCCCGGCCGCACGTCGCCTTGACCTTGAAAGAAAATGCCATTCTGATGAATGTCCTGAAAGAGTTGATCAGTCCGCGACGTGCGCGTTTTCAATAAAGCATGCGTCGCCGTAGCTGAAGAAGCGGTACTTTTCCGCCACGGCGTGACGGTAGGCTTCGAGGATGCGTTCGCGGCCGGCGAGCGCCGACACCAACATCACGAGCGTCGACTTCGGCAGATGGAAGTTCGTCACCAGCGCGTCGATGATGCGGAAGCGGTAGCCGGGCGTGATGAAGAGCGCCGTGTCGCGGGAACCGGCCTCCACGTGGCCGATCCGATCCGCCGCGCTTTCGATCGTGCGAAGCGACGTCGTGCCGACGGCGATCACGCGCCGGCCTTCGGCCTTGGCCTGATTGATGCGCTCGGCCACGTTTTCGGGCATGCAGTACCACTCGGAGTGCATCTGATGCTCGGACAGGTTTTCCACGCGCACCGGCTGGAAGGTGCCCGCGCCGACGTGAAGCGTCACGTACTCGATGTCGATCCCCTTCGCGGCGAGCCGGCCGAGCAGTTCCTCGGTGAAGTGAAGACCCGCCGTCGGCGCGGCCACCGCACCGGGATACTTGGCGTACACCGTCTGATAGCGGCTTTCGTCGCTCTTCTGGGCGGCGTGCGTGATGTAGGGCGGAAGCGGCACTTTGCCGAACTCTTCGAGAACATCGAGAACCGGACGGCCGAAGGCCAGTTCGAAGAACTGTCCCTGACGTCCCGTCACCGTGACGGATTCCGTGCGTCCGCCGTCGGCTTCAAAGCGGATTTCGGCGCCGGGCTTGGGCGACTTGCTCGCCCGGATCATGGAGATCGCGGTGTTTTCTCCCGTCACGCGTTCGATCAGCGCCTCGACGCTGCCGCCCGTCGCCTTGCGGCCGAGCAGACGCGCCTTGATGACCTTGGTGTTGTTGGCAATCAGCAGATCGCCGGGACGGAGGAATTCTTCAATATCCGTAAAGCGGCAGTCCTCGATCAGATCTTTCGTGATGTGAAGGAGACGGGATGCCGAGCGGTTTTCAAGCGGATACTGGGCGATGAGCTCGGGAGGGAGCTCAAAATCAAAATCGGAAAGATGTTGTTCCTGCATGGCTTGACAGGCCAGGTAGATAAAAGAAAGCGGGCATTCTACCCGCTTTGCCCGCGCCTGTCCCTTCACGGCGGGGGCTTTTTACAAGCCGACATCTTCCCGGCGGGCGTCCTTCCCGCCGCCCTCCCGAAGCCGGCCGGAACCATTTGCCGAACGCCGGCCGTCAGTCCCGGCGGCGGCAGGGTTCCTGCGGTCGTCTCTCACTCAGTCCGAGCGGTCGATCCCGAAAAATTCATCGAAAATCACACCCCCCCGATTCTTACAGCGGCCTTAAGCGCATGAGAATCAGTTGCATTCATTGCGCCAGATCAAAACCTGAGTAAATTAGTCGGATATTTACGGTAATACCGTTGCGATCGGTTCGGGCATCCCCTATATTGACTTCAACGCGAAACGACGCGGTCGTACAACTGCCAGAGGGGTCGGCAGTGACCGCCGGCGGAACCGATGCTTGGACCGGTTCCCGCCGATGATGCTTGTCTCCGGCATTGAGTTTCGGAACCTTCAGAGGCGGATGAGTTTGACAGGGCTCATCCGCCTTTTTCCTTTTTCAGACGGCGTCGCCCGCCAGCATGAGATCCGGCACGATGATGCTGCCCGTTCGGCGGCAGCCCTCGTAGACGTCGCTGCCGACCGCCTCGATGCCGCACATCATGTCGAGAATGTTCGACGCGATGGTGACGCCTTCGACCGGCGCGGCAATGCGTCCGTTTTCCACCCAGAATCCCGAAGCGCCGCGGGAATAGTCGCCCGTGACGCTGTTGAGGCCCTGGCCGATCAGTTCGGTGACGAGAAAACCGGTTCCGAGTCTCGCCAGCATGGCTTCGCGGGTATCCTCCGGCCGGGTTTCCTCGCTGACGAGCGTCAGGGTGTAGGCGCCGCCGAGATTGCCGGTCGTTCGCATGCCGAGCTTGCGGGCGCTGTAGCTCGACAGAAAGAGACCTTCGAGCCGGCCTTCGTCCACGATGCGTCTGACGCGTCCGGCGCAGCCCTCGTCATCGAAGACGCCCGATCCGATGGCGCCCGGCAGATACGGATGCTCCTCGACGGAGAGGTGCCGGGGCAGAATTCGTTCGCCCAGTCTGCCTTCGAGGCAGCTCGCGTGCCGGTACCAGGCCCGGCCGCTCAGCAGTTCTTCGAGAATGTCCAGCAGTCCGGTTGCGACGGGCGCATCGAACATCACGCGCGCCTGCCGGTTGCCGAGCGTCGCCGCGCCCAGACGGGCGGCTGCGCGCTCGCCGGCGATTCGGCCGACCTCGGCCGGATCGGTCATGTCGGCGAGCGACCGGCCCTGCGTCCACCAGCCGTCGCGCTGCATGCCGCTCTCGTCCTCGGCGATCGGCGCGCAGTCGAGATCATGGCGCGAGTACCGGTACCCGGCCCTGAAGCCCAGCGTGTTGGCCAGCGTGAATTCGCCGGACGAGGTCGAGAAATTCGTGCCGTCGGAATTGACGATCCGCTCGTCGGCGGCAAACGCCGCCTCTTCCGCCGCCGACGCGATGCGCACCGCGTCCTCCGCCGTGCCCGCGAAGGGATGCCAGAGATCCAGATCCCGAAAGGTCGTCTGAAGATCCGCTTCCTCGGGCAGGCCCGTCGCCGGATCCTCGGCCGACACGCGGGCGATGTCGACGGCCGCACGCACGGCCTCGTCGAGGGCCGCCTCCGAGAGGTCGGACGAACTCGCGCATCCCCGGCGTCTGCCGATCCAGACCGAGAGCGACAGCACGCGCTCCTCCGTATGCTCGACGGCGTCCACGTCGCCCTGTCTCACCGTGACGCTCAGCCCCCGGTCGTGGCACACCTCCGCCGAGGCGCTGTCCGCGCCGAGCGCCTTGGCGCGTCTGATGGTCCATTCGGCGATATCGGCGGTCGCCGCCGTCACTGTTTCGCTCATGTCTCTTCCCGTTCGTGCGGCGTTGGGTCCGCCGCCGTGATTCAGAGGCGCATCGCGCCGGATCCCGCTATCATAAGGGTTTTGCTGACTTTCTATCCCTTGACTCCGCCATGCGCCAGGAACAGATTTACGAAGACGATGATGACGAAGACTTCTACCGAGGTCCCTCCAAGTCCCAGCTCAAGCGAGAGCAGGACGAACTCCAGAACCTCGGCAAGGAGATGACGAAGCTCGGCGACGACCAGCTCAAGCGCATCGGTCTCCCGGAGGAAGTGCTGGCGGAGATCGTTGAATTCCGCCGCATGAAGAGTTTCGGCGCGCAGCGCCGCCAGCTGCAGCTCATCGGCAAGAAGATGCGCAACATGGATCCCAAGGCCGTACGAGAAGCGATCGACCGCGTGACCGGGGACTCCAAGGCCGCCGTCGCCCTGCTGCACCGCTGCGAAACCCTGCGAGACCAGATGCTCGCCGGCGACGATGCCGTCACCCGCTTCATCGCCGACAATCCCGACGTCGACATCCCGAAGCTGCGCACGCTGGTGCGCAACGCCCGCAAGGAGCGCGAACTGCAGAAGGCGCCCAAGGCCGCGCGCGAACTCTACCGCTATCTGCACGAACTCCTTGAAGAGCCGCTGAGCCTGTTTGCGCCTGACGAAGACGCCGAAGAAGAATAAAGAGGGGCCCTTATGAAGCCGCCGCGCAAATCCGAGAACGAACTGATTCTTGGCCTGGTATCCATTTCCGACCGGGCCAGCAAAGGCGTCTATGACGACCGGGGCATTCCCGAACTGGAAGCCTGGTGCCGCAAAGCCATCACGAATCCGCTGACCGTCCACAAGCGGCTCATCGCCGACGAGCGTTTCGACATTGAAAAAACGCTCCGCGAACTTGTCGACATAATCGGCTGCGACCTGATCCTCACGACAGGCGGCACCGGTCCCTCCCGCCGCGACGTGACGCCCGAGGCGACGCTCGCGGTGGGCACGCGAGAGATGCCGGGCTTCGGCGAGCAGATGCGCGCCATTTCCGGTCATTTCGTTCCGACGGCCATCCTGTCCCGGCAGGTCGCCGTGCTTCGCGAAACGCCCGACCACGCCGCCCTGATCATCAATCTGCCCGGTCAGCCCAAGGCCATCGCGGAAACGCTCGAAGGCCTGAAGGACGACTCCGGCCGATCCGTCGTCAACGGCATTTTCGCAGCCGTCCCCTACTGCATCGATCTGATCGGCGGTCCCTACATCGAAACCGACGAGTCCGTGGTCAGGGCCTTCCGCCCGAAGAGCGCGCGCCGTCCGAAGCCGGCGGAAGCCCCCAAGCCCGCGGCACCCGAAACGCGTCCGGAACCGGCGAAGCCCGCCGCGCCGGCCGTCAGACCCTTCGAGGCCAAGGATATTCTGATGGTGACGCCGCGCCGGGCTCAGACCCAGCCCGAAGCCGCCGTCATCTGGCTCCACGGCATGGGCGTCGACAATACGGACTTCGCGCCCTTCCCGGACGAAATTCTGGACTTCGGCGGCCCGGTCTGCCGCTTCGTGATGCCGAACGCCCCGGTGCGCGAAATCTCCGCTCATCCCGGCTATCCGCTTCGAGCCTGGTACGACGTGCGCTCCGACAAGATCGACGACCGCGAAGACCGTCTCGGCATCCGTGAAACGGCGGCCAGAGTCTCGCTGCTGATCGACAGCATTGAAAAGACGGGCGTGCCCCGCAGCCGCATCTTCCTCGGCGGCTTCTCCCAGGGAGCGGCGCTGGCGCTCTATGCCGGCCTCCGGGAGGAACGCGCCCTCGGCGGCATCATCGCCCTCTCGGGCTACCTGCCGCTCGCCGGATCGCTCTTTTCCGAAATCACGCCCGCCGGACGCCGGACGCCGGTCTTCATGGCCCACGGTCTCTTCGATTCCGTGATCTCGCCCGTCATCGCGCAAAGAAGCGCTCAGGTCGTGAAGGAACTGAATTCCGCCTTCCTCTGGCAGCCCTTCGACATGGACCACGAAATCTGTCCGGACGAACTCTCCGCCCTGTCGCAGTTCCTTCGCAGACTGCTCTGACCGGACTGTCGCCTCACAGAACAACAGCCGCGCCCCGCGCGGCTGTTTGTTTTTCATCCCCAGACGCCGGATGAAAAAGACCCCGCTGTCGCTGTTGACAACGGGGTGCAGAAAATCTTGTTCAGCTGATCCGCTCGACGCTCACCTTTGAGGTCACGCGCCCGAGTACGCTGACCGGCGCATCCGGCATCAGCGTATCAGCCTCGATCCGTCTTTCCGAATTGTCGCAGCTGACGCGAAGCGAACCGTCCAGTGCCCTGCTGAAGCGTCTCAGCAGTTCTTCGCCGCCGGCATCGATCAGATAGATGCCCGAGCGGTCCACCGCCGTCACCGTTCGGTCGACGACGGCAATATCGCCGATTCTGAGCGTCGGCTCCAAGTCGTCGGACGCCACATGGAAGTAGAGGGTCGCCGAGGTGCTTTCGCACTTCAGCCCGTCTTCAATCACAATCGCCTCGCCGGACGGCTCGTCCGGCGCCGGCCTGCACTCTTCATCGCCGCTGATCAGCCAGTTCACGGACTCGTCGAGATAACCGGCCATCTTCACGAGCTTGTTCACCGGCGGCTCCGTCTTGTCGTGACACCACTCGAATACGGTCGGCTGAGCAACGTCAAGCACGCGCGACAGCGCCCTCATGGCCATCTTCTTGCCGTGCATCGCCATTCGGATTCTTTGCCCAATCGTCTTCCGCGTTTTGCAGCCGCCTTCTCTCGTCCGATAATGCCGGGCCGATGCTGAGCGAAGCTTCAGCTCTGCCCCCTCCAGAGTCCTTCCCCTATCCGTTGCCGAACTCAAAACACGCGCAGAAAATATCGGGCGCAGATACGAAAAAACCGCCGTGCGGCGGTCTCGGAATGAAAAAAAGCGGAAGAAGCATCTGTTCGCTTCGTCCGCGATTTCTTCAGCTGGTCCCCGGAGAGGGACTCGAACCCTCAAGGTTTTACCCGGCGGATTTTGAATCCGCTGCGTCTACCAATTCCGCCATCCGGGGGAAGCAGATTGTGAGAGTGGCATTATGCCACACTTTCCTCAGCGAGCAGACGAATCTGCTGATCGGGATGCGTCTTTCCGACTCTGGCTATCGCTTCCGGCAAGGTTTCGCCGCCGGAGAGGACGTACAACGGAGAGACGTCGGCCAGCGGCACCAGTACGAAGAGCCGCTCGTGCATCCTGGGATGAGGCAAGGTCAGAACGGGATCGTCCTGCTCAACTCCCTCATAGGAAATCACATCCAAGTCGAGCGTGCGGGGCGCGTTGACGACGCCCGCCGGCCGAACGCGTCCGTGGGCGTTCTCGATCTGCTGACAGGCACGCAGGAGCTGCAGGGGCGTGAGCGACGTCTCGATCAGCACCGCGGCATTGACATAGTCGGGGCCGGAAGAGTCCACAGGACTCGTCGTGTAGAACCGGCTCCGGGCCTTCACCGTGACGCCGGGCACGGCATCCAGATCATCGGCCGCCTCGGCGAGCGCCCTGACGGGGTCGCCGAGATTCGCACCAAGCGCGACGACGGCCTCAGGCATTGCGGTCTGCCTCCGTGCGGGGGCGGGGCGAACGACGCGACGGACGACGGCGGCGGCGCGGTCTGGCTTCGCCGGGCGCCGCAGGCGCAGCCGACGCTTCCGGACGGGGACCGCGGCGGCGCGTGCGGGCGCGCTCGCCCGTCTGACGGGCTTCCTGCTGGGCCGCATCGATCATCGCCGCGCGGCGGTCGGCGTCGGCAGCCACGAATTCCTCCCACCAGGTCACCTGACTCACGGGCACGTGGCCGAGCATGGAGCGCAGCAACATGAAGTCGTAGGCCGCACGGTAGCGGGGATGCTGAACCAGGGACCAGGGATTCTTGCCGGTGCGGCGTTCAAAACGCGCCTGCAGCATCCAGAGGTCGTGAATGTCCGCCTGATAGCGGCGCTGGATGTTGAGCTGCTGGCACTGGGTTTCAAGCACATCCACGCTGGCGGCGTGAAGGGCCTGCATGCGGCTCATGCCCTTTTCCTCTTCGTTGTAGCGCCAGCGCTTGACGACCTGCGGCCAGAGCAGCGTGCCGAAGAGGAACGAGGGCGAGATCTTCTTGCCGACGGCGATGCGCTCGTCGGTGCGCTGCAGCGCCAGCATCAGGAATTTTTCGCCGTCGGGCTCCGAGACGATCACGTCGAGCATCGGGAGAAGCGCACGGTGAAGACCCTCGGCGCGCAGCTGGGTCATGCAGGTCACGGCGTGGCCGCAGGTCAGAAGCTTCAGGACTTCGTCGACCAGGCGGGCGGACGGCACGTTTTCCAGAAGCTTCGCCATTTGGGGAATCGGACGCTCGGTCTGGGGTTCGATCGTAAAGCCGAGCTTGGACGAAATGCGCACGGCGCGCATCATGCGGACCGGGTCTTCGCGGTAGCGCACGGCCGGGTCGCCGATCATGCGCAGGCGCTTGGCGGCGATGTCCTCGAAGCCTTTGTGATAGTCGAAGAGCTCTTCGGTCTGGGGATCGTAGTAGAGCGCGTTGATGGTGAAGTCGCGGCGGGCGGCGTCCTCCCACATTTCGCCGAAGACGTTGTCGGAGACCACGCGACCGGTCGCATCCTTGCGCTGACCTTCGCCTTCGAGCGCGCGGAAGGTCGAGCACTCGATGATTTCTCGGCCGAAGATCACGTGAACGAGCTGAAAGCGGCGGCCGATGATGACCGCGCGGCGCTGACAGCGCTTCACCTGCTCGGGCGTGGCGTCGGTGGCCACGTCGAAGTCCTTCGGCGTGACGCCGAGAAGCAGATCGCGCACCGCGCCCCCCACGATGTAGGCCTTGAACCCGCGGCGCTGCAGCGCCTCGCAGGTCTTTCTCGCCTCGACCGATACCAGGGACGGATCGATGCCGTGTTCGTCCCGGCCGATGATGCGCGGCGTTTTCACAATCTCATAGCGGGGTGCGAACATATCCCGCACCCGGTTGACCAGACGACTGAACATGTTTAATCGTCAACCTTTTCAAAAATATCGGTAATCAGCCAGCCGCGGCGCCGTGCTTCGGCCCGAAGCGCATCGTCAGGATTGACGGCGACGGCCCGGCCCCGGGCGGCGGCGAAATCCAGAAGCGGCAGGTCGTTGACGGAGTCGCTGTAGGCTTCGATCGTCTCCGCCTCTTCGCCGCGCCGGGCAGCTTCTTTTTCCAGAAACGCCTTCACGAGGACGAGCTTTCCTTCCTGATAGGAGTGGGAGCCGACCAGACGGCCGGTGAATTCGCCCCCGGCCGTTTCCTCGGGCTTTGCCGCCACGAGATGAGGAATGCCGAAGAGACGGGCGATCGGCCCGGTCACGAAACCGTGCGTGCCCGACGCAAGCACCAACTCGAATCCGGCCTGACGGCGGCTCTCCAGCAGAGCCAGCGCTTCGGGACGGATGTTCGGACGGATGACCGTCTCGAGAAAACCGCTCATCCAGCGGTCGAGATCCGCACGGCGGCATTTGGCGAGAAGGCCGAGCTGAAAGGCCATGAAGCCGTCGATGTCGAAGCTTCCCTCGCAATAGCCCCTGGCATAGGCCTCCTCCTCGCGCATGACGGCGGCGGCATCCATGCCCGCCGCATCGGCGAGCCACCGCGTCCATCCGCCGCAGCTGTCGACGGGAAGAAGCGTATGGTCGAGGTCGAAAATGGCAAATTTCATGTATTCAATCGATGTCGTTGGATCGCCGTCAGTCGGCGTCCGCAGCGCGGCGGCGTTCATCAAGGTTCATCACCGCCTCGCGCAGGAGCGGCAGCGTCACTCGGCGCTGCTTGAGCAGGCCGAGACGGTCCGCCTCGTCGAGAACGCAGGTGAGCGTACGCATGTCGCGCGGCAGATTGACGCCGATCCAGTGGAGCATGTCGGGAGTGAGATCAATGCCGCGGAGGGCGGCCTGACGCTTCAGCTCGGCGAGCTGCTCTTCGTCGTCAAGCGGCTTGATGGCGTAGCAGAGTCCCCAGGCAAGCCGGCTTCTCACCACTTCCGGCAGCTGCAGCAGCTGGCTTGCCGGCTGCCGGCCCGCACAGACCAGATGCATGCCCGGCGAGTTGCGCACGGCATTCTGAAGAGACAGAAGCTGCAACGCCCAGCCCGGATCCAGATCGTCCACGTCATCCACCGTATAAAGCGGCACGTACGGACTGAAAAGCGGCACCCGGAAGGATTCCTCCGGCACCAGGCTTCTCAGAAGATGCGTCAGCCCAGCCCCCTTCGGACCGTACAGATAAACAAACGTGGGGCCGTAGCCCGCCGCCACCTCGCGAAGCACGGAAACGGCTTCGGCATTCGCTCCGACAACAAAGTTGTCAAGCGTCGGCCGCTCTCGTTCCTGTAGATCAAGCAGATACTGGTCGGGTTCGTTCATAGTTCTCGGTCAAAGGTCATCCGGCGCCGCTGGCACACGCGTTCGGAATTTAAAAGTTTACCGCGAAAAAGGGAACGGCGTCACCGCCGTCCGATCCCGCCGACAGCCCCTCCGAACGCCCTGCAAAGCTGAAAAAGTGCGTGCAGGCGGGCGCCTTTGAAGGCGCTTTGGCTTATACTTTCGCCAATTCTTTTCAGGCAACCCGTCCCCGCGGTCCGAAGGCGTCCCAACGGCGCTTACGGCCAGGCTTTTCCTGCATTTTCATCCGCGCGGACCCTCTTCACTTGAGATTTTTCCATGAGCCAACTTTCCTACGCGGCTGCCGGCGTTTCCATCGATGCCGGCGACGAACTCGTTGAACGCATCAAGCCCGCTGCCAAGCGCACCATGATCCCGGGCGTGCTCGGCTCGATCGGCGGCTTCGGCGCGCTCTTTGAAGTCAGCAAGGAATACAAGAACCCGGTGCTCGTCACCGGCACGGACGGCGTGGGCACGAAGCTCATGCTCGCCTTCAAGCTCGGCCGTCACGACACCGTCGGTCAGGACCTTGTGGCCATGAGCGTCAACGACATTCTTGTTCAGGGCGCCAAGAGCCTCTTCTTCCTCGACTACTATGCCTGCGGCAAGCTCGACGTCGACGTTGCGAGCCGCGTGGTCGCCGGCGTTGCTAAGGGCTGCGAGCTCGCGGGCTGCGCGCTGATCGGCGGCGAAACTGCCGAAATGCCGGGCATGTATCCGGAAGGCGAATACGACCTCGCCGGCTTCGCCGTCGGCGTCGTGGAAAAGGATCAGATCATCGACGGCCGCACGATTCAGCCGGGCGACACGATCCTCGGCCTGGCGTCGAGCGGTCCGCACTCCAACGGCTTCTCGCTCATCCGCAAGGTGGTCGAAGTCGCCGGCGCCGACTGGAACATGCCGTTCGACGGCGCCACGCTCGCCGACCGCGCGATGGAACCGACCCGCATCTACGTGAAGCAGGTCCTCGAAGTCATGAAGTCCGTGAAGATCAAGGGCATGGCCCACATCACGGGCGGCGGTCTCGTTGAAAACGTGCCCCGCGTTCTTCCCGAAGGCGTCCAGGCCGTCATCGACGGCAAGTCGTGGACCCGTCCGGCCATCTTCGACTGGCTCCAGGAACAGGGCAACATCGACAGCCACGAAATGCACCGCGTCTTCAACAACGGCATCGGCCTCGTCGTGATCGTCGCCAAGGAAGACGCCGAGAAGGCCCGCGCCGCCTTCGAAGCGCAGGGTGAAACAGTCTTCACGATCGGCACGATCGGTACGCTTCCCGAAGGCGAAGCGCCCTGCGTCGTCCGCTGAGACTGAAACTGCGAACCGGCCTTCCGGCCGGTTCCGCTGCTCCCGGGCATCCGATGTCGGATGCCTTTTTTTATCATCCCTATTTGGCGGGCGCAAAAGGCCGGATCATCGCCGAGAGCGCTTCGAGCGTTCCCTCCGCTTCCGGATCCAGCAGCGTGAGGTCCGGCATGCCGCGCATCCAGGTCATCTGCCGCTTGGCGAGCTGCCGCGTGGCGGCGACCCCGGCGAGATGAAAGCCCGCAGCATCGGTCCGGCCTTCGAGAAAGTCGATCGCCTGCCGGTAGCCCACCGCCCGCATGGCCGGGCTCTCGGGATCGTAGTCGGGACGCGCCATCAGACGGCGCATTTCATCGAGAAAGCCGTCGGACAGCATCTGGTCGAACCGCTTTTCAATGCGCTCGTGAAGGCGTTTGCGGTCGGGCGGCAGCAGCCCTGCGGCCGCCATGGGAAAGGCCGGTCCCGACGAACCCGCCGCATGAAAGTCGGAGATCGGTCTTCCGGTCATGCGGAGTACTTCAAGCGCCCGTCCGATGCGCTGACTGTCGTTGGGGCTGAGTCTGGCCGCCGTCGCCGGATCCGCCTCGGCGAGTCTGGCATGCATGGCCGGCCAGCCGAGCTCGGCCGCTTCGGCCGCCACCGCGGCCCTCACGGCCAGATCCGTGCTCGGCATCTCGTTGATGCCGTCCCGCAGCGCTTTGGCGTACAGCATAGTGCCGCCGACGATCAGCGGAAAACGGCCGCGCCGTCGGATCTCCCCGACGAGTCCGACGGCATCCGTCAGAAAGTCGGCCGCACTGTAGCTTTCCCCGATGTCGCGGATGTCGATGAGATGATGCGGACAGACCGACCGCTCGGCCGGCGTCGGCTTTGCCGTCCCGATGTCCATGCCCCGGTACACCAGGGCCGAATCCATCGAAATGATCTCCACGTCGAACCGCCGGGCCAGCTCCAGAGAGAGCCCGGACTTTCCCGATGCAGTGGGACCGATGAGCAGGAGCGCCTGCAGCGTCGTCTCCGTCATTACTGTCCCCTGAGAAAGAGTTTGTCGAGATCCGAGAGCGTCATCTGACGCCAGGTCGGACGTCCGTGATTGCACTGATCCGCGCGCTCCGTCTTTTCCATATCCCGAAGCAGCCGGTCCATTTCCAGCACGGTGAGCTGCCGGTTGGCGCGCACCGAGCCGTGGCAGGCCACGGTCGCGAGCAGCCGGTTGCGCATTTCCTCGACCAGACTGGTTTCGCCGTAGTCGGCCAGATCGGCGAGCAGACTGCGCACCATGGACTCGACGGCCGGCACCGGCGCATCCTTGCAGAGCGCCGGCAACGCACGCAGCGTCAGCATGCCGTCGCCCGCCGACGAGAGATCGAATCCGAGCGCCTCGAGCGTGCCGCGCTTTTCTTCAAAGGCGGCATACGCCACCGGCGTCACGCGGAAAACCTGGGGAATGAGGAGCGTCTGGACGGCGATGCCGTGCGAATCCATTTCCCGCTTGAGCCGCTCGTAGGTGATGCGTTCCGCCGCGGCATGCATGTCGACGATCACCAATCCCTGCGCGTTCTCCGCCAGGATGTAGATGCCGCCGATCTGCGCAATTGCTCTGCCGAGCGCGCCCGCGGGCAGGGTGTCGGCCGCCTGCCGTTCGGCGGCCTTCTTTTCTGCCTCCGGCACGGACGGCTCGTCCCTCTCATTCACTGCCGCTTCGGACGCCCCGACCGGTCCGGTCTCCCGCACGAAGGAGCCACCCGTCAGCGGCAGCACGGCTTCTTCGGGCGTCGGCTCGCTCTTCGGCATCGACTGCGCCTCAAGAACGAGTCCTTCGTCGATGCCGGCGGGAGGCGGCGGGCACTCGCCGCGCGCGGCGGCGAGCGCGGTATCGGGATCCGCGCCGAAAAGCCGCATCGCCGCGCCGACGTCGGGAAGCGGGGACGATGCCGGACGGAAGGCCGACGGACGACCCGACAGCAGCATGTCGCCGACCGAGGGCCGGCCTGACGCGGACCGTGCGGCCGCTGCGGACGGCCTGTCGAAGGCCTGCCGCCCCGCCTGACGGGGTTCGCCTCCCGGCGTGAAGGAGAATCGCGAAGACGGCGCTTCGGTCTGCGCTTCAGCCTTGGTTTCGGCCGACGTTTCAGCCGCCGTCATCATCGACGAAAGGGACGGCGCCAGCGCTGCCTTCACGGCGCGCGTGATGAACTGATGGACGCGGCTCGACTCTCTGAAGCGAACCTCCATCTTGGTCGGATGCACGTTGACGTCCACCGCCGTCGGGTCCATCGTCAGATAGAGACAGAACACCGGCTGACTCTGTCCGTGCATCACGTCCTGATAGGCCGTGCGCACGGCGTGCGAAAGCACCTTGTCGCGCACGAAGCGGCCGTTGACGAAGAAGTACTGCGCATCCGCTCTGCTGCGGGACACGGTCGGCAGACCGACCAGCCCCTGAAGCGTCATGCCGCCCTCCGTCGCGGACACTTCGCGGTTGGCCCCGCGGAATTCCTTCGGCATCAATGCTTCGATGCGATCGGCGGCATTGAGGGCCGGCTCGAGCTTCATCAGAGGTCTGCCGTTGGCGATGAGCGTAAAGCCGACGTCGGGATTGGCCAGCGCCAGTCGGTCGATCTGATCGACGATGTGGGCGGTTTCGGTCGCTTCCGACTTCATGAATTTCCGCCGGGCGGGCGTCTTGTAGAAGAGGTCGGACACCTCCACTCTGGTGCCGACCAGTCCCGCCGCCGGATGCACGTCGCCGTCCTCGATCTGCCAGGCCGATTCCGCATCGGCCGTGCGGCTCGTCATGCGAAGTTCCGCCACGGCATCGACCGAAGCCAGCGCCTCGCCGCGGAAACCGAGGCTCTCCACGTTTTCCAGCTCGAGCAGATTGCGGATCTTGCTCGTCGCATGACGCTTCAGCGCCAGAGGCAGTTCGTCCTTCGGAATGCCGCAGCCGTTGTCGGTCACGACGATGCGCTTGAGACCGCCGCCGTCGACTCGGACTTCAATCGATCCCGCTCCCGCATCGACGGCATTTTCAACGAGCTCCTTGACGACGGAGGCCGGACGTTCGATCACCTCCCCGGCAGCAATCTGACTGATCAGCTGATTCGGCAACTCGGCAATGGACCGTCTCGGCGCGCCCGTGCGCGGCACCAGTTTCTCCATAACGCTTTGATTTCCCGTAACACAATGAAAAAATCGCCCCCTCAAAACGAGGCGGCTTTTCAGTATGATATCGGGCAAACTTCGTTTTGTGCACCGGCGCTCATCGTCCCTCCGTCAGCGCCCGGCCGCTGACACGGAAAAGGACTTACTCCGATGGACATCTTCGGACTTCTCGTCGACCTCTTCACCAATCCCGACCGCTTTCTTGTTTCTCTGGCCACGGACTACGGCACGCTCATCTACGTCGCCATGTTCCTGATCTTTTTTCTGGAAACGGGCTTCGTCGTCATGTCGTTCCTGCCGGGCGACTCGCTCCTCTTTGTTGCCGGCACCGTTGCCGCATCCGGTACGGCCAGTCCCTGGCTCATCATGCTCGCAGTCATCCTCGGCGCCATCGCCGGCAATTCCCTCGGCTACGAACAGGGACGCTGGCTCGGCAAGCGCATCTACGACGGCAGCATTCCCTGGATCAACGAAAAGAAGCTTCGCCATGCGCATGACTTCTATCTGCGCCACGGCGGCAAGACCGTATTCCTCGCCCGCTTCGTGCCGATCGTCCGTGCCTTTGCGCCGCTGATTGCCGGCGCCGCCCGCATGAACGGCCTGCGATTCGAGCTCTTCAGCGGCACGGGTGCCGTTGCCTGGGCCGTCTCGATCGTGGGCGCGGGCTACCTCTTCGGCAACATCCCCTTCATCAAGAACAATCTTTCGCTGATTCTGGTGCTGGGCATCATCTCCGCCATCAGCGGTCCGATCATCGTCGGCGCCGCCTGGAAGTACATTCAGAAGCGAAAGGAAGCCGCCGCCGGCGTTTCCGGCGAATAAATCCGGCCATGACGGAAACGGCGCAGTCCTTCGAAGACTGCGCCGTTTTAATTTGTTCCGTCAGAGGAAGGGCGCCGTCCGGTCCTTGGCCGACAGAATCGGATCGGAGGTTCCCCAGTCGATCGCAAGCGTCGGATCATCCCACCGGCAGGCGGCCTCCGCTTCCGGGTGCCACGGCACGTCGACGCGGTAGCTGACCAGCGTTTCGTCCGCCAGCGTCAGATACCCGTGACCGTAGCCGGCGGGAATGAAGAGCGAGTCCCCTTTAGCTGCGTCCAGCACGGCCGTGACGACCTTCCCGAAGGTCGGGCTCCCGGGCCGGATGTCGGCGGCCACGTCGAGCACCGCACCGGCAAGGCAGCGGATCAGCTTCGCCTGTCCGTAGGGCGCCTTCTGCCAGTGAATGCCTCTCAGCGTCCCGCGTCGCGCGCTGAAGACCAAATTGTCCTGCACGAAGCCGGTCGGAATGCCGAGCGAGCGCCAGTCCTCCGCCTGCCAGGTTTCGCAGAACCAGCCGCGCTCGTCAGAAAACCGCCTGGGCGTAATCAGTCTGACGCCGGGAAGCGCAAGCTCCGTGACGGTTGGAAGCGGTTTCTGCATCGATCGTTCATCCGAAAAAACAAGGGCGCGGCCGCGGGAAACGGCGTGCGCCCTATTGTAACCGTTCGCGAAAACAGCTCAGTGCTTCGTGCCGGCGATCAGATCCACCAGCGCCAGCGTCACCTGCGTGCTCTTTTCCACGGCGGAGAGCGGCATGAATTCGCAGCTGCTGTGGAAGTTGAGCGCGCCCGTGAAGTAGTTGGGCGTGATGATGCCCTGCGTCGAAATGTAGGAGCCGTCCGTGCCGCCGCGCATGGCGATGGTCTTCGGCTCGACGCCTTCGATTTCGAGAGCGCGGTAGAGCATGTCGATCGAGGCGCGGTTTTCGTCGGTGAGCGCGTCCTCGATGTTGCCGTAGACGTCGCTCATCGTGAGTTCGATCTCGGCTCTCGGATAGCGGGTCTTCAGGTACTCGACCGCACGGGCGATCGTCGCCTTCTTTTCCTCATACTTCGCGCGGTTGTGGTCGCGGATCTTGATCGACACGGTCGCACGGGCCGGGCTCGAGACAATGCTGTTCACCCAGATGAAGCCTTCGGTGCCTTCCGTGCATTCGGGCGTGGCCGTCCGGTCCATCATCTGCACGAAGTCGGTGGCGATCAGCGTCGGATTGACGAGGACGCCCTTCGACGACATCGGATGCGCCGTCACGCCCTTGATGGAAATCGTCGCGCCGCCCGCATTGAAGGTCTGATAGACCACTTCGCCGAGCGCGCAGCAGTCGATCGTGTAGGCGAAGTCGACGGGGAACTTCGAGAAGTCCATCTTCTTCGCGCCGCAGAGACCGATTTCCTCGTCCGGCACGAAGGCGAGATAGATGTCGCCGTGGGGACGGTTTTCCTTCACGATGCGCGTGAAGGCCGTCATCACGTTGGCGATGGCCGACTTATTGTCGGCGCCCAGCACCGAGGTGCCGTCCGTCACGACGAGATCGTCGCCGATATAGTCCTCGACTTCGGGATGTTCGGCCTTGCGCATCCAGAGATTCTTCTCGGCGTTGAGGCAGATGTCGCCGCCCTGATAGCCGCGGATCACCTGCGGATGAACGTCGGGAGAGAGACCTGCGTCGACCGTATCGAGATGCGCGACCCAGCCGACCGTCGGCACCGCACGGTTGTCGGGCAGATTGCCGGGCAGGAAGGCCGTCAGAACCGAATATTCGGAAATCTCGATCTTCTGAAAACCGATTTCGCCGAGTTCGGCGGCGAGAAGCTCGGCGAGCCTGCGCTGGCCGGGCGAGCTCGGGACCGTTCCCGCCTTGGCGTTGCTCTGGCTCGTCACGGCGGCATAACGCAGAAATCGTTCAAGCAGTTCTTCCTTCATCTCAAAATACCTCATTGGTGCAGTCTTCTATAAGACCCGGAATTCTGAAAACAGTTCGGGCAGTCCATTTCTCATCGAAATGACTGCCCGAATGTGTTTGTTTATTTTAGCGCGCTCTGTCAGTCAGCGGCACGTTCTTCAAGAACGGCCACGGCGGGAAGCTTCTTGCCTTCGAGGAACTCGAGGAAGGCGCCGCCGCCCGTCGAGATGTAGCTCACGCGATCGGCAATGCCGAACTGCGTCACGGCGGACACCGTGTCGCCGCCGCCGGCGATCGAGAACGCGCCCTTGTCGGTCGCCTCGGCGATGGCTTCGGCCATCACGCGGGTGCCTTCGGCATAGGGAGCCATTTCAAAAACGCCGACCGGACCGTTCCAGACGATCGTGCCCGCGCTCTTGAGAATCTCGGCGAGATTGGCCGCCGTCTTCGGGCCGACGTCGAGAATCATTTCATCGTCGCGCACGTCGTCCACATCGGCGACGCGGTGTTCGGCATTGGCCGAGAAGGCCTTGGCCACCACGACGTCGACGGGCATCGGCAGACTGGCGCCCTTCGCAGCGAGGACGGCGAGAACCTTGCGGCATTCGTCGACGAGCTCGGGCTCGGCGAGCGACTTGCCGATCGGCTTGCCGGCAGCGAGGAGGAAGGTGTTGAGAATGCCGCCGCCGACGATGAGACGGTCGACCTTTTCAGCGAGATTCGACAGAATCGTCAGCTTCGTGGAGACCTTCGAGCCGCCGACGATGGCGGCGAGCGGATGACGGGCTTCCTCGACGGACTTCGTGAGGGCGTCGATTTCAGCCGCCATCAGCGGACCGGCGCAGGCGACGGACACATGGCGTGCCACGCCCACGGTCGAGGCCTGGGCGCGGTGGGCCGTGCCGAAGGCGTCGTTGACGTAGACGTCGCAGAGCGCGGCGTACTTCTTCGAGAGCTCGTCGACACACTTCTTTTCACCGACGTTGCAGCGGCAGTTTTCCAGCATGACGACCTTGCCGGGCTCGACCCGGGCGTTTTCCCAGTCCGACACGAGCGGCATGTCGCAGCCGAGCAGTTCGCCCATGCGGCAGGCGATGCCTTCGAGCGAGTCGGCCGGGGTCACCGTGCCTTCGGTCGGACGGCCGAGATGGCTCATGACCATCACGGCGGCGCCGGCGTCGAGCGCCAGACGGACGGCGGGCACGCTCGCAACCAGACGGGTTTCGTTCGTGATGCGGCCGTTTTCGTCGCGCGGGGCATTGAGGTCACTGCGGATGAGCACGCGCTTGCCGGCGAGAAGGCCGTCACGGGCGAGCTGTTCGAGTGTCTTGACGTGCATGTCTGTCTCCAGAGAGAAAACCGGGAACGGGCTCGGCATCCGGCGCCGCCCCGATAAAAACTGACGAAAGCCACGCCGTTTCCGGCATGGCTTTCTGAAAAAAGGTCTGACGAATTACTTGGCGGCCATCATAGCGCAGGCCGTGTCAAGCATGCGGTTGGAGAAGCCCCACTCGTTGTCGTACCAGGACGTGACCTTGACGAGGCGGCTGCCCGACACCTTGGTGAGCGTGGAGTCGAAGGTCGAGCTGTGCGGATCGTGGTTGAAGTCGCAGGACACGAGCGGCAGATCGTTGTAGCCGAGAATGCCGGCAAGGTCGGGCGCTTCGGAGGCGGCCTTCATGAGTTCGTTCACTTCCTCGACGCTGGTGTCGCGCTTGGCGATGAAGGTGAGGTCGACGAAGCTCACGTTGATGGTCGGCACGCGGACCGCGAAGCCGTCGAGACGGCCGTTCAGATCCGGAAGCACCAGACCCACGGCCTTGGCAGCGCCCGTCTTCGTCGGGATCATCGACTGCGTGGCGGCACGCGCGCGGCGCATGTCCTTGTGATAGACGTCGGTGAGCACCTGGTCGTTCGTGTAGGCGTGAACGGTGGTCATCAGACCGCGTTCGATGCCGACCGTGCGGTGCAGGGCCTTGGCCATCGGCGCCAGGCAGTTCGTCGTGCAGGAAGCGTTCGAGACGACGAGGTCGGAGGCCTTGAGCACGTCCTGGTTGACGCCGTAGACCACGGTCGCGTCGGCCGTCTTGCCCGGCGCGGAGAGGAGCACCTTCTTAGCGCCCTGCTCGATGTGCACCATGCTCTTTTCCTTCGAATTGAAGGCGCCGGTACATTCCATCACGACGTCGACGCCGAGATCGCCCCAGGGAATTTCCTTCGGATCGCGGGTGGCGAACACATGGATGCGGTCGCCGTTCACGTAAAGCGTGTCCGTCCCCTGCTGCTCGACCTGGATGTTGAACGGGCCGTGGCAGGAGTCGTACTTCAGCAGATGGGAATGAATGGCCAGGTCGCCGGGCGCGTTGATGGCAACGATTTCAATATCGTGCTTCTTGGCGTACTCGTAGTGAGCGCGAAGCACATTGCGGCCGATGCGGCCGAACCCGGTAATGGCAACACGAATTGTCATGTCAAATCCTTCTGTCTGAGTTTTTACTTGAGAAGTTCTTCAGCCTTGGCGACGACATTGTCGACCGTGAAGCCGAAGCGTTCCCACAGAACACCGGCCGGCGCGCTTTCGCCGAAGGTGTCGACGCCGATCACAGCGCCGCGGCCGGAGAAATACTTGTACCAGAGATCCGTCTTGGCGGCTTCGACGGCGAGCACCGGCACGCCTTCGGGAAGCACCGAACGGCGGTACTCGGCGTCCTGTTCGTCGAAGACGTTCGTGCAGGGCATCGAGACCACTCGGACCTGAATGTTGCGGGCGGTCAGTTCGGCGCGGGCCTTCATGGCGAGACCGACTTCGGAACCCGTCGCGAGAATGACGAGCTGGGCTTCGCCTTCGCCGGCCGGGGCTTCGGCGGCGACGTAGCCGCCGCGCGCGATCGCATCGGCGTCGACGTCGTCGCGGTCGAGGAAGGGCGTCGTCTGACGCGTGAAGATCAGGGACGACGGGCCGTCGCGGCGTTCGATGGCGCTCGCCCAGGCCACGATCGATTCGATCGTGTCGGCCGGACGCCAGACATGCATGCCCGGAATCAGGCGCAGGCTCGGCACGTGTTCGACGGACTGGTGCGTCGGACCGTCTTCGCCGAGACCGATGGAGTCGTGGGTGAAGACGTTGATCACGCGCTGCTTCATGAGCGCGGACATGCGGAGCGCATTGCGGGAGTAGTCGGAGAAGGTGAGGAACGTCGCAGCAAACGGGATGAAGCCGCCGTAGAGCGCGATGCCGTTCATGATGGCGGACATGCCGAATTCGCGCACGCCGTAGCTGATGTGGCGGGAGAGGAAGTCGCCCGTGTTGAGGGACTTCACGCCGGACCAGTTGGTCAGGTTCGAGCCCGTCAGGTCGGCGGAGCCGCCGAGCAGCTCGGGAAGCACCGGCGCCAACGCGTTGAGGGCCTTCTGGCTCGCCTTGCGGGTGGCCACGGATTCAGCGGCCTCTTCGGCGGCGCAGAGCGCGTCCATCACGGCGGCGGACCAGTTTTCGGGCAGATCGCCCGCGAGGCGGCGCTTCAGTTCGGCGGCGAGTTCTGGATACTGCGCTTCGTAGCCGGCGAACATGGCCTGCCATTCGTCTTCGATGCGCTTGCCTTCGGCGCGGTGATCCCAGGCGTCGTAGATTTCCTGCGGAATTTCGAACGGACCGTAGGACCAGCCGATCGCGGCGCGCGTGGCGGCGATTTCCTCGTCGCCGAGCGCTTCGCCGTGGACCTTGGCCGTGCCCTGGCGGTTGGGCGAGCCCTTGCCGATCGTGGTCTTCGCGATGATGAGCGTCGGCTTGTCTTCGGAGCGCTTCGCTTCGGCGATGGCCGCGTCCACGGCGTCGATGTCGTGGCCGTCGACCGGACCGATCACGTTCCAGCCGTAGGCTTCGAAGCGGCCGCGGGTATCGTCGCCGAACCAGCCCTTGACGTCGCCGTCGATCGAAATGCCGTTGTCGTCGTAGATGGCGATGAGCTTGTTGAGCTTCCAGACGCCGGCGAGCGAGCAGACCTCGTGGCTGATGCCTTCCATCAGGCAGCCGTCGCCGAGGAAGACGTAGGTGCGGTTGTCAAAGACCGGGAAGCCTTCGCGGTTGAATTCGGCGGCGAGCATCTTTTCGGCAAGCGCCATGCCCACGCCGTTGGCAATGCCCTGGCCGAGCGGACCCGTCGTCGTTTCAACGCCCGGCGTCACATCCACTTCGGGATGACCGGGCGTCTTGCTGTGAAGCTGTCGGAAGGCCTTCAGATCGTCGATGGAAAGATCAAACCCCGCCAGATGAAGAAGCGAGTACTGCAGCATCGAACCGTGGCCGTTCGAAAGAATGAAGCGGTCGCGGCCGACCCACTTCGGATCGACGGGATTGAAGCGGAGGTGGCGCGACCAGAGAGCCGTGGCGATGTCGGCCATGCCCATCGGCATGCCCGGGTGGCCGGACTTGGCCTTCTGGACGGCGTCCATGCTGAGCGCACGGATGGCATTGGCCATCATCTGAGCGGAGACTTGAGAGGTCATAATGAATTCGGAAAGGCTGATTGATAAAACCTTGAAGACTTAGGCGTGCCGTCGGATCTGCGGAATTCAAGCATCCGGAGCCGACTTAAACTAAGATTTTACCAAACATGCATGAGCACTTCCGCTTAGGACCCTGCATTTCCTCATGCCGAAGCCGTTCCCGCAAGGAGTTTCCCCCATCATGGCCGACCCCCGCTTTTTCCTTCCCGCCGATGCCGCCCTCCTCGACGATGCTCTCCGAAACGGCACCGAGATCACGCTTTCCGAAAAGGCCTCGCACCATGCCATGCGCGCCCTGCGCCTTCGCAACGGAGAAACCGTGACGGTCTTCTGCGGCACGGGCCGCGAATGGCGGGGCACCGTCCGCTTCGACGCGAAGGCGGGCTATGTCGCTCTGACCGAATCCTCGGATCCTCAGCGCGAGCCGCCGGTGCGCCTCACGCTCGTGCAGGCGCTGGTCGCCCCTGAAAAACTCGACTGGATTACGGAAAAAGCGGTGGAGACGGGCGTGTCGGAAATTGTTCTCACGCCGGCCGCGCGTAGCGTGACGCGCCTGGCGGGCGACCGGCTTGAAAAGCGGCTTCAGAAGCTGCGGGACATCGCCGTGAGCGCGGCGGAGCAGTGCGGTCGCAACGTGGTTCCGCTCATCCGGGCGGAAGCCTCCGCGGCAGCGGCGTTTCAGCATACCGGGGCCGATCTTAGGCTCCTGCTCGCGCCGGGCGCGCCCCGGCCCGCGGCCGCGGCGGAAGGCATCCGCTCGGCCGCCTTCGCCGTCGGTCCGGAAGGCGGTTTTTCACCGGAGGAAATCGCGGCGGGCGAAGAAGCCGGCTGGTCCGCCGTGCTGCTCGGCCCTCGCGTGCTGAGAACGGAAACGGCCGGCATTGCGGCGGCCGTCTGGCTCAATACGGTTCTCGGCGACTATCCGAGAGCGTAGCGGTCAGCTTTCGGGCGAGCGTTCGCCGCGGTCGGCTTCCTTCGTCATGCCGACCGTGCGGGCCTTGGCCGCATGTTCGTTTTCATAGAGGCTCGACCAGCGGGAGAAGCCGAGACGCTTCGCGCTCTTTTTGGCCTCTTCGGGCGCACGCTGCTTGGCGCGCGAGAGCTTGACCGCCAGATCGGAATTGCCCTGCGCCGCGACGGAGAGCAGGCCGTGTTCCTTCAGCACTCTCGCACCGTAGCCGTTGTCGGAATCCATATTGGCGGCGCCGCTGTACCACTTGAGCGCGTTGCCGACGCTGCCGGTGCGCTTGATGAGATAGGACAGGATTTCCGTGCCGACCACAATGTTGGCGTACGGGTCGAACGCCGCCTCGGGTCCGCCGAAGGCCTTGAACTTGTCGGCGTGCACCTTCGTCATCACCTGCATAAGTCCTTCTGCGCCCGCGCCCGAACGGGCGTCGGGACGAAAGCTCGATTCCGTGCCGATGACGGCCAGAATGAGAAGCGGATCCAGGTCGCGCGCCTCGCCGATTTCAATCGCCCAGTCGGTCACCTGACGCGCTTCGCGCATCGGCACCCGGAACGTACGGTTCACGTAGACAGCCACTTCATGACGGGGACTTCCCTTCGCCGGAAGCTGAACTTCAGGCTCCTTCTGCACGGTTTCGACGGCGGGTTCAGGCTCGGCGGGCTTCGGAATCATGCCGAGGAGCTCGGCGATGTCCACTTCTGCCGGACGATAGGAGGCCGGCACCACCGCCGCTTCGATACCCTGTTCGCCGGCATCCTGCCGGGCCGCTTCGTGGGAGGAACCCGAGAAAAGCGCAAGCGATCCCATCGCCGACCCGACGACGAAAACGGGCAGCAGGGGAGAAAGAAAAGCGTTTCGAAGGAAGCGGACGGTATTCATAATCAGGGTTGCGGTTTCGGCGCAGCCGGGGTGTCATCCCCGCCGCGGAGGGCTCGATGGCTCTCGGCAGACGGCGCTCTGCGCGCGCCGTCCGGCCCCGTCGGATCTGTGCGAGTTGCGGACAAAGCCCGATCCTAACAACAATCTCTTTTAAAAATCAAGCGAAGAGCGCGATTTCCTGACATTTTTCCGACAATTTCCGTCGTTTCGGGGCCCTCTTATCCCGCCTCGGCGGTCTCTCCCTCCCCTCTTCGGATGAACGCCGGTGCGTCCGGCGAAACATGACGCCTCGGCGTCATGCCTCTTTCAACCGTCACCGTGCCCGTCTACAATGGACGGATATTCGTCTTTCTGAGGACCTTTCGAATGAAGCGCAGACCGATCCACCGCGGCGGCATTCTCTCCGCCGGCTACGACCCGAAGGGGCGCTGCCTCGACGTGGAATTCGACACCAAGCGTCTCGTGCGCGCGGAAGGCGTCGGCTTTGAAACCGCCGATCGTTTTCTCAATTCCGGCTCGCCCATGAGCTACTGGCGCGACGAGATCGAGGAAAACTACACGGTACGGGAGATTTCCAGAAAGGAAAGCGAAGCCGACACCGGCCGCTCCAAAAAGACCATGGACGACCTGAAGCGTCTCTTCGGCGATCTCTGAACGGTTCGCACGGCTTCCCCACCCTCCGCAACGACACCAAAACAAAAAGGACACGGTTTGCTGCCGCGTCCTTTTTGTTTTCCCGAGGGATCGTCCGCGCTCAGGCGAAGAAGACCGTCGCCAGGCCGAGGAAGATCAGGAAGCCGCCCGAGTCGGTGGTGAACGTGAGCAGCACCGATCCGCCCATGGCGGGATCGCGGCCGAAATAGCGCAGGATCAGCGGCACGGCCAGACCGACCACGGCGCCCTGAATGATGTTGAGCAGCATGGCGAGGAACATCACGATGCCGAGCGTCATGCCCTGCGGCGAATCGTAGTAGAGGCCCCAGGCGCAGGCCCCCGAAATCGCGCCCCAGATGATGCCGTTGATGATGGAGACCAGCACTTCCTTCTTCAGAAGGTCGCGCTTGTTGGCCTCGGTCACCTGGCCCATGGCCAGCGAACGCACGAGAAGCGTCAGCGTCTGGTTGCCCGAGTTGCCGGCCATGCCCGCCACGATCGGCATCAGTGCGGCGAGCGCCACGACGCGTTCGATCGTGCCGTCGAAGGCCGAAATCACGCGCGAGGCGAAGAAGGCGGTGCAGAGATTGACACCGAGCCACAGCCAGCGGCTTCTCGCCGTTTCCCACACGCTGCCGAAAATGTCCTGTTCGTCGTCAAGACCGACCGCCACGAGGGCGTCTTCCTCACTGGCTTCACGAATGACGTCGAGAATTTCGTCGACGGTGATTCGGCCGACCAGTCGGCCCGCTTCGTCAACCACCGGCGCGCTCACCAGGTCGTAGCGTTCGAAGGCCTGTGCAGCCTGCTCGGATTTTTCGAGCGGGTTGAGAGTCATCATGTCGGTCTGCATCAGATCCCGGACGGCCACGGCGGGATCCGTCGTCAGAATCTGAGAGAGCGAGAGCGCCCCCTTGAGATGTCCCATGCGGTCGACGACGAAGATCTGGTCGGTATGGTCGGGCAGGGTCTCGAAGCGGCGCAGATAGCGAAGCACCAGTTCGATCGTCGTTTCCTCGCGGATCGACACCATTTCGAAGTCCATGCGCGCACCGACGCTGTCCTCGGGGTACGACATGGCCGCGCGCAGCTGGGCTCTCTCTTCATGCGAGAGGCCTTCCTGCACCTCGGCCATCACGTCGGGCGGGAGGTCGTCGACCAGGTCGGCGATTTCGTCGGTGTCCAGCGTTTCGACCGCGTCGACGAGCTCGTCGCGGTCCATGGCGTCGATCAGGGTTTCGCGGACGCCGTCGTTGACTTCCACCAAAATGTCGCCGTCGGATTCGCTCTTGACGAGGTTCCAGACCGCGAGACGTTCGTCGAGCGGAAGGGCTTCGAGAATCCAGGCAATGTCGGCCGGATGGAGGGGTTCGAGAACCTTTCTCAGTTCGGCGGCGGTCTCCGGCGTGATCTGAAGCGCCTCGTCGTCCTTGTCCGTTTTTTCCGGACGTTCGACGCTGTCGCCGATTTCCTCGTCCTTTTCAAGGAGATGGTGCACCCATTCCAGGGCGCGCGACGCTTCTTCGGAGTCCCGGACGAGATGCCCCTGAGGGTTCTTCAGTTCTTCCTGCTCTCTCAGACTGTGAGGCATCCGCGTCTCCGTTGTTTGATGCAGGCTCCTGGAGGGAGGAGCCCGAAACCCTGTTTTTTGCCGAGGTGGAGCCTAACACGGGCGGCCCCGGATTTGTGCGCCGAAAGCCCGAAAACTGTTCGAAGATGACCAGTCTCCGAGCGCTTCATTGTCGGATGTCAAGCCGCCGGACGCGTCGGCCGGACGTCCGTGGGCGTAAACCCTAGGATGCGGCGGAAGACTCGGCCGGCATGTCCGAACCGCCGTTTCCGCCGTCGTTTTCGGGCATCCCGCCGGCTGCCGCCTCCTCTTCCTCGAGCGCCTCCTCGATGGCGGCCTCTTCTTCGGCGCTCGCCGATTCATCCAGGATACGGATGAGGCGGGAGTCCATGACGAGGTCGACCAGATCGCAGCCGAGAATGCGCAGTTCGACCTTGCGGCCGCGCTCGAGATCCTCGGGCAGGCCCGGAACGCGCTGCATGAAGGGAAGCCCCTCGATGCGGACCAGGTCGCCCTTCACCACGATCGCCTCGATGATCTGCAGATTTTCCTGCAGAATCCAGCGCAGCGACCAGTACCGCTCCATGCGCGTCTGAAAGTCGCCGTAGAGCGTGTACAGATTGTCGAACTGACTGACGATCGTGAAGAGATCCGAATCGTTGCCGAGATAGGCCGGCGCTTCGCCGAGCACCACCGAAATCATCTGGCGCTGATTGACGAGGTCGACGTAGCGGCGAAGCGGCGACGTGCTCCAGGCGTAGCGGATGACGCCCAGTCCGTCGTGCGGTCCCGGCGTCGTACTCATGCGCACGCGGCCCATGCGCTGCGAGCGGTAGATGCCCGCCGTGCCGTGCTCCTCGAGCCAGAGACCCCAGGTGCTGTTGGCGAGAATCATCAGTTCCGCGACGAGAAGGTCGAGCGGCGCGCCTCGGCGGCGGCCCTTGACGCGGATCACCGCATCCTCGCCCTCGCCCTCCAGCGCGAAGTACCAGTCGACGCGGCCCGTCGGTTCGGGACGGCCGCGTTCCTCCTCGCGGTTTCTGAGAAGCTTCCTGGCAAAGC
This sequence comes from Sutterella sp., assembly GCA_034104065.1. Taxonomy (GTDB): domain Bacteria; phylum Pseudomonadota; class Gammaproteobacteria; order Burkholderiales; family Burkholderiaceae_F; genus Sutterella. The sequence continues at coordinate 29,950 of JAXEEN010000001.1, forward strand.
GCCAGAGCCAGCAGATCTCGTCGGCGAACTCGATGCCGAGCGTGCCGGCTTCGATCGCCTCCTCCGTCACGAGGGCGTCGATCTTGTCGTAGCGCAGATTGCGCTCGACCGACACGCGCTCGAGGCGGGTTTCCGTCTTTTCAACGGAAAGCGTCTCGTCGTCGACCGTCACGTAGAGCGAGAGGCAGGGAACGGGGCGGCCTTCGTCGAGCGAAAACGCCTTGATCCACGCCTCGGGAAGCATCGTCGTCTTGAGTCCCGGCGCATACACCGTGCTCATGCGGGCGCGGGCGACTCTGTCGAGCGGATCGTCGCGCAGAATGCCGAGGGCCGGCGCGGCTATGTGAATGCCGACGCGGGTGCGCCCGTCGCCGAGATGCTCGACGCTCGCCGCATCGTCCACTTCGGTCGTCTCGGAGTCGTCGATCGAAAAGGCCCGGACGTCCGCGAGCGGAAAGCGCGACCAGTCTTCGTCGGGCGGCAGCGGCAGATCGGCGGGAAAGCCGCGGCCCTGCGGGAAGTTCTGCGCGTAGAAGCTGTCGACGTGCCAGCGCCAGGGCGACTGAATGCCGCCGAGCTCGAGCAGCATGCGAAGCGGCGTCTGCCGCCTTTCGCTCGCCGCGTCGGAGAGCGCCTTCCATTCGATGCCGTTCTTGTCGGGACGGATCAGGAGCGGCATCGCCTGACGGGCGATCACCTCAGGCAGAGTGCCGCCGACCATCTCGCGGACCCAGGCCTTCTTCTGCTCCTCCAGGCGGCGCTTCTTTTCGAGCGCCTCGAGCGCCTTGGCGAGAATGTCCGCCGGTGCGCGGCGGTAGCCGCCGCGGCCCTTGCGGTAGAAGTAGACGGGATTGCCGTGAAGCGCCCAGAGAAGCGCGGCCTTTTCCACGGGGCCCTCTTCGCCGCCCCAGTATTCCTTGGCGAGATCGGCGTAGCTGAAGTCGCCTTCGGGCGCGACCTCCCAGAGAAAAGCGGGATCGAGCTCGGGAACCATGGCCTGGGCGCGTTCGACGAGCTCCGCCGGCGAGGGCTGCTCGAAGGAGAAAAAGGAATGCGAGGCCTTGATCTTGGTGCGGCGGCCCGTCGTGAGCTGAACCTGATAGGCGTTTCCCGCCTGCGTGAGAACCGTGCCCGCCTTGAAGGAGCCGTCCTCTTCAAAAAAGAGATGCATGAACGTTCTGCTTTAGTCTGTCATCGCCCGGCCGGGCGGCAGACGAAGGGATTTTTCGATGGAGTGCGACTAATTGTGCCAAATCACGCGCGGTGCGGCTCGGATTTCTCATCGGGATCATCCGCAAGTACGAAATCCAGCACGCGGGGCACGACGTCGGCGAAATTGGATATGCGGTGGTCGCTCCCCGGCAGAATGAACTGCCGGCAGGCCGCGTAGGCGTTCGAGGCATCGCGCCAGGGCAGGACCTCGTCCCCCGTGGTGAGCACGACGAGCGTCCTCCGGGGCGAGGCGGCGAGCGGCGACACCGCTTCGGCGAGCGTCAGAAAATCGTCCGAATAGGAGGGCTTCACCTCCACCGTCCGATCGGTGCCGTAAATCGTCCGCATGCCGGTCTGACCGGCCGCGAAGGTCCAGGGCGTCAGACACGGATTGAGAAGCGCCGAGCGCCGGCCGAACCGAACGGCCGCCCGGGCCGCGTAAAAGCCGCCGAGGCTCGATCCGACGACGGACGTCTCCCCGGGAAGCGAGGCCAGCGTGTCGCAGATGAGCCGGTCCGCCTCCAGGGGCGGCAGATTCAGGTCGGGCGCGATCACTTCGGCCCGTCCTTCGGCCGCCCGTCTCAGGATGTCGACCTTGGCGGAAAGCGGCGAAGACAGAAAGCCGTGAAGATAAAGAATCGTCTTCATCAGCGGCCTTCTCCGCCGCGCGCGCGAAGCCCTTCCAGAAGCTTCCCGTGAATACCGCCGAACGCGCCGTTGCTCATGCAGAGAATCGTATCGCCCGGGCGGGCTTCGGCCAGCACGGCCCGGATCAGCTCGTCCAGATCGTGCGTCGCGAAGGCTTCGCCGCCCAGCGCGGCGAGCGCCTCGGCGGGCTCCCACGCCACGCCCTTTCCCGCATAGCAGTAGACGCGGTCCGCTTCGGCGAGCGAACCCGCCAGCCGGTCCTTCATCGTGCCGAGCTTCATGGTGTTGCTGCGCGGTTCGAGCACGGCCAGAATGCGCCTGCCGCCGACGCGCGTCCTCAGTGCGTGAACGGTTTCGGCAATCGCCGTCGGATGATGCGCGAAATCGTCGATCACGGTCACGCCGTCCGCCGTGCCCTTCACTTCCAGGCGGCGCTTCACGCCGGCGAAGTCCGCGAGCAGCGCGAGCGACTTTTCGGGCGGCACGCCGACGCTGCGTGCGGCGGCGGTCGCCGCCACGGCGTTGAGCGCGTTGTACCGGCCCGGCATGCCGAGAGAGAGCACGCCGATCCGTTCGCCGGCGAAGGACACCGTGCCGTCGTCGGCGAGCTCCCAGCCCGGCGCGGCGTCAAAGCGTTCGAGCCTCGACCAGCAGCCTTTGGCGAGCACCCGGTCGAGCGCCCCGCAGCGGCCGTTGGCCACGACCAGGCCTTCGGACGGCATGATGCGCACCAGATGGTGGAACTGCTTTTCAATGGCGGCCAGATTTTCGAAGATGTCCGCGTGGTCGTATTCCAGATTGTTGAGCACGGCCGTGCGCGGACGATAGTGGACGAACTTGCTGCGCTTGTCGCAGAACGCCGTGTCGTATTCATCGGCCTCGATCACGAAGGGCGAGCCCGGCTTCGCGTCGCCGAGCGCCGCCGAACGGCCGCCCCACTGCGGCACGCCGCCGATCAGAAAGCCCGGATTGAGTCCGGCCTTCTGCAGAATCCAGGTGAGCATCGAGGTCGTGGTGGTCTTGCCGTGCGTGCCGGCGACGGCCAGCACGTGCCGGCCCTGAAGCACGTGTTCGGCGAGCCACTGCGGGCCCGAGGTATAGGGCAGTCCGCGGTTGAGAACGGCTTCGAGCAGCGGATTGCCGCGGGAAACGGCGTTTCCCACCACGAAGACGTCGGGATGCACCTCGTCGAGCTGCGACGCCTCGTAGCCCTCGATCAGATCGATGCCGGCATTGCGCAGCGCGTCGCTCATCGGCGGATAGACATGCGCATCGCAGCCGGTGACGGTGTGACCCGCTTCTCTCGCGAGCTGGGCGACGCCGCCCATGAATGTGCCGCAGATGCCGAGAATATGAATATGCATGTCGCTTGTCCTTTGTTCTGAGAAAACCGTGCCGCCGGCGCTTCATGCCCGGAGCCGCTTCATTCTAGCGCGCAGGCGCTGCAATCCCCGCCGAGCCGCTATCATGACGGTCTGATCCGATACGAGGCGACAGACATGGCAAAGGAACCCACTTCAGCCGAACGAGAAGCGGCCGCCGCGGCGGCCGCGATGATTGCCGGCGGCCGCGAACGCTGGTCGAAGGCCCTGGCGCAGGCCGAGGCGTCCTTCGGCGTGCGGCCTTCCGAAGCGCTCGTCGCCTCCGAAATCCGCCGCTGGTGCGCGCTCTTCATGCCCGAAGAGCACCGGGCGATGCTTCGGCGCAAGCGCGAAGCGGCGCTCTCCGTCATGCAGGCCCTCGCCGAATGGGAGCCCGTGCTCACCGGTCACGTGCTCTCGGGCGCGGCCACGGCCGATACCGCGGTCACCGTGGCCGTGCGCACCGATGATGAAAAGGGCGTGGAGCTGTCGCTCCTTTCTCTCGGCGTCGAATTCGACGTGCTAGACGCTTCCGGCGAAGGCCGCCGATCGTCGGTCTCCCTGCTGAGCGAATGCCGGGGGGAAAACGTCGTGATCACCGTCGCCTCCTCCTATCCGCCCGGCAGAACCGCCGAACCCGACGCCTGGCAGCACCCGCTCGAGGCGCGGGCCCGGATCGATGCGGCCGCGCTCGAAAGGCTCCTCGAGGACGCCCGTTCAGAGGATTAGCCTGTTTTCGGCACGGGCATGAGGCGGACGACTCGGTATGATGTCTTCCGCTTTTCCGCCGGTCCGGAATCTCTTCCGCATTTGCATACAATTTCGCGTCAGATGCCGTCAGTTCGCTCGATTATCATTGCGGACGCCGCCTTTTCACGAAACGGTCGAAGGCTAGGGGAACCCCCATGCTCGGGCAAAATCCCGCCTTTACTTTTTTCTGTAAAGTATCGACAATTGCACAGAATTGCGGCCGAGATAGCGGCATTTCCGCTCAAAACGCGGATTTCGTTCCATCGGAACGCCGATTTCGCCCGCCGTCCCGCAACGCATTGGCATGCATTTAATAACAAACAATTATCCGAAGGGAGGAACCCTCCGGGCCGCCTCAGCCGCGTCCGGAAGCTCCCGCAATCAAAAGGCAAATCATCATGGATCTGCGCAAACTGAAGACACTGATTGACCTCGTTAGCGAAAGCGGTGTGGCAGAACTCGAAATCACCGAAGGCGAGGACCGCGTGCGCATCGTCAATCGTTCCAACGCAGCGCCCGTCCCGGTTCATCAGCCGGTCGTCGTGGCGCCTCAGATGCCGCAGCCCGTTCCGGCCGCCGAACCCGCCAAGGCCCCGGCGCAGCCCGCCGCGCCCGCCGGCACGCCGCTCAACAGCCCGATGGTCGGCACGTTCTACCGTGCGCCGTCGCCCGGCGCCGAACCGTTCGTCAAGGTCGGCGACACGGTGAAGAAGGGACAGGTCGTCTGCATCATCGAGGCCATGAAGCTTCTCAACGAAGTGGAGGCCGATGCCGACGGCGTCGTCCGGGAAGTCTGCGTTGAAAACGGGCAGCCCGTCGAGTTCGGTCAGGCGCTCTTCATCCTCGAATAATCCGTCAGACCGTTATGTTTGGAAAAATTCTGATCGCCAACCGCGGCGAAATCGCTCTGCGCATTCAGCGCGCCTGCCGCGAGATGGGCATCAAGACCGTGGCCGTGCACTCGACGGCCGACGCCGATGCCAAGTACGTGCGTCTCGCCGACGAAAGCGTCTGCATCGGACCCGCTCAGTCCCAGCTCTCCTACCTCAACATTCCGGCCATCATTTCGGCCGCCGAGGTAACGGACGCCGAAGCCATTCATCCGGGCTACGGCTTTCTTTCCGAAAATGCGGACTTCGCCGAACGCGTCGAACGCTCCGGCTTCACCTTCATCGGCCCGCGCGCCGAATCGATCCGTCTGATGGGCGACAAGGTGAGCGCCAAGCAGGCCATGCGCGACGCCGGCGTTCCCTGCGTGCCCGGCTCCGACGGCGCGCTCCCCGAAGATCCTCAGGAAATTCTGCGCATCGCCCGCCAGATCGGCTATCCGGTCATCATCAAGGCCGCCGGGGGCGGCGGCGGACGCGGCATGCGCGTCGTGCGCACCGAAGCGGCGCTCCTCACCTCCGTCAACATGACGAAGGAGGAGGCCCGCGTAGCCTTCGGCAATCCGACCGTCTACATGGAAAAGTTCCTCGAGAATCCGCGTCACATCGAGATTCAGGTTCTTTCCGACAACTTCCAGAACGCCGTCTATCTCGGCGAGCGCGACTGCTCGATGCAGCGCCGCAATCAGAAGGTGCTTGAAGAAGCGCCCGCCTTCGGCATTCCCCGCAAGCTCATCGACCGTCTCGGCAGCCGCTGCGTCGAAGCGTGCCGCCGCATCGGCTACCGCGGTGCGGGCACGTTCGAATTCCTCTACGAAAACGGCGAGTTCTACTTCATTGAAATGAACACCCGCGTGCAGGTGGAGCATCCGGTCACGGACATGGTGACGGGCGTCGACATCGTGCGCGAGCAGATCCGCATTGCGGCGGGCGAGCGGCTTTCCTTCCGCCAGCGCGACATCGTGATGCGCGGCCACGCCATCGAATGCCGCATCAACGCCGAGGATCCCTTCACCTTCGTTCCGAGCCCGGGCCGCGTCACCGCGTGGCATCTGCCGGGCGGCCCCGGCATCCGCATCGACACCCATGTCTTTAC
>JAXEEN010000002.1:0-3910 GCA_034104065.1 Sutterella sp.
TTCAGAATTTGCGGTCACGTCAGGAACTACCGTGCCCGTTCATGGTCCATGGACCGCACGATCATCTACAGAATTGATCATTCAGCGAAGTTCGACAATACGGATTTCCGCTTTATCCAGACGAATCTGACCGCCGAAGAATGCGGTCGATTCTTCCTGCTGGACGGCGTCAGAAAATGCCACACCAAAGTCTGGGACTGCCCCGAGGACTTTGAGTCCGCAGAACGAGCCATCGATCTGTACGACGGACTCTACAGCGACCGAGGGAACTGTGAGCTTTGGATTCGAGAATTCAAGGAATCATGGTCCGGGCATCGCATGAATACGTTGGACTTTTTCGCCAACTGGTTCCTGATGTTCATCGCGTTTGTAGGCATGTCCTTCCTGCGCGGATGGCTGACGGCGAAGCTTGGAATCAAAGGATTGAAGATGAAGCTGACGACCTTTCGGGAGAGATTCCTGCGTGTACCGGCTCTGATAAAAGTCAGTTCGAAGCAAGTAGTCGTCGAATTCAGCGATAAAGACGATGAATGGTGGAGAGATCTTAATAGTCTTATCGCATAGCCATCACTGAATTTGAGTCAGCCTAAACAGGATGCAGGGCCCTGGGGAGGGGGGCCTTGCGCCCATTTTTTGGAACTACGCCGGCAGTCGGGTAACTCAGAGGATACTGATCCTTAAAAAAGACAGGCCGAAGACACTGTGCAAAATTGAGGTTAATAAACATCATCCGCGCCGCTCAGGGGATCCCGGGCGGCTGCTGAAGGAGATTGTAGCGTCAGCAAGGCGCCCGGAGGTCCGTTCTTCGCGGCCGGATCGGATCGGCTGAACGTCCGGCCATGAAGGCCGGTCCGATGAGAGGCAGCCTGTTGGCGACAATTGAAGACGGAAAAAGCTCGGGCTGCCGCCGGGCTCTTCGGAAGATGCCGCACAATGCCTGCGGCACAGAAGGTTCACCGCGTGCGGCGGATTTCCGACAAATCTTTGACGCGGCACGCGCTTTGTCTTAGGGCAAAGACCCAGTGTCCTTTGCGCGGCTTCAAGGGTCGGCATCTCTTTGCGGCATTTCTCGGCCGTCTCGGTAAGATGGACGAATATTCCAGTAAAAACACAGAGGAGTCCGAGCCGTGACTGCTGAACAACCGACAACGGAACATCCCTACCTTGAAAAGGTTCGGGCGCGCCTGCGCGGCTTCTTCGACTTCGAACCCGTACCGGCGGAATTCGAAGGCCTGCTCGGCAGCTGGGCGCATTTCGTTCAGACCGACGAGAAGTATTTTCTCAGCCGGAAGATGAATCTTTATACGGTGAATGCGCACCGCTTCATCGGCATCGACGTTCGCGAGAGCGTCACGCCCGAAGACCTCGACCGTGTTTTTGCAGCGCTCCGAAGCTGGGCTCGCAAGCAGGGCCCGGGCGAACAGACCATGTCGACCGAATACACCGCGGCGCTCATTTCGCGCCGGGCCGTTTCCGAGGAAACGGCCGCGCATCTCGGCGGACTCCGCTGTCAGGTGGGTTTCGCCATGGGCCTCAAGGGCTGGGCCGACGTCGGACTCGTGGTCGCGGACCTCGAGAACGAACGCGTCTATTCCAATCCCTTCGGCAAGGAGCAGCTTCAGACCACGCTCTGGAGCTTCAATGACAAGCCCGTCATTCCCCCGTCGAATTCCTGGATTTCCAAGATTCGGCTTATCCGCTGCGGCTGCACCGGCTGACCGCGGCATTCCCTCATCACTAACAACGCATCATTAAAATCAAACAATCAGGAGCAGCACAATGAGCGGTACATTGTTGTTGGCAGTTTCGGCTGTCGTGTTGCTGGGCGCGTATCTCACATACGGCTCATGGCTCGCGAAAAAGTGGGGCATCGATCCCACCCGCAAAACCCCCGCACAGGAAATGAACGACGGCGTGGACTACGTCCCGACGAATTCCGCCGTTCTTCTCGGTCACCACTTCAGCTCGATCGCGGGCGCAGGCCCCATCGTCGGTCCGATTACCGCAGCCGTCTTCGGCTGGGTCCCGGTCGTGCTGTGGATTCTCGTCGGTTCCATCTTCTTCGGCGGCGTCCAGGACTACGGCTCCCTCGTCGCCTCGATCCGCCACCGCGGTCAGTCCATCGGCCAGATCATTGAAACGACGATCGGCCGCCGCGGCAAGCTGCTCTTCGCGATCTTCGCCTGGGTGACGCTCCTCGTCGTCGTGGCCGCCTTCGCGAACATCGTCGCCTCGACCTTTGCGGCCTCGCCCGCCGCCGGCACGAGCTCGATGCTCTTCATCGCGCTGGCCGTCTGCTTCGGTCTCATCGTCTACCGTCTCCGCGTCAATCTCGGCGTGGCGACCGTCGTCGGCGTCGCGGCCATGATCGGCTGCATGGCGCTCGGCCACATGTTCCCGCTCGTTCTCACGAAGAACACCTGGCTCGTCATCACGATCATCTACATCGGCATCGCCTCCGTCGCGCCCGTGTGGATCCTTCTTCAGCCGCGCGACTATCTGAACAGCTTCCTTCTCTACGCGATGATCTTCTTCGCCTTCATCGGCATCGTCGTGTACTCGCCGACCATCAACATCGCGCCCGTCACGGCGTTCGACCTCGGCAACATGAACTGGCTCTTCCCGATGCTCTTCGTGACCGTCGCCTGCGGCGCCATTTCCGGCTTCCACTCGCTCGTCGGTTCCGGCACGAGCTCCAAGCAGATCGCCAATGAAAAGGATGCCAAGCTCGTCGGCTACGGCGCCATGCTTCTCGAAGGCTTCCTCGCCATCGTCGCCGTGATCAGCGTCGGCTACATCGCCACCTCGCCCGACAATCTGCTCGAAGTCCTGAAGGCCAAGGGCCCGGTCTCGATCTTCGCCCAGGCCAACGGCAAGTTCATGGAAGCGATCGGCATTCCGTTCTCGATCGGCAGCGAATTCGTGGCTCTGACGATTTCCGCCTTTGCTCTGACGAGTCTTGACACCGCCACGCGTCTCGGCCGCTTCATCATGCAAGAACTCTTCACCACCGAAGAGGAATCCCGCACCGGCGCCAAGCCCAAGAGCATTCTCGCCAATCCCTACGTTTCGACGATCATCACGCTCGCCTGCTCGGCCTATCTCGCCACGGGTTCCTACCTCGCCATCTGGCCGATCTTCGGTACGGCGAACCAGCTTCTGGCCGCCATGGCGCTCCTTGCCATCGCCGTCTGGCTCAAGCAGAGCAAGCTCGACAACCGCATGGTTCTCTATCCGATGGTCTTCATGTTCCTCGTGACGTTCACGGCGCTGTCCCAGCTCATCATCATGTACTTCAGCCGCGGCAACTTCCTCGTCGGCTCGATGTCCGTGGTGCTCTTCGGCCTCGCCGTCGCTCTCGTGGTCCTGAGCGTTCAGACCATCAAGGGCGCCGTCAAGCGCTGATGCCCTGATCTTCGTCCCGCTGTCCCCGGCCGTTTGCCCGGTCGGCCGACCGCCCGGCCAATCGGAAAAGCAAAAAGCCCGCTGCCGTTTTCGGCGCGGGCTTTTGTGCATCCGAGGTTCGTGGGCGGCGGCTGTTTCCGACTGTGCGCTTTCTCCGATTCATTTCCTGCTGTCGCAAGGATATGATGGAAACACACATTCGGAGTTTTTTATGAAGAAACTGGTTTTTGCGATGGCGGCTCTGATGGCCTCTGTTTCGGTTCCCGCGGCCCAATGGGTGGACTTTCAGCATTCAGGTTAGGCTGAACGATATTCCGGTCGGCGAACCGGATGACTCGCTCTCGAAGGAGAAGTTCGAGGAAGTTCGAGGCTTCAAGTGACCTCATTCAACGCGTAATATTTGAAATACAAATAATCGGTTCGGCCAAGACTACTGTAAACTGCATTGCAGGACCCTCATAATCACGTCTTCAGACTCAGCGAAATTTTCCTGAAATTCCGGAGC
>JAXEEN010000003.1:0-4824 GCA_034104065.1 Sutterella sp.
TTGATGCGGGCGGTGAGAAGAGCCACCTGCACTTCGGGAGAACCCGTGTCGCCTTCAGCGCGCTGGAACTTGGCAACGATCTCAGACTTGTTCATTTCAACGGACATTTGTTTTCCTGAAATAAGAAAAAGGTATGGAAACATGCGGACACGAGCGTTGAGACTCGAGCCGTGAAAGCGGGCATTGTACCGACAGCAGGCGTTCTTCGCAAGTGAAATCAGGGAATAATTTTCTGCCGCTGAACAAAAAGAAAGCGTCCCGCGCAAGGGGACGCTTTTTCGTCGGAGCGGGCCCCGGGGAGCCCGCCCGAAGGACCGGCGGATCAGCGCTCGTCGGAGAGACGGTAGCGCTTTTCGAGCCAGCCGACGATCTGCGAAATCGTGAGCGTCATGATGAGGTAGAGGAGCGCGACGCTCGTCCAGATTTCCATCGTGCCGTAGGTTTCGGCGATGACGAGCTGACCGGAGCGGGTGAGTTCTTCGAAGCCGATGACGGACACGAGGGAGGAGTCCTTCAGCATGGCGATGAATTCGTTGCCGAGCGGCGGAATGATGCGCTTGAATGCCTGGGGAAGCACGATGTAGCGCATCGTCTGGCCGACGGTCATGCCCAGAGACAGACCCGCGCGCATTTGGCCGATCGAGATCGACTGAATGCCGGCGCGGAAGATTTCGGCGATGTACGCGCCGGAATTGAGCGAGCACGCGGCGACGGCGGCGAAGAACGGGTCGATGCGGTGGCCGATGATGTTCGGCAGCGCGAAGTAGATGATGAAGATCTGGATGAGGAGCGGGGTGCCGCGGATGACGTCCACGTACACCTTGGCGGGCCAGCGAAGAATCGGCGTCTTGGCGAGCTGGGCCAGGCCGAGGAAGAGGCCGAAGACAAGCCCCAGGCCCACAGACAGGGCCGTGATTTCAAGTGTCAGACCCGCACCCTTCAGGAGGAGCGGAAAACTGCTGACGATCAGGGAAAGATCAAATTCCATGACTGAACCTCTAAGCTGTTTGTCCGGTGCCCGGACAGACATGCACGGGGGGATGTGCAGGGGGAGGCGTCTGTACGGAGCGCAGAATGTTTAAAAGTGTAAGGCAAAATTTGCTGGATTTTACAGATAGTCGGCCCCGAAGTCCAATGGTGCGGGAAATTCCTCGGAAAGACAAAAACGGCACGCTCCCATGTCCTGTCCGGAGGCGTGCCGCTGTCGGATGTCATCTCTGGATGAGCCCCGTCAGTTCTTGCCGAACCACTTTTCGTAGATGGCCTGATACTGACCGCTGGCCTTCACCTTGGCGAGGGCCGCATTGATTTCCTGCTGAAGCGGCTTCAGATCCTTGCGGAAGACGAAGGCGAAGTCGTCGGCCGAGTAGTTTTCGGGCTGGTGCGAAAGCTGAGCGGCGAGCTTGGGCTGCTGCGTCAGGATGTAGGCCGTCACCGGGCGGTCGTTGATCACGGCGTAGGAGCCGCCGATCGACAGGTCGAGAATGGCTTCGCCCGCGGTATTGAAGGTCACGATCTGCGCGCCCTTGATCGCCTTGGCGGCCGTATGGCTCGTCGTGCCGATCTGAACGCCGATCTTCTTGCCTTCAAGATCCTTCAGGGAGTGCACCTTGTCGGCGTTCTTCTTCGTCGTGAGAACGGAGAGGCCGGACTTGTAGAAGGGATCGGAGTAGAGAACGCGCTTCTTGCGCTCCTCGGTCACGGAAAAGCCCGCGGCGCCCATGTCGACCGTGCCCGAAATCATCGCCGGGATGATCGCGTCGAAGCCGAGCACCTGGAATTCGATCTTGGCGCCGATTTCCTTGCCGATGGCGCGCACGAGTTCCATTTCGAAGCCGCTGATTTCGCCCGTCTTCGTGTCGACGAATTCAAAGGGCGGGAACGTGGGTTCCGTGGCGACCTTGATCACGCGTTCGGCCTGAGCCGCGCCGACGGCGCCGGCAAAGAGCGCGGCACCGACCGCGAGACCGGATACGGCGGCTTTCCATTTGGCAAAGAGTGTGTTGTTCATGTTCGTTCTCCAGCGTTCTTGAAGGGATGCCGAACTCGTTTCGGGAGCTGTCCCTTCGGTTTTGTGTTGATGACTGTCCGAGGGAGGTCAGTCGTTTTTTTCGCGTGCAGAAACCCCTGCCGCGGGCAAAATCAGGTTTTGGCGGCCGTGCTGCCGTCTTTGCGACGGACTCGTTATAGGCGGGGATGTGCCGGGCGGCCGATCCTCATTCGGGAGGCCGCGCCGGTGCAGATCAGATTACTTGGCGAACCACTTGCCGTGGATCTTGTCGAATTCGCCGGACTTCTTCATTTCGTCGAGAGCGGCGTTGAGCTTGTTGAGAAGCTCGGTGTTGCCCTTCTTCACGGCGAAGCCGAAGTTTTCGGCATCGGCCACTTCGTCGGAGAGCTGAAGCTGCTTGGCAACCTTCGGCTTCGTCTTCAGGAAGTAGGCGAGAACCGGACGGTCAAGAATCACGGCGTGGGAGTTCTTGGCGTTGAGGTCCATGAAGGCTTCGCTCGTCGTATTGAAGGCGGACACCTTCGCGCCTTCGACGCCCTTGGCGTATTCGGCGCCGGTCGTGCCGATCTGAACGGCAAGACGCTTGCCCTTGAGGTCGGCGAAGCCCTTGATCGTCGCGGCGTCGTCCTTGCGGATCAGATAGGAAAGGCCGGACTGGTAGTAGGGCTGCAGGAAGTCAACCTTCTTCTGACGTTCAGGCGTGATGGAAAGACCCGAGGCGATCACGTCGATGGTGCCGGTAGAAAGCGCCGGAATCAGCGCGTCGAAGCCCATGTTCATGATCTTGACGTCGTAGCCGGCCTTGTCGGCCACCGCCTTCACGAGGTCGATGTCGAAGCCGGTGAATTCCTTCGTCTTCGTGTCGAGGAATTCAAAGGGAGCAAAAGTCGGTTCCGTGCCGACTCGCAGCAGGTCGCGGGCGGAAGCGGTGCCGGAGAAGGCAGCGGCCATGGCAACAGCGGCGGAAGCGGCAATAAGAACTTTCTTGAACGTCATGGTAAGGCAATCCTAAAAATATCTGTCTGGTGTTGTTTGGGAGAACCGGGGCGCGGCGGGTGGCCGCACCTCGGCCGTGAATGCACTATAGCTGAAAGCCGCGCGGTTTTGAGAGAGCAAATGCGCAAAGTTGAAGCGGACTCAGGAAAACTAGTCCTTAAACCTAAATATTGGGCGTGCAACGACTTTTGTGAAGCATTTGTCAACAATTGGCGCAAAAATCAGCGCGTCAGAATCCAGCTGCTCACGCGCCAGCGGTTCTTCATCGCCGCTTCGCGCAGTGTATGGTCGGGGTTGACGCATTCGACGTCGCCGACGGCCAGGGCGAGCGGAAGGTCGTTTCGGCTGTCGGTGAAAAAGAGCGCCTCGTCCATCGTGAGGCCCGCCCGGTCGAGTTCTTCGCGAAGACGGACGATCTTGCCTTCCTGAAAGCTCGCCGTGCCGGCGATCTCGGGCGTGAGGTGTCCGTCGATTTCGACCAGGTCGGTGCCGACGGCGTGATCGATGCCGAAGACGAGGCGGCCGATCGGTCTGACGAGGAAGGCGGCGGAGGCGGAAATGATGAAGAGCGACATGCCGGCCGCTCGGGCTGCTTCAATGCGCTCCATCGCATCGCGGTAGACGGCGGGTTCGATTTTTTCGCGGATGAAGCTTTCGACAAGCCGGCCGCGTTCCTCGGCGCCGAGGCCTTCGTAGGCGGGAACGGCGTCGCGCAGCCAGGCGGCGAGGTCAAGGCAGCCCGCCCGGTAGTCCTTCACGAGACGCCGGTTGGCTTCGCGAAAGCGGGGGTCGGACACAATGCCCTTTTCGTAGAGATACTCGGTCCAGCCGAGAGTGGTGTCGCCGTTGATGAGCGTCTTGTCGAGATCGAAGACGACGGCGGCGGGCAGGCGGCCCGTTTTGGGGATCGGGCGGAAATACTGCTGTGGCATGAGGCACCTTTTGAGAGAAACGTGCTCTGAATTCTAAGTCAGCGGTGTCCGCCCGGCGTCTTCGGTCCCGGGTTCGGCTGCGGGACCGAAGAGCGCAGGCCGTCAAGCCTTGATGAGACGGGCGACTTCGGCGGCGAAGGCGCTGCGGCCCCGGGCGAAGAGAATGCCGTAGAGACGCATGGCCGTCAGGTTGGAGAGGACGTAGTTGCGGAAGGCGGCCTGACCGGCTTCGTCTCTGATGCCGTACTTTTCGTCGGCCAGTCGGCAGAGCGCTTCGGCGCTCCAGCGGCAGGCGGGCGAAGAGAGAACGAAGTCATGGTCGGCAAGATGCACGAGCCAGCCTTCCGTTCTGCGCGGAAGCGGCAGCGTGCGTCGGCCGGCGGCGAGATAGTCTTCCTTTTCCGGATCGAGGCCGGCAATCTCGGCCGCGCATTCGATCCAGCCGACGACGAGCGCCTCGCCCGCCGGCGTGCCGGGATGCTCATGCGCGCAGGCCTGCGCCGTCACCAGCGCCGCGGGCAGGCCGCTCTTCATGGATTCGGCCAGACTGAGGACGTGGTGTTCGCCCGTTTTGGCCAGCTGGCGCTCGCGGCGGCGGGTTTGCGCCACCACGGAAGCCGGCGTCGCGTCTTCGATTTCAGCGTCGCTCACCACGTCGATCGCCTTCTTGGTCTTGCGGCGGAGCAGTTCGGCGATCGTTTCCTGACGCGGATCGTCCTGGCTGGCCTTGGTACGGTCGGCATAAACGCCGAGCGCATTGACGCTCGATTTGTGGCCAGTCATGTAGGCCGACGCCGTATTGGCGCTGTCGGCGGCGATCGTGTCAACCGAACTCGTGCCGAGCAGCGCCATGTGCGGCATGTCGTCCATGGCGAGAGGTCCGCC
>JAXEEN010000004.1:0-8412 GCA_034104065.1 Sutterella sp.
CTACCATTAGGCCGAGCCCGGCGCCAGACCGGGACGATTCCGACAAACCCCTTAGGAGTAACGATCTCATGCTCGGCATTGTGATTACGCTTGCGGTCATCGCTGCGGTGGCCTACTGCGTTCTGAAGAACTACTATCCTCCGATCATCCTGCTCTTGGCCGGTCTCTTCATGCTGGTCTGCGCCTCGCTGATGGGCGTCATGCCCGTGGGCCCGAAGCAGACCACGCACTTCCTCGGCTTCGACTACGCCCAGGCCTTCACGAACCTGATGAAGGGCCGTCTCCCCGGACTCGGTCTCAACATCATGCTCATTGCGGGCTTCTCCTTCTACATGGACCGCATCGGCGCCTCGAAGGCGCTCGTGAAGCTCTGCGTGAAGCCGCTCGCCGCAATCCGCTCGCCCTACGTGCTTCTCGCCGTCACCTACGTGGTGGGCCAGTTCATGGCGCTCTTCATCAACAGCGCCGTCGGTCTGGGTCTTCTGCTGATGGCGAGCGTCTATCCGCTTCTCATTGCGCTCGGCGTCTCCCGCGCCTCCGCCGCCGCGGTGATCGGCTCGACCTGCTGCCTTGACCTCGGCCCGTCGTCCTCGAACGCCATGCGCGCCGCCGACCTGATGCACACGGACGTCGTCACGTACTTCGTTCAGAGCCAGATCCCCGTCGCACTCTGCGTGGTCGCCACCGTTGCCGTCGGTCACTTCTTCGTTCAGCGCTGGTTTGACCGCCGCGACGCTGCGAAGCTCGCCGCCGAAGGTACCGCCGCCGGTGAAAAGCAGGACGTCTCCAAGGCCTTCGAAGGCGCCGGCCCCGTCCACTACGCCTTCCTGCCGATGCTGCCGCTCGTGCTTCTCATCATCTTCTCGCCGATGGTCTATTCCGGTGTGAAGCTCTCCCTGCAGACCGGCATTCTCGTGTCGCTTCTCATCTCCTTCTTCGTCGACCTCATCACGCGCCGCACCTTCAAGGAATGCTGCAAGACGACGTCCGCGATCTTCGAAGGCATGGGCAAGGTCTTCACTTCCACCGTGGCCCTCATCTGCTGCGCCGAACTCTTCGCACTCGGCATGAACAAGGTGGGCGGCATCACCACCATGATTTCCGCTGCAGCCTCGATGGAAGGCGCCGGCATTTGGGTCATGCTCTTTGTGATGCTCGGCATCATGGTCGTCGCCACGATCGTGACGGGCTCCGGCAACGCCGCCTTCTTCGCCTTCTCGCCGCTGCTGCCTGAAGCCGCCGCCAGCGTGGGCATCAGCACCGCCGTTCTCGCCGTGCCGGTTCAGCTCTCCGCCGGCATTGCCCGCACGATGTGCCCGATCGCCGGCGTGATCATCGCCGTGGCCGGCATCTCGGGTCTGACTCCCTTTGAAATTGTCCGCAGAACGATTCCCGTCATGATTCTTGCTCTGATCGTGAACGTTGCTGCTTCGGCTATGTTCCTTTAATCCTGACAGGAGCAATTCAAAATGGCACTGCTTATTAGAAACGCACGCGTGTTTGCGCCGAAGGATCTCGGCGTGAAGGACGTCCTCATGGCGGGCGAACAGATTCTCGCCGTCGGCGAAAACCTCGCCCCGAATCTGCCGGATCTTGAAACGATCGACGCCAAGGGCATGATTCTGACGCCGGGCTTTTTCGACCAGCACATTCATGTGACGGGCGGCGGCGGTGAAGGCGGTCCCGCCACGCGCACGCCGGAAATCGTGCTTTCCGAACTCATCGCCTGCGGCACGACGAGCGTGGTCGGCGTTTCCGGCACCGACTTCACGACGCGTTCCATCCCGAACCTGCTCGCCAAGGTCCGCGCGCTCAAGACCGAAGGCGTCTCCGCCTGGATGTACACCTCGAACTACCGCTGCCCGCCGACGCTCCTGACAGACTCAATCGGCAACGACCTCTTCTTCGTGCCGGAAGTGCTCGGCGTGAAGATCGCACTCGGCGACCATCGTTCGTCCTTCCCCGACACGCAGACCGTCATGTCGATGCTTGCCGACATCCGCGTCGGTGCCATGCTCGCGGGCAAGATCGGCTTCCTGCACATCCACACCGGCAACATCCCGGGCTCGTTCGACATCTACAAGGAAATCGTCGGCCGCGGCTTCCCGATCCGCCACATCCGTCCGACGCACTGCGGCCGCATCCGCCACGTGTTCGACTCCGCGGTGGAATTCGCGCTCGCGGGCGGCTGGATCGACATCACGACCGGCGCCTCCTGCTGCTTCGACCATCCGGCCCGCGCCGTCGTCGAAGCGCTCGAAGCCGGCGTCGATCCGACGCACATCACGCTCTCGACCGACGGTCACGGTTCCGTGCCTCGCTTCAATGAAAAGGGCGAAATGGTCGGCCTCGGCGTCGGCGGCGTGGAAGGCAACCTGAAGGAAGTGAAGCGCCTCATCGCCGAATTCGGCATGCCGATCGAAAAGGCGATCACCTTCATCTCCTCGAACGTCGCTCAGGCGCTCGGCCTGCCGGGCCAGGGCGTCGTTGAAAAGGGCGCCTGCGCCAACGCCTGCCTCTTCACCGAAGACCTTGAACTCAAGGGCGTGGTGAGCCGCGGCCGCGTGATGATGCGCGACGGCGAAATCATCGTGAAGGGCACCTTCGAGTACTGATGACGTCCTGAGTTCTCCGACGGAGAACCGACGTTCGGGCACATCACGGCTCCGGCGGCCAGAACCGCCGGAGCCGTTTTTTACGGCAGACGAAATTTTCGTCGGGTTTCTGAACTTTTTCTTCGCACGCTCGGTTTTTACGGAACGGGTGTTTATGTACAATCCTCTGCGACAGAATTGAAAGGAACCGACATGACTGGAACGGGACAACCGACTTTTGCCGGCGTGAGGCGTTTTTCGGCGCTTGACTACATCTACAGACTGCCGCTCATGCCCTGGCTCTGTCCGCCGCTGCATCCGGAGCTCGAGCGCGTGATCCTCAATATCGGCCGCAGCGCCGTGCTTCAGCCGCATGAACGCCTCTACGGCAGCGGCGAACCCGTTTCCCGCATCGCCGTCGTCAGAAAAGGCCTGGTGGCGAGAAAGCTCGGCGACTTCGGCACGAAGTCGGACAACCATATCGCCCTGGCAGGCCCCGGCAATCTGGCGACCGGAAACCTCAACATCTTCTCTCACCGTCCCGCCGTCGGACGATATGAGGCGCTTGTGCCGACCGAGATCGTCTGGTGCGGGCAGAAGGATTTCCTTGCCGTCGTTGAGCGCGATCCCGAGCTTTTCCGGCTTCTGGTGCTTCAGTGCGAACTTTCGGCGCTGTCCGACCGGCTGGCGTTCGCCTGCACGCTGCTGCAGAAGTCCGATGCCGCGCTCAAAATCTTTCTTCTCGCCTGGTCCTTTCATTTCGGCCATATCGAAGGCGACCGGGTGGTCTCGCCGCGGATTCTCACGCGCGAGAGCGTGAAGGACGTCGTCGGCTGCTCGCTCGGCTGGCTCGACCGGATCCTGAAGGAGTGGCGCGAGGAGGGAATCCTCCGGGGGGACCGATTCATCGTCTCCTATCCGATCGACTTTCTCGCCGAAGCCGACGGCTATCTCGGCGCCATGGAGGAACAGTCCGGCTCGGTGATCCGTTCGCGCGACGTGCGCACCTACTGGCAGTCATTCTGAGGAGGATGCCGTGCCCGCTGTCCGTTCTCTCGATCATCTGGTTCTTACCGTGGCGGATCCCGACCGCACGGCGGCCTTCTACGTCCGCCATCTCGGCATGGAGGCCGTGACGTTCGGAGAGGGCCGCCGGGCGCTTCGCTTCGGCGGCGCCAAAATCAATCTGCATCAGGCGGGATCTGAAATCGCACCGTACGCCCGCAGGCCGACGCCGGGCTCCGCCGATCTCTGCTTTCTCATCGATGAACCCGTCGCCGATGTCAGAAGGGCGCTCCTTGCCGACGGCATCGAATGCACGGCGCCCGCGCCGAGGACGGGCGCCTGCCGCCCGCTCATGTCGATTTATCTGCGCGATCCCGACGGCAATCTGATCGAGCTCGCCAACGAGCTCTGACGCCTGGCGGCGCCTCACGCCAGAGGTGCACTCCGGCGGTGCGCGACGAAGTTTCACTGAGCGGACTTCGTGCATGCGTTTCCTTCGAATTCCCTCTCTCCTAGGGTTTTTGCCTCACTTCGTCTGCGTTTCGGCAGAAGTCTTCAGGCGCATCGCCCGGCGCCTTCGCTTTGGCACGCCCTGTGCTCGTTAAAGGTCGGAAGCCCTTCCCTCGGGGGCTTCTCTCTATCGATAAAAGCACAGGAGATACCATGAAACTCATCACTGCAGTCATCAAGCCCTTCAAGCTCGACGACGTGCGCGAGGCGCTGTCCGATGCCGGCATCAGCGGTCTCACCGTCACGGAAGTCAAGGGCTTCGGCCGTCAGCGCGGTCATACCGAGCTCTACCGCGGCGCGGAATACGTCGTCGACTTTCTGCCCAAACTCAAGATCGAAGTCGCCGTTGCCGATGAAATGGTCGACGGCATCGTCGACGCGATCCGCAGTGCGGCCAATACCGGCAAGGTGGGCGACGGCAAGATCTTCGTGACCGAACTGCTGTCCGTGATGCGAATCCGCACGGGCGAAACCGACGAGGAGGCACTCTGATGACCTCGGCTGACTTTTTCCGCAGAGCGGTTTTTGCTGCTTCGCTCGGCCTCTGTGCGCTTCCCGTTTTTGCCGGCGACGAGCCGCAGCTCGACAAGGCCGACACGGCCTGGATGATGGTTTCGACCATTCTCGTTCTCTTCATGACGATTCCGGGCATCGCGCTCTTTTACGCCGGCATGGCCCGCAAGAAGAACATTCTCGGCACGATCGCCCAGTCGCTCGCCATCGGCGGCGCACTCTCCGTGCTCTGGTTCCTCATCGGCTATTCGCTCGCCTTTGCCGAAGGCAACGCCTTCCTCGGCAGCCTCTCCAAGGCGGGTTTGGCCGGCATCGGCATCAATACGCTCTCGGGCACCATTCCCGAACTTCTCTTCGTCTTCTTCCAGATGACGTTTGCCGTGCTGACCGCCGCGCTCATCACCGGCAGCTGGGCGGGCCGCATGAAGTTCTCCGCCATGTTCGTCTTCATGATCGTCTGGAGTCTGGCCGTCTACGCGCCGATCTGCCACTGGGTCTGGGCGGGCGACGGCTACTTCTTCAATCTCGGCGCGCTTGACTATGCGGGCGGCACGGTCGTGCACATCAACGCCGGCATCGCCGGTCTGGTCGGCTGCCTCATGCTCGGCAGGCGCCGCGGCTACGGCCGTGAAAGCATGGCGCCCTCCAACCTCACGCTTGCCGTGATCGGCGCAGCCGTTCTGTGGATCGGCTGGATGGGCTTCAACGGCGGTTCGGGTCTCGCCTCGAACGAACGCGCGGTCATGGCCATGCTCGTGACGCAGATTGCGGCTGCCGCCGGTCTCGTCGGCTGGATGGCGGCTGAGTGGATCATCCGCGGCAAGCCTTCCGTCCTCGGCATGATCTCGGGCGCCGTGGCGGGCCTCGTCGCCATCACCCCGGGTTCGGGCTTCGTCGAACCGATGCCGGCTCTGCTGATCGGTCTTCTTGCCGGCGTGGTCTGCTTCTGGTCCGCGACGATTCTCAAGTACAGGCTCGGCTACGACGACTCGCTCGACGCCTTCGGCGTGCACGGCGTGGGCGGCATTCTCGGCGCAATTCTGACGGGCTTCTTCGCCTCCGCCGCGGTGACCGGCACGGAAATGCTTCCGATGTGGACGCAGGTCGGCATTCAGGCTCTCTCCGTGGTCGCCACTTTGGTCTACGGCGGCGTCATGAGCTGGGTGGTTCTCTTCATCGTTGACAAGCTGATCGGCATCCGCGTGACGCCTGAAGACGAAATGATCGGTCTCGACCTGTCGCAGCACGGCGAACGCGTTGAATAACTGAGTCTTTTCTCTCCTCTGAAAGCCTTCGGCCCGGATATCTTCCTGATGTCCGGGCCGCGGGTTTTTTGTGCGTTCGCGGCGGACGCCGGATAATAGGACGGTCCGGTGTGTATCCAAGGAGAAGGTTTTGACCGAAGACGGCCGTCCTGTTGTCTGGCTCATGATCGGCGTTCCCTATGCCGGCAAGAGCACCTACGTCGCAACGCACCCCGAGCTGTCGGCTCTGCCGGTGCTGTCGTTCGACGATGAGATCATGCACGTCACACACGGACACTACGAGAAATGGGCCGAGGCGGCGGAGCGGGCGAGCGAGCTGCTGGAGAAGAGAAAGACCCGGCTGATTGCCGCCGGGCGTTCCTTCGTCATCGACATGACGAATCTGCTTGCCGCGGAAGGCCGCATTCCGCTCATCAGAGAGCTTCATGCCGCCGGATTTGCGGTGAAGGGCATTGTTCTGGAACCGCCTCCGCTTGACGAGCTCGTCCGCCGCATGAAGGCTCGGCCGATGAAGAAGGTGCCGCCCGAGGCTGTGGCCAAGATGTTCGCACGCTGGGAGGCCGAACCGCCCGCGGAGGCTGAAGGCTTTGACGAACTCATATCGATCGGTTCCACAGCCCTTAGGGTGTGATCTTCGTATGGGAAAAGAAGGGTTTTCAGAACAGCGGCTGTTGTGCCGGGATCAGATCAATAAGACTCTGAAAGCCCTTGTTAAAATATTCGTCTGTCGGAGGTCGTATGCAACTTGGTGCCCTTAAACAGCTGCCTTTGGGAACATCGGATTTTCCTGCACTGCGTCAGGAGGGACAGATATATGTCGATAAGAGCCGAATGATCTTTGAGCTTGCTTCGCAACGAAGGAAGTTCTTTTTCTCCCGTCCGCGCAGATTTGGAAAATCTCTGCTGATTTCCGCCTTTGAGTCGTTGTTCAGACACGGTACGGCAGAGTTTCAGGGCTTGGCGATCGAGCATCTTTGGCAGGACAAGTCCGCCTATTCTGTTGTTCGTCTGGATTTCTCCACGATCAAGCAGTTTTCTGATCTTCACCAGTTCATTAAACAATTCGAAGAGCTGCTTGCCAGCAGTTTTTCGAAGATCGGCTTTATCTTTAATTCGAATAGCGGTTTTTCTCTCCTTCGTCAGTTGTCGGACTGGATGCTGTCGATTCCCCGGACTTCATTGGTCATCCTGGTGGATGAATACGATGCGCCGCTGACGGTCTGTTTGGATGATCCCGAACGGTTTGAAGAAATTCGAAATGTGCTCTCGGCGTTTTATGCTGTCCTTAAATCCAACGATGCGCCGATCAGATTTTTGTTTATCACGGGCATCACAAAATTCAGTAAAACCACCATTTTCTCCGAGCTGAACAATCTGTCCGACATTTCGCTGTCTCCGAAGTACGGAGCGCTGCTGGGATACACTCATGATGATGTTCGGACCTATTTCAGAGAGCATCTGACCTATGCGGCGGAAGTGCTTTCCACGACGCCTGAGGCACTTTTCGAGGAGCTGGCATCGCAGTACGACGGATTCTGCTTTGAGGAGACCGCCCGACAAAAAGTTTTTGCTCCCTGGTCGTTGCTGAGTTTTTTTGCAGAGCCGGAACGAGGTCTGAAAAATTATTGGTTTGAAAGCGGCGGACAGCCGAGGATGCTCCTCGAATACGTCAAATCGCATTCGGTCAGAAAGCCTGAGGAATACGAAAACGAAAAGAAGCTGCAGCTTGACGACTTGAGCGCGAGCTCCAACCTTCAGAATCTTGACGACAATTTGCTCCTGACGCAGGCCGGTTATCTGACAATTAAGGCCGTTCGCGGGTCAACGGTCACGCTGGGATATCCGAACAGGGAAGTGGCCTCGTCCATGGGCCGTCTCTACGCCGAGTCAATGCTGAACAAGGATGCAATGAATCGGGCCGGTGAAGGTTATCTGTCGGACTTTCTTCGGGACGAAGACTTCAGCGGTTTTGTTGCCGAGCTCAATCGCCTGATTTTAGGAATCGATTACGCACGGTTTCCGATTCACGACGAAGCGTCCTGCCGAGGGGCGGTGCATTTGATGCTGGCGTGCGCCAGACTGACGGCAACGCCCGAAAATCACAACGCACTCGGTCGAAGCGATCTGGAAGTCATGGTCGGCAGAACGCTCTGGGTGTTCGAGTTCAAATTTGCCCGCTCAGGCCAATCGGCGGATCGGCTGTGCCGGGACGGAGCGGAGCAGGCAGCATTGCACCGATACGGAGAACAGCGTTCGGCTGCCGGACTCAATCGAGCCGTGCTGGTTTTCTCCGAGGACGAGAGACAGTTCTCTGCGTTCAGCTGTTCAAAAATCAGCGGATCCTGAACTGGATTCAGTCAGGATCGACGTTGAATCTCCGATAGACGGGTTTCCATCGTTCGGGCAGTTTTTCCCGTTCGATTTTGGCAAACCATTCGACAAATCGGTGAAGTCTCTCTGAGCTTTCGGCGTTTTTGCGCATCACGATGCACATGTCCCAGGGCGGTCTGTGCCACTGACGCAGC
>JAXEEN010000005.1:0-2062 GCA_034104065.1 Sutterella sp.
AACGATGGCAAAGAAGATCATCGGCTTTATCAAGCTGCAGGTGCCGGCTGGTAAGGCCAACCCCTCGCCTCCTATCGGTCCGGCTCTCGGTCAGCGCGGTCTGAACATCATGGAGTTCTGCAAGGCCTTTAACGCGAAGACGCAGAAGATGGAAGCGGGTCTCCCGATTCCGGTCGTCATCACCGCGTACGCCGACAAGAGCTTCACGTTCGTGATGAAGACCCCCCCGGCCACGATCCTGATCAAGAAGGCTGCCAAGATTCAGAAGGGTTCCGCTCGTCCGCACACCGACAAGGTTGCCAAGATCACGCGCGCTCAGGCTGAAGAAATCGCCAAGATGAAGGAGCCGGACCTTACGGCTGCTGACATCGACGCCGCTGTTCGTACGATCGCTGGTTCCGCCCGTTCCATGGGCGTCATTGTGGAGGGTCTGTAATGGCTAAGCTTAACAAGCGCATGAAGGCTATCTCCGCCAAGGTTGAAGCTCAGAAGGTTTACACCGCTGCTGACGCTCTCGCCCTGATCAAGGAAACCGCCGTTGCCAAGTTCGATGAATCCGTCGACGTGGCCGTTCAGCTCGGCATTGACCCCCGTAAGTCCGACCAGGCCGTTCGCGGCGCTGTCGTGATGCCGGAAGGCACGGGTAAGACCGTTCGCGTGGCTGTGTTCACGCAGGGCGCCAAGGCTGACGAAGCCCGCGCCGCTGGTGCCGACATCGTTGGTTTCGATGATCTCGCTGCCAAGGTCAAGGCCGGTGAACTCGACTTCGACGTCGTGATCGCCTCCCCGGATGCGATGCGTGTTGTCGGTCAGCTCGGTCAGATCCTCGGCCCGCGCGGCCTGATGCCGAACCCGAAGGTCGGTACTGTTACCCCGAACGTTGCCCAGGCTGTCAAGAACGCCAAGGCCGGTCAGGTTCAGTTCCGTGCCGACAAGGCCGGTATCGTCAGCGCTCCGATCGGTCGCGCCTCTTTCTCGGTCGAACGTCTGCAGAAGAACCTCTCTGCTCTCATCGACCAGCTCAACAAGCTGAAGCCCGCTTCCTCCAAGGGTCAGTACCTCCGCAAGGTTTCTGTCTCCTCGACGATGGGTATCGGCGTTCGTGTTGATGTCGGTTCCATCAACGCCTAATTGAGCCAGAATGACGGGATGATCCTCCCGCCGCAAGGCTTCAGTCCGAGCGGAAACGGATCAGGGAAGAGCAATCTTTCCGACTGAGGTCGTGAGGCCTCAAGGGCTTTGGGTGTCGGCACAGCGAAAGCCGTGCCGACGCTGTCAAAGACCGCTGGAGAAGAAGCAGCTCGCTGCAGTCTGAAAGCAAAGCGAGTGCAGACGCTGCGACTTTTTAATCGTCTTGTGAGTTTGGCTGTCGACGCTTTCACGACAGTGTCAATCGACCGCCAAGATGTCCAGCGCAGACGGTAAACCGAAGAGAGCTATTGCGTTGTGTTTTCTAACCATTCGCCCTCAACACGGGGACGGATGAGAAAAATCAGCCAACACTCTCAGAAGTATGCCGGTTAGTTAGAAACCGGTGTTTCCGTAAGGGAACACCTCTGAGTGGAGCCAGACCATGGGTCTTAATCGTCAGGATAAGGCTGCCGTTATCGAAGAAGTCAAGGGCATCGTTGCTCAGTCTTCCTCGATCGTCATCGCCGAATACCGTGGGCTGAGCGTTGAGGCCGTCACGAAGCTTCGTGCTGAAGCACGTAAGAACAACGTGACGCTGCGTGTTGTCAAGAACACTCTGGTTCGCCGCGCCGTTGAAGGTACGGAATTCGCTGGACTTGCTGACCAGTTCGTTGGTCCGCTCGTCTACGGCTTCTCCGCCGATCCGGTTGCTGCCGCCAAGGTTCTCGTCAATTTCGCCAAGGACAACGACAAGCTCGTCGTCAAGGGCGGCGCGATGGCCAACACCGTTATGGATGTTGAAGCCGTCAAGCAGCTCGCTACGATGCCGAGCCGCGAAGAACTCCTTGCCAAGTTGATGGCTACGATGAACGAACCTATCGCCAAGTTCGTCCGCACCATCAACGAAGTCCCGGCGCGCTTCGTGCGTACC
>JAXEEN010000006.1:0-2123 GCA_034104065.1 Sutterella sp.
TGAGCAAATGTTAAGCGGAGTGCCTTTCTTGCTTCGTGAAACCCCTAATCATGAAAACGACTGAACAAAGCCGGCAGAGGCGAAGGCCCTGCCGGCTCGGATAACGAGCGTTCGAACGCTTCAGTCCGGAAGGCGTTCGGAACGGCTTAAAGGTGTCTGCGGAAGAAGGCGTCGATCTTTTCAAACGGGATCAGATCGGTGCGGTCGTAGAGGTCGACGTGTCCGGCGCCCGGGATGAGGAGGAGTTCCTTGGGTTCGGCGGCAAGCCGGTAGGCTTCCCGGCTGAATTCCAGCGAATGGGCCTGATCGCCGGCGATGAAGAGCACGGCGCGGGGCGACATCAGGTTGAGGTCGCTGAACGGATAGAAGTTGATGAACTTCGAGAAGCTCGAGAGCGTCGGATGCGTCGTGGTGAGCTTCGAGGCCCCTGCCGGCGTGAATTCGCCGCGCGGCATGCGGTAGAAGCTGTAGAACTCCTTCTCGATGTCCGTCGACTTTTCCGTGATTTCGTGGACCGTGCCGCTGGTGTACTTCACGGGCCTGCCGTCGGCTTCATCCTGACGGGCCTGAGCGGCTTCGGCGATGAAGGCGCGGCGGGCTTCGAGTCCGACCGAATGACCGAGACCGGAACGGACGGCTTCGCCCATGTCGTACATGCTGACCGTGGCGACGGCCTTCAGGCGGGGATCGATCTTGGCGGCGGAAAGCGCGAACCCGCCGCTGCCGCAGATGCCGATGACGCCGAGGCGGGTGCGGTCAACGCCGGCTCGTTTCCCGAGAAAGTCCGCCGCCGCGCTGAAGTCTTCGGCATAGACGTCGGGCAGGACGGCGTTGCGCGGCTCGCCGGCACTTTCGCCCCAGAAGGAAAGGTCGATGGAGAGCGTGACGAAGCCGCGTTCGGCCATCTTCTGAGCGTAGAGATTGGCGCTCTGCTCCTTGACGGCGCCCATCGGATGACTCACGATGATCGCCGGAAGCTTCGCATCGGGCGCGGCGCTCTTCGGACGGTAGAGGTTGCCGACGACTTCCATGCGGTAGAGGTTTTGAAAGGACACCTTCTCGGCGGTGACGCTATCACCGCGGTAGAAGTTGTCGGGCGTCGGCGCGGCCGAAACGCTCACGGCGGCCGCTGCCAACACGGCGGGAATGAGTTTGTTCATGATGATTTCCTTATGCCTTTAAGGCATCATATGGTGCGAATTTGACGAAAAAAGTATATGAAGCTAAGCTAACTCATATCAAATACTTTCTTTGTTAAACAAGATATGCCTTGAAGGCATGGATGGCCCGATGGATATTCGCGTTCTCCGATACTTTCTCGCCGCGGTGCGCACAGGCAGCATTTCGGGTGCCGCCGAGGTGCTTCACGTCACGCAGCCGACGCTTTCCCGTCAGTTCATCGA
This sequence comes from Sutterella sp., assembly GCA_034104065.1. Taxonomy (GTDB): domain Bacteria; phylum Pseudomonadota; class Gammaproteobacteria; order Burkholderiales; family Burkholderiaceae_F; genus Sutterella. The sequence goes on from JAXEEN010000006.1 coordinate 1,404, forward strand.
ACTCGAAGAGGAGCTCGGGCATCGGCTCTTCGTCCGAACGGGACGCAGGCTCGAACTCACGCCCAAGGGCGAGCGCTTTGCGGAGAGAGCGCGCATGATCGTGGATCTCTTCGAGAGGACCAGAGCGGAAATTCGGGCCGACAATGAAATGACGGGCGAGGTCAGGATCGCCGCGGCGGAGACGTCGGCCTTTGCCGTGCTCGCCCGTGCCGCATGCCGGCTCAGAGAGGAAGCGCCGGCGGTGCGGCTCTCGGTGACGAGCGGCAATGAGGAGGACGTGCGCCGCCGCCTTCGGGCCGGCGTGACGGATTTCGGTCTCTTTGTCGGCGGCGCCGATCTGAGCGGCCTTCTGACGCTTCGGCTTCCGGTCTGCGACCGCTGGGGCATCGTGACGCCGGCGGACGGTCCCTTCGGACGAAGGACGTCGGTGCGCGCCGACGATCTGAAGGGCGTTCCTCTCATCTGCTCTTCGCAGGCAACGGCGCGACGCGATCTGGCCGGCTGGATGGGCGGCACGGCGGCATTTTCAACGGCGGCAGAGTACAACCTTCTCAACAATGCCCTGGTGCTGGCCGGGGAAGGTCTCGGGCATGTGCTGGCGCTCGACGGCATCGCAGGTCGGCATGAGGGCCTCGTCTTCGTGCCGCTTGAGCCTGCCGTCACGGCGGAAACCGTATTCGTCTGGGATCAGAACCGTACGCTCGGCGCCCCGGCGGCGAG
>JAXEEN010000007.1:0-7616 GCA_034104065.1 Sutterella sp.
GAGAGCGAAATCGCGGGCTCGAAGAGACGGTCCGGACGGCTCAGCACGACTTCGGCGATAGGCGCCATGTTTTCAGGCTGATTGAGAAAGTCGAAGCAGCGCACGACGTCGTAGTGCTCGCAGATCATCTCGCCCGTGAGCCGCATGAGGTTTCTCGGCTGCGGCGTGTAGCCGAGCACGTTGGTCGAGCGCACGAGCAGCTGCTTCATCGTCTTGGGCGCAAAGCGGTTCCAGTCGGCGGCTTCGCTGAAGGGGTACGTCATGTTGGCGAGCATCGCCACGTGGAAATGCGCACCGCCGCCGTTTTCGAGCGAAAAGAACCCGCAGTCGTCGAGATACGGACCGACGAGACGGTCCTCCGCCAGACGCATGCGATTGCCCGTATTGGACTGCGTCATATCTCGCGCCGTAGTGTCGGTGAAGTGCACCTTTCCGGATCCGCGGATGAAGTCGAGCACCGCCTCACGGTCGTTTCTCGGATAGGGAGACGGCCTGGCGCGGCGCGCTTCTGGCTTTTCAGGGAGCACCGGCGAGAAGTTTCCGATGGCGGGCGTCGACTTCGTGCGGTATTCGCCCAGGGAGACGAAGGGATTGAACCCGCGGGCGGAGATTTCCGCCACGAGCTTCGCCAGACGCTCGCTTTCGGGCTCGATATGCATGTAGCGGAAGAGCTCGGGATGCTCCTTCACGAAGGTGGTCGTCACTTCGCCCGCCCTGAAGAGCGGATGCCCGATGATCTGCTCCATGAAGGGGATCGTGGTCTTCGGCCCGCCGATGCAGTATTCGGAAAGCGCACGCTCCATGATGCCGAGCGTCTTCTGCCAGTCGCGGGCGTAGGTGATGAGGAGCGCACCGGCCGAGTCGTAGTTGGACGGGAATTCGTAGCCCGCGGAGAGGTTCGAATCCAGGCGGACGCCGGGGCCGCCCGGCGACACGTAGCGCGTGATGAGGCCGGAATTCGGTGTGAAGTCGTCCTGCGGGTCCTCCAGATTGACGCGGACCTGCAGCGCCGTAAAGGAGGGCCGCGTGTTCTCTTCGGTGAAGCGCAGCGTGGAGCCGAAGGCGATGGCGATCATTTCCTCGACCAGGTCGACGCCGTAGCGGCTTTCGGTAATGCCGTGCTCGACCTGCAGACGGGTGTTCACCTCGATCATGTAAGGCGTGCCGTCGCCGGTGACCAGGAATTCGACCGTGGCGACCGAGTGGTAGCCGACCGAGCGGACAAGACGGCGGGTGTAGTCCTTGAGCCTTTCCCGCAGTTCGGGCGTCATGCCCTTCCAGGGCGACGGCGTGACTTCAAGCAGCTTCTGATTGTTGCGCTGCACAGTGCAGTCGCGTTCGTCGAAGGCGAAGACGTTGCCCCAGCGGTCGGCGATCACCTGAATTTCGATGTGGTGAACGTTCGTGAGGTACTTCTCGACGAAGAGGCGCGGATTGCCGAAGGAGGCCTGGGCCATGGCGGAAGCCTTGACGAAGGCGTCTTCGAGCTCCTCTTCGTTCGTCACCAGAAAGATGCCGCGTCCGCCGCCGCCTCCTTCGGCCTTGGGCATGATCGGAAGACCGATCTCACGGGCGAGCGCCCGGGCACCCGGTACGTCGACCGCGTCGTCGGACCCGGGAACAACCGGAATGCCGAGGCTGCGCGCGACACGTCTTGCTTCAACCTTGTTGCCGAGCTGATGCATGGCTTCGGCCGAGGCGCCGATGAAGGTGATGCCCGCTTCCTCGCATTTCTGCGGGAACGCCATGTCTTCGCTCGCGAAGCCCCAGCCCGGGTGAATCGCCACGCAGCCGCGCTGCTTCGCCAGACGGATCACCTTGTCGAGATCGAGATACGACCGCGGATCCGGGCCGAGAAGAAGGAGCTCCTGGGCGGAGGCCGCCGCCGGTTCCGTTTTGTCGACATCGGACGCGGTGATGGCCGCGACCGCTTCAAAGCGTTCGCGGATCGAGCGGCTGATGCGTCGGGCGGGACTGCCGCGGTTGGCGACCAGAATGACCTTCCCCCGCAGACTGCGGCGGACTTCGTCAAAAGTTTTCTTTTCCATGGTGAGTGCTCTGAGATGGAATGTGACTGAAAACGGGATGCAGGGCCTTCAGGCAAGTCGGCTTAGACTGCCTTCGAGGTAACTGTGCGTACCTGTGCCGTTTTGAAGAATGAGATCCCCTTCGGGGCCGATGTCCTTCAGAAGTCCGAAAGCATAGGCACCGTCGGAAAAATCGAGCCTGACGCGCTCGCCGATCCAAAGCAGACGGCTTCGGGCCATCCGGCGCCAGCTGTAGGAGAAATCGGGAAGAAAGAGCGCGCGGAAACGGGCCGACATCTTCGTCCAGAGCGCATCGGCCGAAGGCATGACGGCGGGACCGGCGCAGTCGGCAAGCGCGGCCGCGGGCAGTGCGGCGCCCTCTCTGAGTTCATGAGCCGCCGGGGCTGCCGTGAGATTGATGCCGATGCCGGCGGCGAGCAGATCGCCCCGCTCTTCAAGCAGAATGCCGCCCGCCTTGTACCAGACGCCGTCGCGGCAGACGGCCAGGTCGTTCGGCCATTTGATGCGGACGTCCCAGCCTTCATCGGCCAAAATGTCGGCCAGCACGGCGCTGACGGCGCAGGCTGCCGCCGTTCCGGAAAAAGGCGTGACTTTCGGAAGCCTGATAGCGGCGTAAATGTTGCCGGCAGGGCTCTGCCAGCTGCGGCCGTACTGGCCGCGGCCTGCCGTCTGTGCGGAGGCGGTGACGGAATCAAACGGATCTAGGCAGCCGAGCTGTGCGCACTGCCGTGCTGCCGTCAGCACCGAATCGACGGTGCCGAGCCGGATGATGCCGTCTTTGTTTTGCGGACGGTCCATTGTCGGATTTCCTTCGAGGAGAGGAATCACTGTTATTGCTTCAGTGTGACAGCAGACGTCGTTTGAAGGGAACCTTTCGTCTAGGCGGATGGTTGCGTTCGGTTTGCGTTTGGTCAGTCTTTCCGCATTTTTTCGCGGCCGACTTTCTCTGTGCGCCAACGAAAGATCGGGAATTACCTAGGACTGTTTCCGAATATTTGATGTTGAAAATACAAATTTAAAACCATTTTGAATGTCGTGGCCTGTCGATGATATCGGCTTGACTTTGCCGAACACCAGAAGAGGACGCCGGATGTCACGGCGGTCATCCTCAGGCGCGTGACGACAGTCGGGCTGACCTCCCTGTGGATCATTCCCATCCTCAGGTTCATGCCCGTCTGTCCGGTCGTTTGCTGCCGTTCGGCACGGCGCAGGAACATCTCGCCGAAATCAATCTCAAAGACAGGGATTCGTCCGCAGACGGCCCCTTGTTTAGGAGGGAAGCGGGACTTCGGCGAACGCGGTGATCTTCCGTTCTTTTCCGTTGAAAACGGCGGCAAGCCTGATCAGTCGACGTGTATCCAGACTGAATCCATACTCTCGGTCATTGATTTGGTCTTTTGCTTTCTGAAGCAGTGCCGACTCGTCGGCCTTTTTTTCCGTGTACTTGAGTTCAAAGACCCAGTGACGGTTGGGCACGTAGGCTTCAAGGTCGGAGCGCCCCTTGGCAGAACTTTCTTCCGAAGAAGTTCTGACGCGGGCGCTCAGCAGAAATGCCTTGATCAGCCCGCGAACCGCCCCCTCGCTCGTCAGCGGGTAATGATCGTAGTCGACCGAATTGAAGAAACGATTCAGATAGTCGACCAGTTGAGAAGATGAGTATGAAGCCAGTGCATCGGTAGCCGGCGTGAAAGTGCCGGCGTCCCAAATATCGAACCCAATGGCCGCATTGACGTAAAGCATGCCCAGCGATGCTCTGACCTCTTCGTTCGGGTAGCCGAGAGTGAGCATTCCGGCGGACTCCCGCTTTTTGACGGTGAGGTATCCGTTGTGAAACAGCATGATGGCCGGCTGCTGTTTTTTGTACGGGCGCATGTCGTACAGGCTCTGCTCCGGAATCATCATTTCCGAGTCGAACGTGTCAGGCAGGCTGAACGTCGTCGCCATGATGTAGTTGAGCAGAGCACGAGGCTGTCCCGCTGAGCGGTACCAGTAGTTCAGGTAGCCGTTCTGCGGATTCTTTAGAAACTGCAGCACTGTCCACGGGCAGAACACATGCCGTGCCATCTCAAAGTCAAAACAGTATCCGTCGTAATGGATACCCATGTTTTCGAGCACGCTCTCCTCCGTCTCTCCCAATACGGCCGCCGCCCTCGCGAGATAGGGTCGAAAATTCTCTCTGATTTCGTCCGCGGTATAGCCGATGAAATCGGAAAATGCCGGCTGAGAGCTCAAATCCTCGAAATTGTTGAAGGGCGACAGGCTTCCTGCGCCTGTGTACTTGGTGATGCCCGTCATGAAGCAGAGGCGGAAGGCGCCGTTGCACTCTTTAATGATGTTAAAGAAACTCTGCATCGCAGGGCGAATCTCGGCAAAGAGCTCCGGATTGTCGATGTTGGACGTCAGTCCGGCGTCGTATTCGTCGATCAGGAGAACAAGAGAGAGCCTGGGCTGCTCATTGAGCCAAACCTTCAGCTGATCCCAATAATCGGAAACCGAATCCCGCTGATAGACAAAGCCGAGTCCGCTGAAACCGCTGTGGACAATACTCATCAGTTTGGCTTCGAAGCTCTGTCTGTCACGGATGTCGGCGAGAGAACTCAGCGAGAGATCCACCACGGGGTAGGTGTTTTCCTCCTTCCAAAGCCGTTCAATGGCCAAACCCCTGAAGTCCCTCAGTCCGGAACCGAACAGATACTTGAGCGTCGATACGAGCAGGGATTTGCCGAAACGACGCGGACGATTGATGAAGAAACAGCCGACGTCCTTGGCAAATTCAAAGATCTGCGCCGTCTTGTCTACATAGATCATGCCGGACTGCCGAAGTGCTCGGAAGTCCGTTACGGCCAGCGGAAGCTGATGTTCGTACAGGCTTTTCGACGGCCCCGAGTCAGCGATGTTGCCGATAAGCTGATTGATGCGGACCTCATGTTTCCTGGAAGGAACTGCCTTTCCGGAGCACCAGCGCACAACGGTGAGCGCGGACACGCCGATTTGTTCAGCAAACGCTTTCCGACTGATGGAATTGTCCTTCAGGAATCGCGTCAGCAGTTCGGAAAAAGGAAGATTGTCCATACAAACGCCCCGGATTGGGTAGATGAGATTGACGATACTGTAGCATCAAAGCGTGACAAAAACTATATCGCTTTTCACAAAACGATACTTATCGGGATTTTTAGGTATCGTTATATCCGGATTGAAGATTGAAACGATATACTCGGAGGAGAAAGAAGGTCGAGTCCGCTCCGGAGGGAAATTGTCTTCTCACGGGTTTCCGGTGGTCTGTCCAGACAGGATTTCCAACTTCTGAGTGTTGAGACCGAACAGTTTGATTTGTACCAGAGCCGTCGTTTCGCAGAGCATCATCCTTGATGAGCGTTCTGTTGTCGATGACAACCACTGTGACGCCCGCGGCTGCGGACGGCGGACTGCGCATGAATAAACGAAAACGGCGCATCGCAATACCGATGCGCCGTCTGTACAGGGCTGAGGACGAATGTCCCGGCTACGCGGCAAGCCAGCGAAGCGTGATGTCGGACGAGGTGGCGGCGGCCTTTTTGACGAACGACAGGTAGTCGATCTTCACGTTGCCGCTCGCTTCGTCGGAAATCACGCGGATCGAGACGAAGGGAATGTGGTTGACATAGCAGACCTGGGCGATCGAAGCCGCTTCCATTTCGACGGCAACGGCACCGAACTGCTTTCTGATCCAGTCGCGGCGTTCCTGCGTATGAACGAACTGGTCGCCCGTCGCGATGACGCCGATGCGGTGGTTGACGCCGGCTTCCGTGCATACCCTGTCAAAGGCCGCCGTCATGGCGGCGTCGGCGGGGAGTTCGATCATGTTGATGCCCGAAATGAGACCGTAGGGATCTCCGACGGGCGTGGTGTCCATGTCGTGCTGAACGCAGGCGCTCGACAGAGCGACGTCGCCGATGTGAAGCTCTTCGGTGAGCGTGCCGCCGACGCCGGAATTGATGATCGCCTCGACGCCGTACTTCAGAATCAGCGTCTGGGCGCAGATGCCGGCGAAGACCTTTCCCACCCCGCTTCGCACCAGCACGACGTCCCGTCCTTCGAGCCGGCCGCGGATGAAGTCCATGCCGGAGACTGTTTCAACCGTCGGATTCTCCATGCGTGCGCGAAGAGCGGCGACCTCGATGTCCATTGCTCCGATGATGCCGATCATGCTCATTCCTTGTACTTGAAGTCCGGCGTGCCGGCGGCTTCGAGGACCTCGAGATAACGGCGGCATTCCTTTTTGGCGGCGTCGATGTCGAGGCACTTGTAGTTGCCGCATTCGACGGCGGATGCGCCGAAGACCGGCCCTTCGTGGGCGATCGTCTGACGCAGGCAGGTCTTGAGGGTTTCAAGAACGCGGAGGTTGTCGGCGTTTCTCACGAGCAGGTAGAAGCCCGTCTGGCAGCCCATCGGGCCGAAGTAGATCACGTCGTCCGCCATGTCCGAATTGCGGATCAGCGTCGCGATCATGTGTTCGACGGAATGCATCGTGACGAGATCCATGTAGTCGCCCATGTTCGGGCGGCGCGTGCGCAGGTCGTACGTCGTGATGTCGCCGTCGACGCGCGAAACGTAGATGCCGGGCATCAGTACGTCGTGATTGATCTGAAAGCTTTGAATTTTCTGCATGGTTCGGATCTTCGTTCTCAGAGGGGATCGCCGTTTTTGCCGAAGAGCGGCAGGCGTTCGAGGAAGATGATGTCCTTTCGGTCGGCGGCTTCGCCTTCCGCGAGCACGGCGGCGCGGCCGCAGATGATGCCGCCGGCTTTTTCGACAAGCTTTTCGAGTGCTTCCAGCGACTTGCCCGTGGAAATGACGTCGTCGACGATGAGGACGCGTCTGCCCTTCATCAGGGAAGCGTCTTCTTCCGTGAGATAAAGCTTCTGGACGCCGGCCGTCGTGATCGACTGGACGTCGACCGAGATGGCCTTGCCCATATAGAGCTTCGTTTGTTTGCGGGCGATGAAGTGACGGGCGTCGCCGGCCTGACGGGCCATTTCATGAATAAGGGGAATGCCCTTGGCTTCGGCCGTGAGAATGAAGTCGTATTCGGGAACCTTCTTCAGAAGCGCGCGGGCGCACTCGACGGCGAGCTCCTGATCTCCGAGAAGAATGAAGGCGGCGATCTGAAGGTCGTCGGAAATCGGGAAAAGGGTCAGATTGCGCTTCAGACCGGCTACTTCGAGGGGATAGAACATGATGTCTCCGCAGGGCCGCCGGCAACCTGCGGCCCGATGATGAGGGTTGGGTCGGCGAAATGAACTTCGCCGCTTCTGTCAGACGCTATTGTAAGGTTCCGCGCCGGGTTTCGGTTCCGGAACCGCCGGGAAAATGCGGCGGTCCCGAAGCCGCCGCGGTCAGCGGATGATGAAGTTGTCGATGAGGCGCGTTCTGCCGATGTAGACGGCCATGGCCGTCAGAACGCCGCTCCTCATTTCGGTCACCGGCATCAGCGTGTCGAGGCTGACGGCCGATACGTAGTCGATGAGGGCGAGCGGTTCGCCTTCAATGAGCGTCTGCATGGCGTTGAGGACGACGGCGGCGCGTGTT
>JAXEEN010000008.1:0-2458 GCA_034104065.1 Sutterella sp.
TGGGGTTTAATGGACGGATTTGCAGAAGAAATCCTATGAATCGGAAGATTCGGCCGGAGCCGTCGTGTTCCGTACGCGACGCTGTTTAAGCCCTGCCATTGTGCCAAAGCACCGGACGAATGTCAAAGAGACCGGGCCCGAGCCGCCCGCCCCGTCGTTCGGCATGTCCGTTGCCTCGGCGCGCACGGTGCAGCGCCCGTTCGGCTAACATCCCAAAATCCCGAGAACTTCCAAAATTCTTCAATAAAAATCAGGCTTTGGCCTGATTTTTTGTGGTATATGTGTTATAATATGTATATGCTACACGAGCGATTTTTGTTGCAAAGAAATGTCACCTACCGACGACGATAAGCAGACGAAGAAAACACCCCGGCCGAATGAGGTTAAAAACATCCCCGACGGAGCATTGATCCAGCGATCGACCAAAGGAGACCTGTTGGCATTTTTCTCGTACGCGAAACTGCCTTCCGGCGAACGTCCCCGCAAATACATCGGCAAGGTCTTTGATCTGATCTTCTATCCGGATCCCGAGTTTCAGGCGTACCCTGAGAGATTCCCGCGCCCGATCAAAGGCAAACCCGGACGCAAGCCCGTACCTGCGCCGGCTGCTGATATCCCGTCGGTTCAGGCAGAGGTGACTGCAAACCCGAAGCCCGAGAAGTCCGAAGGCATAATTAACGGCGGCAAACCTGCGAATCTCGAGTGCGGCGCACCCGCTCTTCTGCTGGCTGCGGCCAACAAGGAAAATGTCCTCAATGATCTTCGCGGTGCACTGTACGATGTTTTCGGCGGAGACGGAGCAAAGCTCTACGAAAGGGTGCTGACAGCTGCACTTTTCATTGCCGGCAACGGTTATTCCATGCAGCGCATGGACGCGTGGTGTGATGTGACACTATGTCCGAAATCCCTTACATCTCAACGAACTTCGGAGCTGTTTGAGATGCTGGGCCGCCGTGCGGCAGAAGTCAAAAGTGCCTTCTGCAACCGCCGTCTGGACAGATTCAGAAAGCGCTGTGTCAGACGGCAGGAACTTAAAGACAGGCGTCAGTCGGGCACGCTGACAAGAGCTGAAGAAAACGAGCTGAGGATCCTCGGCGAAACAGAATTCGTATCGCATGACGGTACGAAGCTCTACTGTGATTCCGATCACATCAGCCTTTCTCAGTTCGGCATCAGCAAGGAAGGCGAATTCCGTCGACTGATTTCGTTCTCGCTTCTCTTTTCCGAGTCCGACGGCATTCCCCTCAACTATGAACTGAGGGCGGGCAATGTTTCCGACATGCACACGCTTGACGAGGTACTTGACCTTTGGCAGAGCCTTTCAGAAGTCCGCGCTCAGATTCGTACCGTGGTGGATCGAGGCTATGCCAGCCGGGACAATCTGGCTGTCTTCTCCGAGCGTGATCTGCCTTTCCTTGTTGCAGCGCAGATGAGTCATTCATACATGCAGAAGGTAAAGGCCGAGCATGGCAAATCGCTTGTGGCCCTAAGAAACTACAGCGTTGAATACAAGGTATACGGCATGACTGTCCCGATCGAAATCGGCAAGGGCAGGATTGTTTACGCCCACTTGTATTTCGATGAACGGCGTCGGTTCGAAGAACGGCACGAGCTCATGCTCGAGCTCGAGAAGTATCGAGTTGTGTGGAATCTCGGCAAAGGCAGAGACAAGGTCTGCAAGAGCTATGCCGACTGCTTCCTGCCGGCTAAGGACGGGGAGGTACCCGAGTACAACTGGCCGACAATCGAGGCCCGCGTCGATGATATGGGCTTTTTCGGCCTGATTTCGACCGACAGGATCGGATGCTGGCACGCAATGAAAGCGTACAAGACTCGGAACAGCGTGGAGATTGCTTTCCGCTCCTACAAAGACAAAGGCAGCATGAAGACTGCCCGCTGTCACAATGATGCGACGTTGCAGGGCAAGATTTTTGTGACGTTTATCGCATTGACGATGATCTCGTCAATCGATCGACGCCTGCATCTTTGGAAGATCAATCCGAATCTCGACAAGCCGAATGAACCTGCATTGAACCGGAACTACAGCTACGGATCACTGCTCGACAAAGTGAAGTCTGTCAGAGTCATTCAGAATGAGAAAGGAGAAACTCGGCTCGAGGGAGTGACCGCGAAGCTGAAACAGATTGCGGCTCAGCTTGGATTGTCCGATGCTTTTGTAATGGAAAAGATACTTTCCAGAATGGGACTGTGAAAGGACTTTCCGGGGCTGTTATAGCAGATTAGATCGGCTTAGCCCCGGGAGTTTGGGTGATCATTCTGTATATTTTTGACTTTTTTTGGAATTTGTTCGGTGAAACGTTAAATTGAGTCCTGCGATTAAGTCCGACTCTTTTAACCGAAAATCTCGGACCCAGAGACTGTAGAACATCCTCATCGATCGAAAAATTCATGAAAAATTAACAACCTCGAGTGCATCTCGGGGTTGATTTTTACTTCA
>JAXEEN010000009.1:0-2973 GCA_034104065.1 Sutterella sp.
ATCAGCTGCACCGCGACGGCGATCACGATGGCGGCCAGCGTCACGCCGTGGCCGAAGGTGAAGCCGCTGATGTCCTCGGCGGCGTGATCGACTCTGACGCCGCGAAGCGGCAGGTCTTCATACTGCCGCGGACGGCGGTAGAGCACAAACACGGCGAAGAGGAGGCCGGCGAACATCGCGAGGCCGAGAATCCAGGCCACGGCGGTCACGTCGGACACCGTGGTCTTCATGCCGGAATTGGTCATGCTGTCGGCCACGATACCCTGAAAGATCAGCCCGAAGCCGACGGGGAGCGCGATGTAGGGCGCCGTCAGACCGAAGCCGAGCGCGCAGGAGAGCGCCCGGCGGTCGAGCTTCATGCGGTTGGTGAGCGCCAGAAGCGGCGGAATCAGAAGCGGGATGAAGGCGATGTGCACCGGGACGGCATTCTGCGAGAGGCAGGAAATGCCGGCGATGGCCAGACAGAAGACCGCCGGGCGGGCGGCGAGATGCTTCGAAAGCCAGCGAACCAGCATCTGCATGAGGCCGGTCTTGGCGATCGCGACCGCGAAGGCGCCGAGAAGGATGTAGGAGAGCGCCGTCGTGGCGTTCGCCGAAAAACCGTCCGAGAGGAGCGTCATCGTCTTGCCGATGGGAAGCCCGCCGGAGAGGCCGGCGACGACGGCTGCGGCGAGGAGCGCCAGAAGCACGTTCACCCGCACCAGGCAGAGCCCGCAGAGCACCAGCACCGAAAGAATGATGGGATTGAGTATGATGGACATGTCGATTTATTCCGTGTATCGTCGGCATGCTGCCGCGAAATTCGAGTGTATCAGGAGAAAAACAGCCGACCGTTGGAAAAAAGACGGATATTTGCCGCCCCGCGGGTTATTGCTCATTTCCCGCCGCCTGTCTCCGAAGGGAGAAGGATCCGCCGCACGGCGCGTCGGCGCCCTTTCGGCCGCGCTAAACTTGCCGCAGACCTTTCCCCGGAGATTTTTTATGCGGCATCCCCTGACCGACCTGCTCGCCCGCAAGGGCTCTATCGTCATCGACGGCGCCATGTCGACGGCGCTTGAAGCCAAAGGGTGCGACCTCAACGACAGCCTCTGGAGCGCCAAGGTGCTCTATGAAAGTCCGGAGACCATCCGGGCCGTGCACCGCGATTATTTCGAAGCGGGCGCCAACGTGGCGATCACCGCGAGCTACCAGGCGAGCGAAGCGGGATTCGCCGCCAAGGGCATCGGCGCCGATGAAGCGCACCGGCTCGTGATGCGCTCGGTCGAACTGGCCCGGGAGGCCCGGGACGAATGGGCGCAGGCGGCCCCCGGCCGCTCGGCGTCCGACTGCCTCGTCGCCGGCGCCGTCGGTCCCTACGGCGCCTATCTCGCCAACGGCGCCGAATACACGGGCGACTACCGGCTGAGTCCGGAGGAGTTCCGGCGCTTTCATGCGCTTCGCCTCGAGGCGCTCCTTGAGGCCGGCGCGGATCTGATCGCCTTCGAGACCATGCCGCGCTTTGACGAAATCCGCACGCTCCTTTCCATGATCGAAGACCGCGACGTCACCTGCTGGGTGACGGTGACGCTCGCAGCCGGCGCGGGCGCGGCGATGCCCGACGGCACGCCGCTCGAAAAGCTGGGCGAACTGCTCGAAGCCTCTCCCCGGGTCGAGGTGTTCGGCCTCAACTGCGTCAAGCGTCCCTTCGTCGAGGAAGCGCTCACACGGCTTCGTTCCGTCAGCACGAAGCCCCTGATCGTCTACCCGAACTCGGGCGAAGTCTACGACCCGTCGACGAAGACCTGGCACCGTCCGGCGGCGGGCAGTCCCGACAGCGCCGGCTGGGACCACTACGTCCCCCTCTGGAAACGCCTGGGCGCCGTGTGTCTCGGCGGCTGCTGCCGTACCCTTCCGTCGGACATTCTCGAGATTTCAAAACTGATCGGAAAATAACCGAACACTCGGGTCAATATTGCCCCGATAGAAAGAATGTTGGGACGATCGCATTTTTAATAGATAAAATATCGTCCGAAACGACTCTCACTCCCCCGACGCCGTTTCATTTGATTAATACAGGAGAACATATGTCCAAGCATATGCCTCAGGATGTGCGCGTCGCGATCGATGCGTGCAATCCTGCCGTTGTGCGCGATGAGGCCCTCTGCGTGAAGTGCCGGCTCTGTGCCGGCGTCTGCAACGACTACATCGGCGTCAACAACAACTACGATCTGGCTAAGACGGGCGACAAGTCCGTCTGCATCCACTGCGGTCAGTGCATTGCCGTCTGCCCCGTCGGCTCTCTCAAGATCAAGCCCGAATGGGAACAGGTGGCTCAGGCCGTCGCCGATCCCGACAAGATCGTCATCTTCTCCACGAGTCCCTCCGTGCGCGTCGGTCTCGGCGAGGAATTCGGCCGTCCGGACGGCGATTTTGTCGAAGGCAAGATGGTCGCGCTTCTGCGCGCGCTCGGCGCCGACTACGTGCTCGACACGAACTTCGGCGCCGACCTCACGATTGTTGAGGAAAGCAGCGAGCTCATCGAACGCGTGACCAAGGGCCGCGGCCCGCTTCCGCAGTTCACCAGCTGCTGCCCGGCCTGGGTCCGCTACTGCGAAACCTTCCATCCCGACATGCTCGCCCACATTTCGTCGGCCAAGAGCCCGATCGGCATGCAGGGTCCGACCATCAAGACCTACTTCGCCAAGAAGATGGGTCTCGATCCGAAGAAGATCGTCAACGTGGCCGTCACCCCCTGCACCGCCAAGAAGGCCGAAATCCGCCGCGACGAAATGAACGCCGCCGGCCGCCAGCTCGGCGATCCGACGATGCGCGACATGGACTTCGTGGTGACCACGGCCGAGCTCGCCGACTGGGCCCGCAGTGCCGGCATCGACTTCAACGCCCTTGCCGACAGCGCCTACGACCGTCTGATGGGCGAAGGTTCCGGCGCCGCCGTGATCTTCGGCAATACGGGCGGCGTGATGGAAGCCGCCC
>JAXEEN010000010.1:0-4098 GCA_034104065.1 Sutterella sp.
TCGGGCCCGGTCTCTTTGACATTCGTCCGGTGCTTTGGCACAATGGCAGGGCTTAAACAGCGTCGCGTACGGAACACGACGGCTCCGGCCGAATCTTCCGATTCATAGGATTTCTTCTGCAAATCCGTCCATTAAACCCCACGAGGGCGTTTGCCCTCGGGACCTTCATGGGGTTTTGAAGACTGACGCTCCCGTGTTTTTCCTTCAGGAGCACGAATCATGTCAGATCTTCTTCTCACCCCGGTCCCGGCCGCGCGGTTCGGCCTTCCCGCCGACACCTTCAGCGCCTGCCTGGGCTATGCCACCGACAGTCTGCCCGTCTTTTCAAGGACCCGCATTCCCGTCGTCAATCCCCGCCACTTCTTCACGCTCGAACACTGCCGCACGCTTTCGCTGTGGTGGCGTCTCTCGCGCGGCGAACCGCTCTATATCTCCGGCCCTTCCGGGTCCGGCAAGACGAGCACGGCTCTGCAGTTCTGCGCCCGCCTCGGCATGCCCGTGGTGAGCGTGACCGCCCGGGCCCGCATGGACCGGCGGGAACTCATCGGCCACTGGAGCGTCAGGGGCGGCGAGACCGTCTGGGTCGACGGCCCCGCGCTTCTCGCGTGGAAATTCGGCTGGGTCCTTCTCATCAATGAATTCAGCGCGGCGCCCGCCGACATGTGGGTGAGCTGCAACGACATTCTGGAAGGACTTCCGATCGACAACGAGGCTACGGGCCTGCTTGTTGAAAGGCATCCGATGACGCGCGTCATCGTCACCGACAATACGCGCGGCCACTCGGCTGAAATCGACGACGGGTTCTTCGGACGTCAGATTCAGGACCGATCGGTCATCGACCGGTTCTGGCATCTGCGCATGGAGGGCCTGGCCGAAGCCGACGAAGCGCGGCTCCTCGAGGCGGAAACGCCCGAGCATCTGCGCGCCGTCCATCGGCCGGAAACCCTTGCGAGACTCTGCCGCGCGCTGGCCAAGGCCGGCGCCGACAGCCGGGCGGCCGCCCGAACGCAGGCGATCGGCTTCGAGTCGCACGCCGTGCCGCTCTCCTTCAGAACGCTCACGCGTCTGAGGGACATGATTCTGGCATCGGCGGCCGAAGGCGGAGAATCCGGCCGGGAGGGTCTTCTCAGACTCGTCCGAACGGCCTTCACCGAAGCGCTCGACAGCACGGCCCGCGAAACCGCGGAGACGCTGCTCGTCACGGCGATCGGCCGCATCCCCGGCGATCTTCGTCGTTCCGTTCGTGCGTCTTCCGACCAAAAGGAGGCGGCATGACCCGGACCCGCAGAGAAACCGCGGCGTCGCGCCGCGCAAGGACGGCCGCCGAAGCCGAACGCCGCCGCACGGTTTCCGTGAAGGCGGCCGAGGCGGCGACGGCCCGGCTCGGCAGCAGCACCCGCTCGCGCGGCCTGACGCTGCAGCGGGCGGCGCCGCTCGTCTTTCAGGGCATGTGCCGCAGGGAAGGCATCCGCGTCTTCTTTACGGAAACGCCCAAAACGGACGGCCGTTCGATCTGGCTCGGGCCGGTCAACCTCATGAGTCCGCTCGCGCCCGTCTACGTGTACGGCCACGGCTGCCACGAACGGCACCACGTGGTCTACACGGACTTCCGGGCCATGGCGGATCTCGAGTCGCCGACGGTGAGAACGTTCGCCAACGCCCTCGAGGACATCCGGGTCGACCGGCTCGGCGCCTCCGACTACGAGGGCTACCTGCTCTGGCGGGAGGCGCTCTTCACGGCGCTTGAGGAAAGCGGCGCGGCGCCCTGGCTCCGGGCATCCGACCTGGCGCCGCCCGCGCTTCTCGTGACCGCGCTGATGCTGACCCTCGAAGCCGAGGTTCTCGGCATCGGCCGGTTCGAAGCGCCGGCGAAACGCCTTCGGGAGCGTGCCTCAGAAGCCTTCGGCGAAGAGACGGTGCATGACGTTCTGACGCTCGTCAGAAATGCCATGCCGCTCTGCGATACGGCGCATGCGGTGTCGACGGCCCGTGAGGCGGCGGCGCTTCTCGAACGGAGCGGCAGAGCGGCGAAGGAAACCTTCCGGCGGATTGCCGGGAGGGGACTTCCCGCCGCTAGGCCGATTCCGCAGAGCGCCCGCGCCGACCCTCAGGGTTCGCTCTTCGACGAGGACGGCTTTGCCGCGCCCGAGGCCATGCCGACGGCCGTGCAGCCCGGACTCACGAAGGCGAGACGCGAGGCGGAAAGCTTTGCGGCGCTCGCCCGGGAAGAGCTCTGGAACGGCGCCGACGGCATGCCCGCGCTTCGGCGGCTCATGGAAACGGGCGACTACGCGAACGACGACGAGTCCTTCGGGTCGCTTCGTTCCGAGTTCGCCGACGTCGGCGACTACGAGCGCCGCTGGGCGCAGAGAGCCGAGGAAATGAGGACGCTCTTTCGGAAATGCTGGGCACGAAGCACGGCCCTTCGAAGGCTTTTTCAGTCCTCGCTCGAGCATCCGCTCCCGGTGCCCGAACGGTACGCCGATTCGGGGCTGGAGATTGACGACCGCACGCTGGCGCTTCTCGGCGCCGGCGAGGACCGGATCTTCAGAAAGCCCGTCGCCGTGCAGGGCCGCGAGATCGCCGTTCAGATCCTGGTCGACACCTCGGGTTCGATGGATGCCGAGACGATCACCTTCGCCAAGGTGACCGCGCTCCGGCTTCTCGAAGCCATGCGTGCCGCCAAGGGGATCCGCGCGGCGCTCTCGCTCTTTCCGGGCGCCACGCAGCGCTGCGTGACGCCGGTCGCTCGCTGGGACGATCCGCTCGGCGCCGCCGTCCGGCGTCTCGACTTCGTCGAAGGCTACGGGGCGACGCCGATTCTGCAGGCGCTCTTTACGGCCGCCGTGGAACTCGACGAACGTCCCGAAGCCGCGAAGGCCGTGTTCGTGATCACGGACGGCTGGTTTCGCGAGGACACCCTCGCGGACATGCTCGATGCCCTTGAGGCGCGCGGCATTGCCGTCGCGATGGCGGGGATCGGGCCGGCGTCCACCCCGTGCGGGCGCTTTCACGTCAGGGCGGATGAGGTCCGGGAACTCCCCGCCGCGGCAGGAAAACTGCTCGCCGATCTTTCGAAATGGCTCCGATCGGGTCGCTGAAACCGACGGACGACTGCCGGTGCACCTTGTCCCGTCGGGAAGCAGAGTCTCTTCGACTTTGTCTTCCCGGCGGGATTTCTTCTTTGCGGACCGGCTTGCGATCGGTTCCGCCTCCATTGCTTCCGGCCATGCCCGACGCCCTGCGCGATTCTCCATACCCGTTCCCATTGTCTGCCGTGCCGCCCCGCGGACCCGCAGTTCCCGAAACCGAATTCCTGGCCCGCGCCGCCGCGGGTCCCGAGCGCTGGGCCGGCGTGCCGGCGTTCTTCTGCGACGGTCCCGTTCCCGAGCGTCTGCCGCTTGACGGCAGACGCATGCTGACCGCCCATCCCGCCGACGGGCGGCAGAGGGCGATTCTTGCGCCGGTCGATCCCGTCGCGCTCCTTCTTCGGCATCGTACCGAGGTCGAGCGGCTTCGCATCGGCGTCGGCTCGCGACGGCTCTTCGAGCGGCGCGTGATGCCGATGCTGGTCGGCTGGGCCGCGATGGTCCAGAGTCTGCCGCGCGACGCCCGGGGCCTCTGGTCGGGCGCCGACGGTCTTTTCGAAGCGGGGCTCGCCTTTGCGGCCGGCGCGCTCGCCGCAGCCGACGCCCGCGTGCTCGAACCCGACATGCCGCCCGCTGAACGCGCGGAATGGACCGACCGCGTCCGGGTGGCCGCAGCCGCCGCGGGACTGCTCTCGGACGTCCGCAGACTGGCCGCCCTCAGTCTCTGCGCCGGCGAGGAGAGTGCCGACGACGGCCGCTTTTCGGTGCTGGAAACCTTTTCCCCGGGAGAGGAAACCGCGCTCTCCTTCGCCGTCAGACACGCCGGACGCGTGATGCGGCTCGAACGCCGTACGCCCGCCGACACCGCCGGCCGGCTTCCTGCGGCGGCTGCCGACGTGCTCCGGCTGGTCGTCCCCGATGCCGTTCTCCGGTGGCTCGGAAGCGCCGAGCGGCGAAACGGCGAAACCGTGCTCTCAGCGCTCAAAAGCGCCCTGGTCTATACGACGGG
>JAXEEN010000011.1:0-4567 GCA_034104065.1 Sutterella sp.
GGCGGCCACGCCGAGCAGCGTGCCCGCAAAGACGATTGCGGCGCCGAAGCGCTTCACGAGCGGCGGCGCAAGCAGACTGCAGATCCCGAAGGTCGCCATCGGTATGCCGGCAAGCACGCCGAAGACCGACCAGCTCATCTCGTAGGCGTCGCAGATGTCGCCGGCCATGGGCCCGAACGCGTTGATCGGCGCTCGCATGACGAGCGTCGTAGCAAAAATGAGCCAGAAGAGACCGGTCTGCCAATAGGGTTTCACGATAATCCTCGCATCTGATCCGCCGATCATACCTGAGACGATCTTCGGATTCTGCGTCAAATCGCACAGACACCTGCAAAAACGGCCCGCCCGCTGTCGCGGACGGGCCGTCAGGACGTTCCGATGCGCCCTCCGGTTCAGTCAGACCGTTTTCGGACCGACCGGAATCAGGCCTTCACCGAGTTCATGGTGCGGAAGTCGGTGAGCTTCGAAATGAAGCGGACCTTGGGCCCGGTGCCCGCCGCCTCGTTCATCATCTGTGCGGTCCGGATGAGCGCCGCCGACTTGTCGTCCGGCTTTTCATAGTCGACGAAGGTCAGCGCGCCGGTCGGACAGGCTTCCACGCAGGCGGGCTTGCCGCCTTCCGAGGTGCGGTGCACGCAGAGCGTGCAGTGTTCCGCCTTGCCGGCCGGACGCGTGGTCCAGGGCTTCGGGTCGGCCGCGCAGAGCGGCATCTTCGCTCCGAAATAGGACTGCTTTTCCGGGTCCGAAAACTTCGGCGCATGATAGGGACAGGCCGCCTCGCACATATGGCAGGCGATGCATTTGGCACCGTCGACGAGCACTTCGCCGTGCGGGCCCTTTGAGATCGCCTTGGCCGGGCAGACCGCCATGCACTTGGGTTCCTCGCAGTGCATGCAGGAAACGCGGAAGTAGTCGACGATCCCCTCGTTCATGTGCTCGACGCGCTCGAGATGATTCCAGCGAACGCCGGGCGCCGTCAGATTCTCAGCCTTGCAGGCCGCAAAGCAGGCATGGCAGCCCACGCACTTCACGGCATTGACGATGATTCCGTACTTGGACATGCTTTACCTCCTTCAGGCTTTTTTCGTGACAGAAACCGGCACTTCGAAGTAGCAGGGATAGCCCGAGAGCGGATCTCGGTGATCGCGCGTCATGAGCTTCTGCGTATTCATCTTGCCGAGCCAGCCGTACTGGCCGTCGATCATGCCGGGCGGCACGATGATGGAGACTTCGGCACGGGCCTCGATCGGTCCGCCGAAGCGGCTGCGGATTTCCACCGTATCGCCTTCGCGGATGCCGCGCTTCTCGGCTTCCGACGGATGGATGCGGATCGTGAGACGGTCCTCAATCTCCATCAGATACGGCTGGTCGGTACGGGTCTTCGAATGCGTGATGTAGGGCTTGCGCGAGCCGTTGAGGAAGCGCAGGTTGTACGTGTCGTCAAGCGGCATCATCGGCTTGTAGACGGGAAGCCCGTCATAGCCGAACTTCGCAGCGCGTTCGGAGAAGAACTCCAGCTTTCCCGAGATCGTATTGAAGCCCGGTTTGCCGTCGGGACGCATGCCGCCCGTTTCATACTTTCTGAACGCAGGCTTCGGCGCGGGCAGACGGCTGACGGCAGGAAGCTTCGCGGCAAAGCCGGCCCAGTCGCAGCCTTCGTACTGGCGAAGCACGAAGTCGCAGGCCTTCACCGGATCGCCGTCGAAGAAGTTTTCAGGCTTGTCGATGATGCAGCCGATTTCAAGCGCGATGCGCCAGTCTTCCTTTGCTTCGCCGAGCGGCTTCACGGGCTTGCGGACCGCCACGTTCGGACCGTAGGCGCCAAAGGGCGCATAGCGTTCGTAGTTCATGGCGGCAGGCAGAATGATGTCGATGTTTCGGTGGCTGTCCGCGCGGTAGAAGTAGTCGCACGAGAAGGCGAAGTCGAGTTTGCCCATCGCCTCGTTGTACACGTCGGGCTGCGGCCAGATGTTGACGTTGAAGCCCCAGCCGCAGAACATTTTCACCTTGCCGGCGGCGACCCATTCGGGGAAATTGTTCGGGCTCACCTGATCCTTCATGTCGTGCCAGAGCGGCACTTCGGCGAGGTCGAACCGGCGGTCCTTCTGAGCCTTGGCGTTCCACCAGGCCGCGTCGATCATCTTCGGATGCAGACCGTAGGCCGCCATGCCGAGGCCCTTCGGACCCTTCATGAAGGGCACGCCGCCCGGGATATCGATGTAGCCCATGATGACGGGCAGAAGGAGCAGCGCGCGGGTGTTGTTGACGCCGTTCGAATTGTGCGAAAGCGACTGCGTCGTGAGCGTGAAGGAGCCCGGTCCCTGCGCCCACATGCGCGCGGCTTCGACGATGAGCTTCGACGGCACGCCGGTTTCCTTTTCGGTGTATTCGGGCGTGAAGCGTTCGACATAGGCTGCGTACTTTTCGAAGCCGTGCGTCCACTTTTCAACGAAGTCGCGGTTGTAGAGTCCTTCCTTGATGAGCACGCGCATCAGGCCGGCCGCCAGCGCCGCGTCGGTACCGATGCGGGGCTGCAGATGGATGTCGGCCAGCTCGGCCGTCTTCGTGCGACGGGAGTCGATGACGATGAAGCGGCATCCGCGTTCCTTGGCAGCAACGAGCTGCTGCCACCATTTTGCGGGCTGCGCCCAGACGTTCGTCGCGAAGACCATGAAGACCTTCGTTTCAGCGCTGATGCCGCCGAGGTTCGGCTGACCGAAGTCCAGCTGTTCGGCCATCATGCAGCCCGAGCGGCAGCCGACCGAGGATTCCGTGCCGTAGGTGACGGATCCGAAGTAGCGGGCCAGACGCTGAACGGCGGGACGCGGCTCCTTCGGGTCGCCGCAGTAGAACATCACGGCGTCGGCACCGTATCTCGTCCTCGTTTCGAGCATCTTCTGCGTGATCGTCCGATACGCTTCGTCCCAGCTGATGCGGACCCAGCCCGGGTCGGCGGCGCCCTTCGGATTCGTGCGCTTCATCGGATATAGCAGGCGGTTCGGGTTGTAAAGGCGCTGCAGCGTCGACCAGCCTTTCGGGCAGAGCCAGTGGTTCGGATTTTCCTTCCAGTTGTCGATTCGCTGAATGACGTTGCCCTTCGCCTCGAAACGAATGCCGCAGGCGGGCACGTGGTTGCAGGAGTCGCAGAGCGCAAAGCCGGTCCAGGTTTTTTCAGCTTCTGCGCCGGGCGCGGCCTGAACAAAGAGCGGCAGAGACGTGAGTCCCGCCGCGGCCGGCACGCCTTTAAGCAGCGTGCGTCGCTTCAGATTGACTGTCATAGGTTTTCTCCTTGTCGGAAAACGGCGTCCCACGGCCGTTTCCCGTTTGTCCCAGATTCAGACTACGATGTTCCTCCTATCGGGAAAAGCTGAATATCCCTTCTTTTTTCGTCATTAACAGTTATGCTTATAGTCAAATCTGACCATAAGGAGACTGATCATGGCCGATCCCGTCAGTTCGGAACTGCTGTCATTTCTTGAGTCGCTCTGGAAGACAAGGTCTCTCACCCGAGCCGCCGAACTGCGCGGTTTGAGCCTCTCGACGGCGACCCGCCTGATCGCCGAAGCCAGACACGTTTTCGGCGATCCGCTTTTCATCCGCGGCGGCAGCGGCATGGTGCCTACGCCGAAGATGACCGGTCTTATCCGGCGCATCACGGAACTGCTTGACGGGATGCGCACTCTGGCGGTGACGGAGCCGCTCGATCCCGCCCGATTCACAGGAACGGTCCGTCTTGCCGGCGTCGACAACTCGATCTTCGCCTTCATTCTGCCGGGCATGCATACGATCTACCGGCAGGCGCCGCACATCCGACTCAGTTTCTGCAGTCTCGGAGATCGGTTTCTCGAGTCGCTCGAAACGGGCGACACGGACATTGCGTTTTATGCGCCGCCCGGTCTCAGGACAGGTCCCGGCTTTCATACGGCCGAGCTTTTCAGCTCCGGGCATGTGCTCGTCACCCGGGCGGGTCACCCGCTTCAGAAGCGATGGGAAGAGAAAGGCCGGCTGACCGCCGCCGATCTCGCGCCCTGGCGGCGTCTGGCGATCGGGTACGGACACGACGTCGGCCGTCCCCGTTCGGCGGAATCACAGATCGGCGAAGAAAATGCCGACATCGCCTTCGACATGCCCTACTTTCTGCCGGCACCCTTCATCCTCGCCGAAACGGACTTCATCGTGCGGCTTCCGGTCTTTACTGCCCGCATCTTCTCGAAACACTTTCCGCTTTTCATTATTCCGGGTTCGGAAAAGCACCTTCCGGTCTGGCATCCGGTCATGGTGTGGCATGAGCGCACGCATGCCGATCCGACCGCGCAGTGGCTTCGCTCGCTGCTCATCACGGGCATCCGCGAGCGCTTCAGAAGCGTGACAGAAGAATTTTCACGGCTCTGAGCCGACAGTTCGACGATGTGCGCCCCGTCATCCTCAAAGTTGAACGCACGGAGTAGGAATCCGTATGACGGGAAGCACGCTTCCCAGTTAACATTTTTTGTACCGAATACGTCCCATGAATCCGACAATCCGAACACTCACTCTGATTCCCGTTGCTGCCGATCAGAAACCGCTT
>JAXEEN010000012.1:0-9481 GCA_034104065.1 Sutterella sp.
GAAGGCGTGAGAACGCTCCTCTTCGGCGAAGGCAAGTGCTGCGGCATCACGCGCCCCGAAGACGCACTCGCCGCCGCCGAAGCGGGCGCCGGCACCGTCGGCATCATCACGGCGCGGCGTTCTCCCCGTTATGTCGCTCCGGACGCCTTCGGGGTTCTCGCCGCCGGCATCCGCCGGCTCACCGAAGCCGCCGGCCTGCCGGTCCGCATCGCAGCTGTCGCCGATGCGGCCGACGCCGAAGCGCTTGCCGCGCTCGAGAAGGCCGACTTCGACACGCTGCAGCTTCACGGCGACGTAACCGAAGATTCGCTCAAGGCGCTCCGCCGCCGTTTTCCCGGCAGGCGTCTCGTCGCCGCCTTCGGCATGAATGCCCTCGGCGAGGCGGAAACCGAACGCCGCATCCGGCTCATCGACCGGCTGCTTGACGACGGCCTCATCGACCGAGCGCTTCTTGACGCCGCCGTCGGCGGACTCACCGGCGGCACCGGCAGAACGATCAGCACGGCGCTTCCCGCACGTTTCGCCCGGCCCGACCGCATTCTTCTTGCCGGCGGTCTTTCTCCGGCCAACGCCCGCGCAGCCGCCGCCTCCGGGGCTGCGGGACTCGACTTCAACTCCGGCGTGGAAAGCGCGCCCGGCATCAAATCCCGCGCCTTGATCGCCGACGCATTCGCTCAGGTCCGCGGCAATCCGATTTCCAACCATTCTTCAGCAGGTGACGCTCATGCTTCTTAATCCCTTCTTCGGCCGGTACGGCGGTCAGTTCGTTCCTGAAATTCTCATTCCGGCGCTCGATCAGCTGGAAGCAGCCTTCGTCGATGCACGGCAAGACCCCGCCTTTGCCGCGGAACTCAGCGATCTTCTCTGCAACTACGCCGGCCGCCCGACGCCGCTCACGCGCGTGCGGCGCCTCACCGAAGGCACGAAGACCGTCATTTATCTGAAGCGCGAAGACCTCGTGCACGGCGGGGCTCACAAGACCAACCAGGTGCTCGGACAGGCTCTGTTGGCCCGCCGCATGGGCAAGACCCGCATCATCGCCGAAACGGGCGCCGGACAGCACGGCGTGGCGACGGCGCTCGCATGCGCCCTCTTCGGTCTGAAGTGCCGCGTCTACATGGGCGCGAAGGACGTCGAACGCCAGAAGCCCAACGTCTTCCGCATGGAGCTGATGGGTGCGGAGGTCGTGCCCGTCACCCACGGTCGCGGCACGCTCAAGGAAGCCTGCAACGCCGCGCTTCGCGACTGGGCCGGCAGCTTCGAAGACACGCACTACATGCTCGGCACCGCCGCCGGTCCTCATCCCTTCCCGACCATCGTGCGTGAATTCCAGAAGGTGATCGGCGAAGAAGCCCGCCGTCAGTTCGCCGAATTTGAAAACGGCGCGCTTCCCGATGCGGTCATCGCCTGCGTGGGCGGCGGTTCGAACGCCATCGGACTCTTCACGGACTTCAGGCCTTTTGCCCAAACGCGCCTCATCGGCGTCGAACCGGCCGGTCTGGGACTCGAGACGACGGAACACGGCGCCACGCTCTGCCGGGGCACCGAAGGCATCTTCTTCGGCGCGCGCTCCTACAACATGCAGACGCCCGAAGGCCAGATCGAAGAGTCGTATTCCATTTCCGCCGGCCTCGACTTCCCGTCCGTCGGTCCGGAACACGCCTATCTGAAGGATACGGGCCGCGCCGAATACGTCGCCGTCACCGACCGTGAAGCCCTCGAAGCGTTCGTCGAACTCTCCGTCAGGGAAGGCATCATTCCCGCGCTTGAAAGCTCCCACGCGCTCGCCTATGCGCTGAAGATCGCCCGGACGAATCCCGAGAAGCCTCAGAAGCTGATCGTGAACCTTTCGGGCCGCGGAGACAAAGACATCTTCCAGGTGGCCGCACGCCTTGAAAAGGACGGCCTGACGGAAAACGGCCGTCTGCGGCCCAACGCTCTCGAACTCATGCAGGCCGGCCGCTGAGCGGCAGACCGTCCAGGAGACCCATATCATGACCGATCGTTTCAGCCGACTTTTCGCCGCCCTTCAGCAGAAGAACGAAGGCGCCTTTGTTCCCTTCGTCAATCTCTGCGACCCGGACGAAGAGACTTCTCTTGCCGTTCTCAATACGCTTGCCGAATCGGGCGCCGACGCCTTTGAACTCGGCATTCCCTTTTCGGACCCGAGTGCGGACGGACCGGTGATCGAACTCTCCGCGCAGCGTGCGCTCTCGGGCGGCGCCACGCCCGAGCGATGCCTCGGCGTGCTCCGTCGTTTCCGGGATGCCCATCCCGACGTGCCGGTGAGTCTGATGCTCTACATCAACCTCGTCTATGCGCCGGGCATTGAAAAATTCCTTGCCGAAGCCGCGGCTGCCGGGGCCGACGCCGTTCTGATTCCGGATCTCCCGGCATCGATGCGTGCGGCGGAACCGCGCTGGGATGAAGCCGCCCGAGCTGCCGGCATCCATCTTGTCGCCATTGTGCCTCCCAATGCGTCCGACGACGCGGTACGAACCATTGCAGGGCTAACCGGCGGCTACACCTATCTGCTTTCACGTGCCGGCATCACCGGGACGGACCGGGCTTCGGGCACGCCGGTGCACCGCATTCTGGAGATTCTTGAAGAGAAGCATGCCCCCGCCCCGCTTCTCGGTTTCGGCGTCTCCAAACCCGAACACGTCAGGGCTGCGCTTGAAGCCGGCGCCGCCGGCGTCATCGTCGGCTCGGCCATCGTCAGGCTGATCAGCGACGGACTGAGCTGCCGTGATGCCATGCTTGAGGATCTGTCCCGATATGCCGCCGCCATGAAGGCCGCCTGCCGCCGGTAACGAGCCGCGTAAACTGCGCCGGCCGATGCCGGCGCAGCGGGTTCCGGAAACGGGAACCGCATCAAAAGGATCAGGACTGCCCGATCCGTTCCTTCTCGGCAGTCAGTCGGCAGGTTTTTCCATGAAACGCGATGCCGTACAGATAGGCCTCTCTGATGCCGATCCCGACGAAATAATCCGCATATTTCTTCTCCCGAATCTGTCGGACGGCTGACTGACAGTCACGAAGCATTGACGCCTCATCGTCGGACTTCTTCAGTTCGATCACAACGCCGGTCTGAGTCAGACCGTCAACGAAGCGGATGTCCGAATAGCCGTTCCCGCTTTCGGCATTGGATGCCAAAAGCGACACTCTCGCCTGAGCATCTTCGGGGACCAGAGCGGCAGCCGATGACAGCAGTCCCAAAACCAACCCGTGATAAAAAGCTTCGGCACCGGCATCTCTGACACTGGCAAATCTTCCAAGCACGCCGTTCAGAACGGCGGTAATCCGATAGACATCGCATTGGCCGAAAGCATCGACAAGCTGTTTGGCGTTCTCACTGTAATATCTGCTACTGTTGCTGAAATACAGCTCGATCTTGCGTTCGAAGCAATCGTGAATCTCACGGTTGGGAATTCTCATCAGCGCACGGCCCTGCTGATCCTCGCCGACTTTTGTCAGATAGCCGGTGGCATACAGAAGACCAGCCATATCCGAAGGAGAATGCCTGACGTCCAACTCATCGAATGAAACATCTTCGTTCACTCTGACGGGAACCGTCTCGCCTCGAAGCATGCATTTCAACAGTTCCAGGTGGCCGTTGTCAGCATGATGGACGAATTCCTGAATAATGGCATTGTTGCTGGTATTCAGCCAAAAATTGGCACAGCCGACCGTTCCATCTCCGGATCGAGCGGCATCACAGAAATTCAGGACGTCCCAGGGACAGAAAATCTCGGTTTTTCCGAAATGGTAGCCGTCATAGTGCGCCTGAATGACTGCTCGATAACGCTCAAGACCAAAATCGGTCAGAACTCTGTCGATCTCATTTGACGTAAAACCGAATGCCGCACTGTTTACGTTCGACGAAACGGAATTGCAGTAAAAATTATTCAGTCCGGTAAAAACGCTTTCTTTTGCGATCCTGTAACACCCTGACAGAATACCCTTCATCAAATCGATATTGTCTTTAAGGGCGTACCGCAGCAGACCACGAACAAGGTCCAGCATCTCGCGGTAATACCCGTTTTCCCGGGCCTTCATCAGCGGCACGTCGTATTCATCGATCAGAAGGACGACCGGCTTGGAGACATGTTCCGCAACGCAGCCGATCAGATAGGAGAGAGAACGTCTGAGCAGAAGAAGCGAATCGCCGACCGGGCCCTGCTCCATCTGTCGGAGCTGAGCAAAGCGTTCGCGGCTGCTTTCGGACAGCTTCGACGAATCTTTTAAAAACCCGAAGCGGCTGACCTCGGCTGCAACTGCAGAACGAAGATTATCGGCAGCAGTTTCAAAATCCAGTCCTTCAACCTCTTTGAAAGTCAGATTGATGACGGGCCATCGGCCGAGATGCTCGCGGCAGAAATCAACATCACTGCAGATGTCCAATCCGTCAAACAGGCGGAGATGACGCTCGGTATTTTCCGGATTTCTGTAATCCATCTCCAGAAAATCACGGATCGTGCTGAGCATCAGTGTTTTTCCGAACCTTCTCGGCCTCGTATACAAGGAAACGCGGCCGCTGTCGTTGAAAATCTCGCGGATAAAACGAGTTTTGTCGACATAATAGCCTCCCTCATTTCTAAGGGAAGAGAAAAAAGCGCTTCCCACCACTCGAGTCAAAGAAGAGGTTCCGTTCGGCATTTTGCTCAGAAAAATTTTATTTTTCAATACGATTTCCGCAAATTCTATCAGATCGGATTCTTCAGAGGCCCATACGAGAAGCCCGCAGCGAGAGATCCGTTCAGCCTCACCCAAACGATGAAGCTCATGAACCCATTCAGCAGCGTGAACAGACAGGACAGAAGCGTAACCGCGGCATCGGGAAAAGCAGCCAGACTCAAATCGTTCTCGAACGAAAAAATAATAGACCGAATTCAAAAAGAAGCCGCATCTCAGACGAAGGCCAAAGTGATTATTTCGCCCGGAACTGAGATACACGCCGCCGTTCTACCGGACGTTCACGACAGTGCTTGCCTGCGAAGATAATTTCTACAACAACTGTAGCTACAGCAGCTGTAGATTGCCTGACAAACGCCTCTTTGTCCGCCTGCCGCATCCGTGCAGGCATCGTCGCAAAGTCAGATGATGACTGCTGCGTAACCTTCGCCGCCTTCCTTTCAACAAAAAGCCGAAGGCCCTTCCGCGTACAGCGGAGAGGGCCTTCGGCTTTTCTGCATTCGAACAGAAAACGGCGGCGCCAGAATCCCAGCCGCGAACTGCGAGCGCGAACGACGGCCGGACAAAGAACCTCCGAATGTCACATCCCCGTCGAACGGAGGCCACAAACTGCACGAACGCAGATTTCTTTATTGTACTTTATTACAATAAAAACAACTGCAGGACAACTGATTGTCGGAGTAATACTGTGATTCGTATTGAAGGACACCCCCGTTCGGGCAAATCGGGCCGGCTTTCCCCGTCGGAAAGAAAGGCGCTCATCATCGACAGCGCGGCACGCTGGTGCCTCGAGAGCGAATCGCTGGAGATCCCGTTTGCCGTCATCGCCGAACGCGTCGGCGTAGCCAGAAGCCTCATCTACCACTACTATCCGAACCGCGAAGCGCTCCTTGCGGACGTCATCCGCAGCCAGGCAGACGTCCTGATGAAGCGGCTCGGCGCGGCCGATCCCGGCAAAGGCCGCGCGTATCTGGAAACCCTCATGCGCATCTACGTCGACTTCGTCGCCGAGCGTCCCGGCGTCATTACGGAAGTGCTCGCATCGCCGGAAGCGAGCAGGATGTTTCGCGCCCAGATCGCCGCCGGCCTCCCCGAGCTGTTCCGCTTCGTCGCCGGCGCGCTTGACATTCGTCAGGGCACGCCCGAAGCGGCCGCCGCGGCATCGGCACTGGAGTTCGTGCGTCACTTTCTGATTTTTGAAAGGATGTCCGCCGGAGGAAACGCCGACGGGTTCGCCCGGTACTGCGCCGACATCATCATGACGGCCGTTGAGCGCGTTCCTGCGGGCAAAGGCGCACCGCGCTCGGCGTAACGAGCGTTCACCGTTTCCTCTGCGGAAAGATCATGCCGAGTCTCGGTCTTGATCTCGGATCCACCACAGTCAAATACGTGCTTCTTGACAGTGACAGCGCACGGCTCGCCGCGACGCGCCGGACGTCGACTGTGCCGTCGAGCTCGGCGGCGAAGATGCGAAGCTCCTCTATCTGAAGGGCAGCGCGGAGCTGCGCATGAACGAAGCCTGCCGCCAGCTCGATCTTCGACGCCGTGGCGCAGCAGACGCTCGGAGGTCTGGCCTGCGGACGTCCGCTTCAGGGCGTCGTCGCGCCTCTCGGCGGACCGCTCGCCTTTCTTCCGGCGCTGCCGGCCGCACCGGGGACGCGGTTTGCCGAGTTTCCCGATGCCGCGCTGACGGTCGCCGACGGCGCGGCGCTCGAAGGCCTGAAAGTCGCCCGTGAATCCTGCCTTCACGATTTCGAGTCGCTGCTCGGACGGCTCGGAACACTGGAACTCCCGCCGGAAAGCGCCCTGCTCGGACCGCTCTTTGCCTCGGACGCCGACATTGCCGCGTTTCGGCGCCGTCACGCGCGGACACGGGTTCGGCGGGTGATTCCGATGCACCCGGTCGGAGGATCCGATCAGGCCAGATAATCCCAGGCCGTCTTGATGAAAAGGAGCAGAAGAACGAGCGCGATGATCGGCCTGACGATGCGGCTGCCGTTCTTCATCACGAGACCCGAGCCGATGTAATGCCCGGCAATGCCGAAAACGCCGGCCGAAAGCCCCAGCGCCCAGTTCACTTCGCCGGCGGCGGCGAAGGTGACGAGAGCCGCCATGCCGCTCGAAAAGTTGACGATCTTCATCTGCCCTGCCGCATCACGCACGCCGAGTTTGGCGGCTGCCGAAAAGGCGATCAGCATGAACGTGCCGGCTCCGGGCCCGTAAAAGCCGTCGTAGGCGCCGCAGACGAACGCGCAGAGTCCGAGCAGCAGCCGGCGCCGCATCGGCGGCATGTCCTGATGCTCGGGTTCGAGCGACTTCTTTCGAAGCACGATGACGGCGGAAAGCGGCAGACAGCAGAGAAGAATGATCTGAAAGACGGAGGCCGGCACCATCAGAGCGGCGGCCGCACCGGCCAGACTGCCGGCAAAGGCCGCGGCCACCGGAACGACGGCCAGACCCATGTCGATGAATCCGCCGCGCCAGAGACGGACCGTCGAGATGCACATGCCCATGGCGCTCGACAGTTTGTTCGTGCCGATGGCCAGATGCGGCGGAATGCCGGCAATCAGATAGCCCGGCAGCGTGATGAGTCCGCCTCCGCCGGCGATCGAGTCGACGAAACCGCCCAGAAAAACGAGCGGACAGACAATCAGCAGAGTGGACAGATCGGGAAGCATGAACTGAATCCGGAAAACAAAGCGTCAAAGGCGCATATGTTACCGCTTCAGCAGGCCGCCATGCGCCGGACGGCCGCGCCTCGCGTACAATATCGGCCTTCCTCCCCGTGGCTTCCCGCCGTTGTAGAGAGCGAAAGGGACGCCGGGCGCGTTCGTCCAACCCCCGACGCGCACCGAGATGCACCCGGGGGTGGGCTCCGGCATGAATTGGAGGAAGAAACGCCCGCAGCGCTTCGGCGATGCGGGCGTTCTTTTTGCACGTCGGCTGAGCCGTCGAACATCAGATATCCCTGTGCCTGATCGTCAGCTTTTTCTGATGACGCACGTAGAGCCAGCAGAGGCCGACGGTGGTCACGAACCAGCTGACGGGATAGACCGCCATCAGCGTTTCATACGCCGGCTTCGCCGCAAACACCGTCCAGACCCAGACCACGCGGATCGTGCAGATGCAGACGAGCGTCATGATGGCGGGCGGCATGGAGTAGCCGTAGCCGCGCATGGCGTCGGAGACGGTTTCCATCACGACGTTGACGGGCTCGGGCAGCACCACCCAGAGAATGCGGACCATGCCGAGCGCGATCACCTCTTCGCTCGACGAGAAAAAGCCGAGCAGCTCGCGTCCGAACACCACGACGAGCGTGATCATCAGGATGGCCGCGACGAAATTGAGACCCATCGACACCCAGGTCGCCCGGCGGCAGCGAGTCAGATTGCCCGCGCCGTAGTTCTGGCTCACGAAGGTCGTGGCGGCCAGACCGAAGGCGTTGATGAAGCAGTAGACGTTGATTTCAATCGTAAAGGCGGCGACGGAACCCGCCATGGCGTCGGGGCCGAGACTGTTGATGGCCGCCTGAATGATCAGGTTGGAAAGCGAAAAGACCGCGCCCTGCAGACCGGCGGGCCAGCCGATGCGGACCATGGCCCTGAATGCCGGACGGTCGAGCCGGAAGAGCTTCGGCATCTCGAGCCGGAGCGCGCCCTTCATCCGGGTCAGACGGAAAAACAGAATGCCGGCCGAAATCAGGTTGGCGAGCACGGTGGCGAGCGCCACGCCGCCCGAGCCCATGCCGAGCACCAGAACGAAGAAGAGATTGCCCGCGATGTTGAAGATGCTCGCCGCGCAGAGCGCCCAGAGCGGCGTCTGCGTATCGCCCTGACTTCTGAAGACGGCGGCAAGAAAGTTGTAGACAGCAATGAAGGGCATGCCGAGCAGATAGACGCGCAGGTAGGTTTCCGAATCGGACACCACCGAAGCCGGGACCTCCAGCAGCTTCATCGCCGTGCCGGCCGCCAGCTCGCCGATCAGAAGCGCCGCGGCGCCGAACATCACCGCCGTCAGAAACGCGGTATGGACGGCCGCATTGGCGCGTTCTTCGTCGCGCATGCCGAGACAGCATGCGACGACAACGTTGGCGCCGAGCGCCAGGCCCATGCAGAGACTGACGATCAGACCGATCACGGGAACGTTGTTGCCCACGGCGGCCATGGCCTCGTTCGAGACATAGCGGCCGAGCACCGCCACGTCCGCCGCGTTGTAGAGCTGCTGCAGAACACCGGTGAAGGCAAGCGGCAGCGCAAAGACAATCATCTTGTCCCAGAGCGAGCCGTTGAGCATGTCGAGTTTTTTCGAGCGGGCCATCAAGCACCTTTTCAGACAACACAAAAAACCTGCCCGGAGAGAATCCGACTGCAGGTTAACCCGAATTATCCGCCTTTTTTGAAGTCGGCATCAGGACGAGTCTGCCGACAGTGTGCCGAATTCTGCCGGCGGCAACCCTCAAAAACAGATCCCCGGCGCCTGATGAAGTGCCGGGGATCGCGGAGGCGGGCGGGTTCGTCCGTCAGACGACGAGCAGAGCCAGCCGGTAGACGGCGAACGAGAAGGCGTAGGCAAGGAGCGTATACGCGAGCCAGAGGAAGAACGGCGCCTTCCAGGATCCCATTTCCCGCTTGATGGCGGCGAGCGTCGCAAAGCAGGACGGACTGAAGACGAAGAAGGCCAGGAAGGAAAGCCCCATCGGAATCGTCCAGAGATTCTGCAGAATCGGAATGAGCGCAGCCTCGGATTCGCCGCCGGCGGCATAGAGCGTGCCGAGAACGGCGACGGC
>JAXEEN010000013.1:0-12392 GCA_034104065.1 Sutterella sp.
TCTTCCGCGACGTCTGCGTGAAGCGCGACATCCGGGGCCGCCGCATCGGCGAACGCTTCCAGGCGCTCGGCATTCACGGCGCCTACGAAGGCGCGCTTTCGCTCGCCGACAACAAGGACAATCTGTCGCGCACGCATTTCGCGCACTGGCTGCTGCAGAACGGTCATGTTTCGAATTATCAGGAAGCCTTCGACCGTTATCTGAAGTCGGGACGGCCCTGCTGTGTCGACGTCGAGTGGCCCGGCCTCGGGGAGGTGATCGGGCTCATTCACGATGCGGGCGGCATGGCGGTCATCGCGCATCCGGGACGCTACAGCTTCGCCGAGGACTGGATGCTCGACGAACTCTTCAGGGCCTTCCGCGACATGGGCGGCGAGGCGATCGAGGTCTGTTCCGGCTCGCAGTCGCGCGACGCCGACGAAAAGCTCGCGGACGTCGCCCGCCGCATGGGCTTTCTGGCGAGTTCCGGCTCCGACTGGCATTCGGTCAGAGGTTCCCGGCCGTCTCCCGGCACTCAGCCCCAGATTCCCGAGGATCTGACTCCGGTCTGGCGCTTTCTCAGCTGGCGCTGAGACATTTGCTGACCGTCTGTCAGACGGCGTTACGTTTTTTGAGCGGCCGCGAAGGCACAATGTTCGTTCGTCCGCCGCGTTTTATTTCGGAATTTCTTCATGATTGCTCATGCCATTCAGACCATCTGCATTTATGCGATCCCGCTCATCTTCGCCATTACCATGCACGAGGCGGCGCACGGATGGGTGGCCCGCCGGGCGGGCGACAATACGGCCTGGATGCTCGGGCGCGTGACGCTTAATCCGATCCCGCACATCGACCCCGTGGGCACCGTGCTGGTGCCGGGCGCGCTGATTCTGATGTCCGCGCTCACGGGCAGCGGCGGTCTTCTCTTCGGATGGGCCAAGCCCGTGCCGGTCAATCCCCGGCGCTTTCGCAACTTCAATCGCGACTGGATGCTCGTGGCGCTGGCGGGACCGGCGTCGAATCTGCTGCAGGCCGTCATTTGGGCGCTCATTCTGAAGTTCGCGGTGATGTGCGGCATCACGGAGCGTTTCGTCGTCAGCGTCTGCGTGGCCGGCATTTCGGTCAACCTCATGCTGATGGCCTTCAACCTCATTCCGATTCCGCCGCTTGACGGCGGACGCATTCTCCGCGGGCTGCTGCCCGGCCGCGCGGCGATGATGCTCGACCGGATCGAGCCCTACGGCATGGTGATTCTGCTCGTGCTGATGGTGGGCGGCGGACTGTGGTACTTCGCCCGTCCCTTCCTGACGGCGGGCGAGTGGCTCGTCAATCTGATTCTCTGAAAAGGACGGCGCGATGGCGAAGATTCTTCCCTGCGGCTGCCCCGTGCGGCCTTCCTCCTGGGTGATGCGCTGGCGCGGCCTCATCGCGCCGGAGGGCGAAGTGCTCGATCTCGCCTGCGGCGAGGGCCGGCATACCGCCATGCTGCTTCTTGAAGGACGGCGCGTGCTCGCCTGCGACATCAATACGGCGGGTGTCGAGGATCTGAGGGGCGAACCCCGCCTCAGCGTCGAAGCGCGCGATCTCGAGGGCGATCCCTGGCCCTGGCGGGCGAACCGCTTTGCGGGCATCATCGTCACCAACTATCTCCACCGTGACCATTTTCCGCATTACTGGGAGAGCCTGGCGCCCGAAGGCGTCTTCATCATGGAGACCTACACCCGTGCGAACGGCTTCATCTGGGGGCATCCCCGCAGTCCCGCGCATTTTCTGGAAGAGGGTGAACTGATCCGACTGATGCCGTCCGGGGCGAGACTCGTCGCCTACGAGGAGGGGCAGACGCCCGAAGGGTGGTGCGTGGCGCGCATCTGCTTCGTCAAGCCGGGTGCGGGCACCCCGCTCGCCTACGGGCTGGCGCCCTGAAGGGTCCCGGTTTCCGACGGCAAACCCGCGTTCGTACGGACGCTGAGCGTGCGGGAAGTTTGGTAAACTCAGTCAGCAAATGCGCCCGGGCTTCGAGTCTCGGCGCGGCTTCGCCAGACGGCGAAGAACAAGGCGTTTCTCTCATCCGATCCCCTGCGGCGTCCGTGTTCGGCGCGTTGATGCCGGCGACGGCGGGACCGGGCGGCGGGATGCGCATGCTTTTTTCGAAAAGGATTTTTTTAGATGAATAAGCGTACGCTGCGCGCTGCGGCGCTCTGCCCGGCTCTGCTGGTGCTGGGCGGCTGCTCCGCTCTCGGTATCAATTTCTCCGACGACAAGGTTCAGTACGAGGCGTCCAATACGCGCGCCAATCTCGAGGTGCCGCCCGATCTGGCCCCGATTCCGAACGACAACCGCTTTGAAGTGCCGGCCCGTCCGGGCGTCGTGAGCGCCAATGCCGAAACAGCCCGCATGGAAGCGGCCGGCGAAGTGAAGGCCGAGCGCGGCGCCATCGTTCAGCGCACCGTCGTCTCCAAGATGATGCGCGACGGCGCGTCCCGCTGGCTTCGCGTCAATGCCGATGCCGAACAGCTCTGGACCGTGGTTCAGGACTTCTGGCCCTCCGTCGGTCTCGTGGTCCGCCGCCAGGATCCGAAGACGGGCTACATGGAAACCGAATGGGCCGAAAACAAGGCCAAGCTGCCGCAGGACATCATCCGCGGCACGATCGGCAAGGTGCTCGACTTCGCCTATTCGACGGGCGAGCGCGATCAGTACCGCTGCCGCATCGAACGCAACGAGGACGGTACGAGCGACATCTTCATCACGCACCGTTCGATGGTCGAAGTGGTGACCGGCTCGCAGAGCGACTCCACCATGTGGCAGCCCGGTCCGGCCGACCCGACGATGGAGGCCGAAATGCTGCAGCGTCTCGCCCTTCGCATCGACAGCGAATTCAATCCTGAAGCCGAACCCGCCGCCAAGGCCGCCGACATCGTTCAGCAGCAGGACCTCACCAAGAAGGAAGCCCGCAGCGACGTCGTGAAGGGCGCCGACGGCAAGCTTGAGGCCGTCGTGCTGAAGGAACCGTTCGACCGCGCCTGGCGCACCGTCGGCCTTGTCGTCGACCGCATGGGCTTTGAGCTCGTCGACCGCGACCGCGCCGCCGGCTACTTCGCCGTCCGATATCTCGATCCCGACTATGAAGCCAAGGTCAAGTCCGAACGCGGCTTCTTCACCCGTGTCTTCGGTTCCGACAAGGCCGTCGACGTGCCTGAATACCGCATCCGCCTCGGCGACGAGGGCAGCGTCACGCGCGTGACCGTGATCGGCGGCGACGGCAATGACGACAAGACGGGCGTTGCTCCGAACATCCTGACTCTTCTCGCCGAACAGCTGCGCTGATGCGTCCCGATGCCGGCCCTGCGGGCCGGCGGTCCGAAAAGCCTCGCTGCGGCATGCGTGCCGCCCGAGGCTTTTTTCTACTGGCCAAAATCATTATGACCGTTGCTATCAATGAGGTTCTGACGCTCTCGCCCAAGGGCCGTGCGTCGCGCGAAGCCTACTGGGCGTCGCTCTTCGTGTCGCTGATTCTGGCGGCGCTTTTCCTCGTGCTGATCGGACTCGTTCCCAACAGCCTGACGGGCGCTCGGCCGGCGGGCTTTCCCTCGTGGCTCCTGCAGGCCGTCTCGGGCGTCATTCTGCTCTACGGCGCGGCGGCGGCCGTCTATCTGACGGGGGCGGTCGTGAGACGGCTTCACGACATCGGCTACGCCGGCATCGCCGCGCTCTTTCTCATCATCCCCGGCGTGCAGCTCATCGTCCTTGTGATTCTCGGCCTGGTGCCGGGCAAGAAGGGGCTCAACCGCTTCGGTCCGGATCCGCTCGCCGTGATGACGCTCGGCGACGCGGTGCCGACGTCCGCCGCCCGGCGCGAAGCGCCGCGCCGTCCGGTGCGCGTCGTGCGCGAAACCGTCGAGGCGGAGATCCTCCCCGCGCAGGAACAGGACCCCGGGACGGCGGCCGGCAGCCGGGAGGACAAGGCGGCCGGTGCCTCGGACTTCACGAATCTGCCGCCCTCGGAAGAGACGGCGGAGGGGCTCTTTCAGGCGGCCCGCTTCAAGATGGCCGGCGAACCGCTGTCGATTCGTCTGCAGGTCAAGGCCCGCTATGCGGGCAAGCTTCGCGGGCTTCTCAAAAAAGGTAAGATTTCGCAGGCGGACTACGACCTCTGGGAGCGCCGTCTGCACGAACTTCCATGAGAAACCTTGTCTGGCGCATCGGACTGCTGTTCTGTCCGCAGTTTCGCTGCGGACGGAGGGAGTATGCCCGCGAAACGGCGGGACTCGCGCTGACGGTCTGTGCGCTCTGGTCGCTCATGGATCCGATTGCCGATGCCGAGTTCATCAGCGACGGGATGCTCGAGGTGATCGCGCTTCGGGTGATTCCCGTCGTCGTCAATCTGCTGTTGCTTTTCATGACCGCGTCGTGCGCGAGACGCATGCACGACATCGGTCTCTCCGGTGCGTGGGGGCTCCTGATGCTGATGCCCGTCCTCAACGTGCCGGTGCTTGTTTTCGCGCTCTGCTGGCCGGGAAGTCCGCTTCCGACGGGCTGGCGGATGCTTGCCGATGTGATTAAAAGGGAGTTTTGAAGCGCATGTCGCTTGCAGTTGCTAAAGACACGCTCGTCACGCTGTCCGTCCGCATGGCGGACATGACGGGAAAGATTCTGGAGGAAACCGGCCCGGAGGGCATGACCTATCTTCACGGTCACGGCGATATCTTTCCGAAGCTCGAGGCGGCGCTCGAAGGGCGCTTTGAAGGCGAAGGCTTCGTGATCAAGCTCGAGCCCGAAGACGCCTTCGGGGAATACGATCCCGACTCGCTCGTCATGGTGCCGGCCGAGCGCCTCGGCAGTCCGGAGACGGTCGTGCCGGGACTCGTCTTCGAAGGCGTGCCGGGCGAGCCCAACGACGGCCGCCGCTGGCGCGTGACCGACGTCGCCGACGGCATGGCCGTGCTTGAAACCAATCATCCGCTCGCCGGCATGGCGCTGCAGTTTGAAATCCGCGTGCTCTCCGTCGCCGAGCCGGGAGACGAAGAGGCCCTCGGCAGCGACGACGTCGTGGTGCCGGGCTTCCTCTCGGTGGCCGACCGTCTCGTCGACGAGGAGGGCGAGGATCCTTCGGACGAGGACATGGACCGAATGCTCGAAGGCCGGGAAACGGCTGCGGCGCCCGACAACTTCATGTCGGCGGCGACGCCCCGCATCATTCGCTGAGGATTGTTCCG
Organism: Sutterella sp.; assembly: GCA_034104065.1. Classification (GTDB taxonomy): domain Bacteria; phylum Pseudomonadota; class Gammaproteobacteria; order Burkholderiales; family Burkholderiaceae_F; genus Sutterella. The sequence continues at coordinate 5,196 of JAXEEN010000013.1, forward strand.
CCAGCATCGCGAAAGCCGGTTCGACGCCGGCTTTCGTCGTTTTCGGGCCGGCCCGGGATCTCAGACGATGCCGAGAGCCTCGAGCCGCTCCTTCCAGCAGTTCACGGCGGTGTTCCAAAAAGCCGCCTGCGTGTCGGCGCCGATCGGCTCGAAGCCGAGATGCCGCCAGGCGCGCTCCGTTTCGCCCCTCAGATCGTCGGGATTGAGCGGCACCGCTCCCTGCTGCTTCGAGAGCTTCTGACCGTCGCTGTTGAGCACCAGCGGGAGATGCATGTAGCGGGGAGGACGCGCGCCGAGCGCTTCACAGAGCCGGATCTGGCGGGGCGTATTGTCGATGAGGTCCGCGCCCCGCACGACGTCGGTGACGCCCTGAAAGCAGTCGTCCGTCACGACGGCGAGCTGATAGGCCCAGAGACCGTCGGCGCGCCTGAGCACGAAGTCGCCGACTTCCTTTTCCACATTCTGCGTGAAGGTGCCGGCCAGACGGTCGGCGAACGTGACGGGCTCGCCGTCCGTCCGAAAGCGCCAGGCCCGCACGGGACGTCCGCTCGTGCCGCAGCGGCAGGTTCCCGGATAGACGCCCGCCGGCAGACCGAGCGCCTGCGCGCGTTCGGCGGCTTCCTTTCGCGAACAGGCGCAGCCGTAGACGAGGCCGGCGCTCTTCAGGCGTTCGAGCGTTTCGGCGTAGGCCTCGTATCGGTCGTGCTGCCACAGGACCGGTTCGTCCGAGGTCAGTCCGAGCCGCCGGAGCGTCTCGATGATGGCCCGGTCCGCGCCCGGCACGTCCCGGGGCGGGTCGATGTCCTCAATGCGCACGAGCCAGACGCCGTCGTGCGCCCGGGCGTCGAGATAGCTCGCCATGGCGGCGACAAGGCTGCCGGCATGAAGGAGCCCGGTGGGCGAAGGGGCGAAGCGGCCGCGGTAGGACGTCATGAGTCTGAATCGAAAACAGGGAAAAACATCATTGTAGCGTCGGCGTCTGAAACGACAAGGGGCGGCTCTCCGTTCGGAGAAGCCGCCCCTGCGGGGGCCTTCAGCCCCCGGGCGAAACCGCTTATTCAGTCTTCGTGTGAACCTGAATCAGTTCGCCTTCCTCCGTCACGACGGACGCCGCGCGCGGACGTCCCGGATAAATGACGGGGGCGTAGACGACGGGCTGAATGAGCTCGGGACGGGTATGCACCTGTTCGAGCACTTCGTCCGCCGCCGTAGCGGCGCGGGGCGCGGGCGCACGGCCCGGATTCCTCACCGTTTCGTAGCCGCGGTAGGTGACGAGCTCGGGCTTGGTATGCACCTGCTCGAGGCCGGCCGTGCGGAGGTTGTCCTCCAAACCTTCGGCGACGGCGCCGCCGCTGACCGGACCGGGATGCGTCACCGCGGGTGCGGCTTCGTCGGACGCCGGTTCGTCGGCGGGTTCCTCAGCAGCCGGCGCAGGTTCGGCCGCGGGCTCCTGAACGGCCGGCGTTTCGACGGCGGTCGCTTCGGGGGCCGGGGCTTCGGCAGGCGCTTCGGCGGGTTCAGGCGCGGGCTGCGGCTGGGCCGGCTGCGCCGGATGCTCGGTGCGGACGTCGCGGGCGACGACCACGGCTTCGACGGGCGAGGATTCCGCCACGATTTCAGCCACGGCTTCCGCGATGGGCTTGAGCTGCGTCTTCACCGTGTCGTCGGAACGACGGCGGCGGCTGCGGCGTGGACGGCGGTCGGCCTTTTCAAAGCTTTCCGTGATCTGCTGAGCGACGTCGGCCATATGGGCGGCGCTCTTCAGATCGACCTCGGTCTTGGCTTCCGTCCTGGGCTCGGACTGAGGCGCCTTGGTTTCGATCTGAACGAGCGGCGCTTCCTCGGCGGGCTTCGCTTCGACGCGCGGCTTGCGGCCGAGCGGCTTGGCGTCGACGTAGTCGGAAGGCGCGGCGGGCTTGGTCGTTTCGATCTGAACCAGACCGGCGTCGGCGGCCGGCGCTTCGTTCTTCACCTCGACAGGGGTTTCCGCCGGGGTTTCGGCAGGCTTTTCAGCCGGAACGTCTTCGGCATTGACGGGGACCGGGGCTTCGACCGGCTGTTCGGCTGCCGGAGCGGCTTCAGCGGCGGCAGGTGCAGCTGCGGACGGCTCGGCCGCGGGAGCGGCAGGGGCTTCGGCCGGTTCGGGTGCGGCTTCGCCTTCGGCGGTTTCAGCGCCTTCTGCGTTCTGAGCCTGGGCGTCGGCGCCGCTGCGGCTGCCGCGGCGACGGCGGCGCGGACGGCGGCGGCGGGTTTCACCCTGCTGATCGTCGGCTTCCTCGCCTTCCGGACGGACGGCGTCGGCGTCTTCCGTGCGCACTTCTTCGTCGGCGGGGGCTTCGGCCCTGACGGTTTCGGGCGCGGGAACGGCTTCAGGCGCGCGTTCGGCTTCCGCCGGCACCGCGGCTTCGGCGGCGGCCTGCGTCACCTCGGCGCTCTGAACGGGCTGCTGGGCCTCGTCCTCGGCCGCACGGCGGCGGCGCGTACGGCGGCGGCCCGTCTTTTCGGCCGTCTCGGCCTGCTGGGCGTCTTCGCGGGGAAGATCGGCCTCGGTCTGACGGCGGACGGGACGTTCGCGGCGCTTCTTTTCCTCCGGACGCTCCTCGGTGCGTTCGGTCTTCTCGGCGCGGTCGGTCTTTTCAGCGCGTTCCGTGCGTTCGGCACGCTCCGGACGGTCGGCTCGGCGAACGCGGCGTCCGTCGCGGCGGCTGCCGCGGCGCTTGCGGTCCTCGCGCTCGTCCGACTTGCCTTCGGCCGGCTTCTTGTCGTCCGCGGGCTTTTCTTCCTCCTTCTTGCTGCCGTCGCCGAAGAGGAAGGCGGCGATGCGGGCGAAGAGCCCCTTCTTTTCGGTGACGGGCTGGAGCTGAACCTGCTTGCCGGCCTCGGCCTTCTTCTCGGCCTGAACATGGACCGGCGCCGGATCGCGCGGCAGCACGTTCTTGATGACGGGCACCTGCTTCGGACGCTGGGGCTTGTCCTCCTGGCTCTTGAGCGCATACGGATCGTCCGCCACCGTTTCCACTTCCTCGGCGCGGCTGAAGCTCGGGGTCGTGTCTTCGAGACGTTCGTCGTCCTGACGCAGACGCTCGATGTGGTAGTGCGGCGTTTCGAGATGCGTGTTCGGGATCAGCACGATCGGCACGCGGTGGCGCGCTTCGAGCTTGGTGATGTCGTTGCGCTTTTCGTTGAGCAGGAACGTGGCCACGTCGACGGGCACCTGGGCGTAGACGGCGCCGGTGCCTTCCTTCATGGCTTCTTCCTGCAGGATGCGCAGAACCTGAAGCGCGCAGCTTTCCGTGTCGCGGATCACGCCGACGCCGTTGCAGCGCGGGCAGGTGATGTGGTTGCCTTCGGAAAGGGCCGGACGCAGACGCTGACGGGACAGTTCCATCAGGCCGAAGCGGCTGATCTTGGCCATCTGCACGCGGGCGCGGTCGTAGCGCAGCGCATCCTTGAGGCGCTGTTCGACGGCGCGCTGGTTCTTCGTGTCGGCCATGTCGATGAAGTCGATCACGATGAGGCCGCCGAGGTCGCGCAGACGCATCTGACGGGCCACTTCGTCGGCGGCTTCGCAGTTCGTGCGGAAGGCGGTTTCCTCGATGTCGGCGCCGCGGGTGGCGCGCGCGGAGTTCACGTCGATGGCGACGAGGGCTTCCGTGTGGTCGATCACGATGGCGCCGCCGGAGGGCAGGGGCACCGTGCGGGAATAGGCGGTTTCGATCTGATGTTCGATCTGGAAGCGCGTGAAGAGCGGAATGTCTTCGCGGTAGCGCTTCACGCGGCCGACCATGTCGGGCATGACGTGCGCCATGAACTGGCGGGCCTGCTCGTAGATCTCGTCCGTGTCGACGAGGATTTCGCCGATGTCGGGCTGGAAGTAGTCGCGGATCGCGCGAACGACCAGGTTCGATTCCTCAACGATGAGGAAGGGCGGCGGATTCAGACGCTTGAGCGGCTTGCCGTCGACGACGGGCGTCGTGACGGAGGCGGGCACGCGGCGGCCGTTTTCCTCGCGCATCAGCTCGTACTGCGGGGCGGCGGCGTCGGAAATGGCCTCCCAGAGCTTGAGCAGGTAGTTGAGGTCCCACTGCAGCTCTTCGGTCGTGCGGCCGATGCCGGCCGTGCGGGCGATGGTCGACATGCCGGAGGGCAGGTCGAGCTTTTCCATCGCTTCGCGAAGCTCCTGACGCTCCTCGCCTTCGATCCGGCGGGAAACGCCGCCGCCGCGCGGGTTGTTGGGCATCAGAACGAGATAGCGGCCGGCGAGGCTGATGAAGGTGGTGAGGGCCGCGCCCTTGTTGCCGCGTTCCTCCTTTTCCACCTGAACGATGAGTTCCTGACCTTCCGTGATGGCTTCGCGGATGCTCGCCGTGCGGACGTCGACGCCTTCCTTGAAGTAGGCGCGGGAGATTTCCTTGAAGGGGAGGAAGCCGTGGCGTTCTTCGCCGTAGTTGACGAAGCACGCTTCGAGGCTGGGCTCGATGCGGGTGACGATACCCTTGTAGATGTTCGACTTGCGGGCTTCGCGGCCGACGGTTTCAATGTCGATGTCGATGAGTTTCTGCCCGTCGACGATGCCGACGCGCGTTTCTTCCGCGTGCGTGGCATTGAAAAGCATGCGCTTCATTTGGCACTCCAACCGCCACTGACGCGGGCGGGACGGCGTGCCGAAACAAAAGAAGCACCTGAGTCCGAGTGGTCATGCCGGGCAACGGTCGGCGATCACGGAGAGACGGTATCTCCGTGCCGCGCAACGAAAGGCGCCGCGGCCGCAGGCATGCGGCGCGGGCCGGACCGTCCTGGCGGGCCGGTGCTGCAGCGGGGCTGTGTCGACGCACGACGGGCGTCCATGGGGAGAGCAGCAGGCGAGGCGGATGCACGGCATCCGGCCGACGGCGCTCAATCCCTCACAGCCTCCGAGTCTCTTTGCGGACGAAGCCGTCCGCAAAAAGTCCGCCCCGTAGCGCTGATAAGTCCGGCCGTGCGTATTTAAGACCCGCCGCATGAGTGGCCGGCCGGCTGCGGGCGCTCTGACACCGCCCGGATCATCGCGCCCGATCGGGGCGGATATCGCGGGGGGAGCTGCCCGGCTGAGCCGGATGAGGCGGCGTTCGGACGCGCCTCGGGCGTTCGCGGCAGGTCTGCCCGGCCGGGACTGACAGCCCGGAATGGCAGACTGAAATCTTCTTTTCTTTCGGCAGCGGATCCGGCAGCCGGCCGGATCCGTTCGCATTTCCTGCGCCCCGGCGGACAAGGAGCATCTCTCTGGCAGGGCCTCCGGCGGAAGACGGGGAGGCGGCCGCATTGCATCTGCCGTGAAAGCGTATGAAAGTGTGCCGGGCCGACGCGCGCGCCGATGATCTGGCGCCCGGGCGCTCAAGCTGACGGACTTACGATAAGCCGCCGCGAGCAGGCTGTCGGACCGGAAGCTTCCGGCAAAGGGCGGCGCCCCGCCGACGTCCTGCGGGACGGCAGCCGGCGCATGAGAGGCGCTCCGGCCTGCACGGCGCGGAAACGCATGTTGAAAAAAGGGTCTGTCCGACCGCGTCGTCAGTGCGCCGCCGGCACAATAATCGATGAAAACGTGAGAGAATGCGCACTCAGGCGCGGAATGCCTTCCGCGCCGAGCCTGACGGGGCGCTGCCTCGTCACGTCTCAGTAAAGACCGCTGCGTCCGGGGAATGACCGCGGGCGCAGACCGATCACAGCCAATAAGTATAAACGATGCCAGAGCAGACCAAGGCGGAAATTACACCCATCCCGTCAGCAAAAGTAACCGCACTCGGCGCCGATGCCGTTCACTGGATCCGCATCGGGCCCGACGCCGACGGCCAGCGCATCGACAATTTCCTCGCCCGCGTTGCCAAGGGGGTTCCGAAGAGCCACATCTACCGCATCATCCGCGGCGGCGAAATCCGTGTGAACAGGGGCCGCGTCAGGGCCGAAACGAAGCTTGCCGAAGGAGACATTCTGCGCGTGCCGCCGATGCGCGTTTCGCAGAAGCCCGCCGGCCGTCCGGCCGCGGCGCCGCTTGCCGAAGGCGCGGTGCCCGTGCTGTACGAAGACCGTCATCTGCTCGTCGTCAACAAGCCGGCGGGGCTCGCCGCGCACGGGGGCTCGGGCATTTCGCACGGTCTCATCGAGCGTCTGCGCGTCTCCCGTCCGGAAGATCCCTTCCTTGAACTCGCCCACCGGCTCGACCGCGAAACCTCCGGCGCCATCATCGTCTGCCGCACCCGCAAGGCGCTCGTGCGTCTTCACGACATGATGAAGGAGGGCGGCGGCATCGAAAAGCACTACCGCACGCTGGTGAAGGGCGACTGGGTGAACGACCGTCAGCATGTGAAGCTGCCACTCGAACGCTTTCTGCTGCCGTCGGGCGAGCGCCGCGTGCGCGTCAACACGGCCGACGGCATGAGCGCGCATTCGGTCTTCACGCTCCTGAAGCGCTACGGCGACGTGAGCCTTCTCGACGTGGAGCTCAAAACCGGACGCACGCATCAGATCCGCGTTCATGCGCTCAGTCAGGGATTCCCTCTCGTGGGCGACGACAAGTACGGCGACTTCGACTTCAACCGCGAAGTGACGCACGGTCTCCTCGGCGTGCCCTTCAGACGCATGTTCCTGCATGCGCATACGCTCAGCTTCATGCATCCCGTGACGGGCGAGCCCGTCAGGATCACCGCGCCGATGCCGCCCGAATGCACGGCGCTTCTCGACGCACTCGACAAACGCGGAAGAAAGAACAAATGACCGGTTTTGCACCCAAATACGATCTTTTCGTTTTCGACTGGGACGGCACCGTGATGGATACGACGGCCCTCATCGCGCTCGGCATCCAGCATGCCGCCCGCGAGATGGGCTATGCGGTGCCGACCTACGAGGAGGCGCTTGGCGTCATCGGGCTCGACTGGCGCAGCGCGCTTCTCAAGGTGGTTCCCGACTGTCCCGAATCCGAACATCTCCACTTCAATGAAATCTACCGCGCCTGGTACATCCCGCACGAGGCCGAGGTGATTCTGTTTCCCGGCATGCGCGAACTCATTACGGGTCTCAAGACCCGGGGGTGCCGCACGGCCGTGGCGACCGGTAAGAGCCGCGAAGGGCTGCGTCGCGTGTTCGCCGCAACAGGACTCGAACCCTTCTTCGATACGACGCAGACGGCCACCGAATGTCTGCCCAAGCCCAATGCCGAAATGC
>JAXEEN010000014.1:0-3604 GCA_034104065.1 Sutterella sp.
GCTCAGATCGATCTCGGTCCGACCGACAGCATTCAGTTTCAATTCGCCAAGCTTCAGCTCGCCCAGGCGCAGATCTGCAAGAACAGCGCCCGCGACTACATGGAACAGATTGAGAATATTCAGAAGGAACAGTCTGAAGTCGCCAAGATGATTTCTGATGCCCGAAAGCTTCAGAACGACTGCAAGACCAAGCAGGGCAACTGCTCGTGGGACAAGGAAGCCTCCATCATGCCCAAGGAAATGGCCGACTGGATGGATAAACGCGGACTTGCCTACGACAAGACGGGCAACGACCTCGTCAACAACTACGACGAATGGACGTTCAACATCGAGTCGCTCACCAACTATCAGGAATCGATCAGCAATCAGACGCAGACGCTGATGGTTTATCTTCAGGACTTCATTTCGCAGTACAACTCTTATCTGCAGGGCGCGAACTCCGCCATCAGCAACGCCAGCCAGGTGCTGACGGCTGTCGCTACCGGCCGCTGACCGGCGCTTCAGCAAAACTACCGTTTATTCGCATCCGGCTTTGTGCAGCCGATGCTTGTTTCTACCCGGCTTCGGCCGGCGCTTCAGCCGGCCGAAACCAGAGGATCTGTTATGTCCAACACTGTCAATACCAGCGGCACCACCCCTCTTTCCGAAATTCTTTCTCAGATCGATCTCGGTCCGACCGACAGCATTCAGTTTCAATTCGCCAAGCTTCAGCTCGCTCAGGCACAGATCTGCAAGAACAGCGCCCGCGACTACATGGAACAGATTGAGAATATTCAGAAGGAACAGTCTGAAGTCGCCAAGATGATTTCGGATGCCCGCAAGCTTCAGGAGCAGGCTAAGAACGAAAAAACGTGCACGACGATGCCGGACGACATGGTGAAGTTTTTCGAAGACCGCGGTCTCTCCTACGACACGAAGGGCAACGATAAGTCGCACGACAGCGACCAGTGGACGTATAACATTGAATCGCTGACCAACTATCAGGAATCGATCAGCAACCAGACGCAGACCCTGATGGTGTATCTGCAGGACTTTATCTCTCAGTACAACTCGTATCTGCAGGGCGCCAACTCGGCCATCAGCAATGCGAGCCAGGTACTTACGGCCGTCGCCACGGGCCGCTAACTTCAGTAAGGATGGGCAATATGTCGGATATTCTTCTTTCTCAGGAACAGTTGCAGAAGCTCGTCAGCGGCATCATGAAGGGGGCTACGGTCGGTCAGGCTGTCGGCATCAGCCGCGATACGCTCGAAAGCCTTTATGCACTCGGCCACGGTCTCTATACCTCCGGCAATTATCACGACGCGCAGGTCGTCTTCCAGGCGCTCTCGATCTACGATCCGAACGACTACCGCTTCTGGATGGGACTGGCGGGATGCCGGCAGGCGCTCGAGCAGTATCAGGCTGCCATCGACGCCTATCAGATGGCTGCCGTCGCAACGACGCTGCACAATCCCGAACCCTTCCTTTTTGCCGCGCGCTGCCTCCTCAAGCTCGGCCGCAAGGACGACGCCGTCGTCGCCATTCAGGCTCTGCTCACGCTCGGCAGCAAGGACGATCCCCGGGTCGCCGTCTGCCATGAAAAGGCCAAGGCGCTTCTCGCAATTCTTCAGGCTGAGGGTTAATCATGACGACCGTTAACGGTGTGACGAACACCGATGCATCTCTCTATGCGTTCGGTGTCGGTTCTCTCGGGCAGACCCGGGGAACCCAGGGAACGAACGAGGTTCCTCCTTCGGGACAGGCGCTGCAGTCTGAGTTGGATGCTATGGAACTGCCGGATCTGCCTCCCGCGATGGGCGGGCTGTCGCTCGATACGCTGCTGTCGGCGATCTCTGATGAAGAACGACGCAACGGCATTCAGTCCGCGGTCGACAGCCTCGAAACGCATGCCGATGCCGTTGATGCGGAAAACGCCAAGAAGCTCGAAGAGATCAAGAAGCAGCTCGACGAGATGAAGAATCAGTCCTTCTGGCAGAAGTTCTGCAAAGTGTTTCAGATTTTCGGCATGATCGTCGGTGCCATCGCTTCCGCCGCCACGATCGTTGCTGGTGCCCTGACGGCCAATCCGGCGCTGATCGCTGCCGGCGTCGTCGGCGCGGTGATGACCGTCGACAGCATCATGAGCGTGGCTTCGGACGGCAAGGTCAGCATTGCCGCTGGATTTACCGCACTCGGCAAAGCCTGCGGCATGAGCGACGAAACGGCCAAATGGTTCGGTTTCGGCATGAACATGGCCCTTGTAGTCGCCGGCATTGCCGTGAGTTTCGGTGCGGCGATTGGCACCAGCGCTGCATCTGCCGGCAGCAAGGTCGTCGATGCCGGTGCGAAAGCGGCCAAAGCAGTCCACTTGATGAACAAGGTCTCCACGTTCAGTAATATCGGTTCCGGCGTCACCGGCGTCGGTCAGAGCGTCGGCAGCGCTGCGCTTGCTGTAGTGAATAAGAGAGTCGCAGAGTTGGAGGCGAATAAGGTGGATATTGACGCGATTTTGGAAAATCTTCGCAACAATATCAAGATGAACGAAGACCTGATCGAAGAAGAAATGAAGGCGGCCGACAACCTGATGACGGACGTTAAGGAAATTGTCGAAGACTGCAATCAGACGGCTACGGCAATCCTGACGGTGTCTCCGTCGGCAGCTTAAAAGGGAGAATTGCTGATGAGTATGACGATTGACGGACGTATCAACGGGTACGGTGCGTTGGATCCTCTTCAGAGTACGGGTTCGACTTCTGCGCCGGTGTCTTCTTCGGGGGCCGACACCATTCCCGAAGCGCCGGTTGCCGGCAAGACTACGTCGGACGGTATTCCCGTGCTGTCTCAGCCCAAGGGAATGCCGGATTTCAGCAGCCTCACCGGCGGCGTGCCTTCGCTCGGCGCCAATGTGCTCGCTTTGATCGGCGATGTCGCCGATGAGCAGCGCCGTGCCAACAACGAGCAACGCTTCCAGCAGTCGCAGATGATCGTGAGCAAGCTTCATGATCAGGCTTCGACGATTCGAACTCAGGCCGCGGTCAATTTTGCGATGGGCCTCGTTTCTGCGGGCATCCAGTTTGCGTCGGCTGCTTATACGATCGGCGCAACCGGCAAAGCCTTGGCTTCCCAGCCGGACGGCAACGCGAGGGCCGACAAGATGGTGCATGCTGCTAAGATGACGCTGAAAAATTCGGAGATTCAGGCGTATTCTCAGGCGATCAGCGGTGCCGGAAGCACGGTGAACTCCGCCAAGGAGTTCACGAGTGCGATGTTCGATGCTGAAATGAAGGATCGCGATGCTCAGATCGAAATGATCCGTGCGTACCTGACTCAGCTCGACAGCCTCAAGCAGTCGCTTGAGGAAGTGATTCGGAAGGCGACGCAGACGCAGGACGAAATTCAGCAGAGCACGAACCAGACGCGGGTGAAGATTCTAACCTGAGCGTCGGAACGGACATGAAAAACGCCGCATCGGGCATCGGTTCCCGAAGCGGCGTTTTTCTGTCTGCGGACCGCTTTCAGCCGCGGCTGCGCCGGCGTCCTTCCGGCGTCAGACGGCCATCCAGTGCATGGCGCCGGAGACGGCGTCCGGATCGGGTTCGGAGGACGGCGCTTCTTCAGCCGT
>JAXEEN010000015.1:0-2903 GCA_034104065.1 Sutterella sp.
CCTTCCAGCCAGACGTTTTCCTCGTCGGAAAGCAGCGGACGAAGCTTGCCGCGGACTTCGCCGTGATATTGCTCCAGCCAGTGCCGTTCTTCATCCGTCAGAGATTCGATCCGGACGGCGCTGAGTTCAAACGGCAGGAAGGTGAGCGTCTCGAAGCCGAGAAAATCGCCGAATTCGCTCCTCTCGGCTTCACGAACAATCACGGAATTTTCGAGCCGGATGCCTCTGATGCCGGGACGGTAGATGCCGGGTTCGTTCGAAAAGACCATGCCGGCTGCGAGCGGTGTCTTTTCGGCGTAGGGAAAGGCGGGCGAATACTCGGCCGAGATCTTTCCGGGACCTTCGTGAATGTTGGAGACATAGCCGATGCCGTGTCCGGTACCGTGACGGAAGGTGATCCTGCTTCGCCAGAGGCTGGCCTTGACGACCGCATCGATGAGATTGCCCGTCGTCCCGACGGGAAAGAGCTGGGTGGCGAGCGTGATGTGCGCCTTCAGAACAGCCGTGTAGTCGTCCTTCATGGCGTCCGTCACGGGGCCGACGGCGACGGTTCTTGTCAGATCCGTGCTGCCGCACAGGTACTGCGCGCAGACGTCGAAAAGAAGGAAGCCCTCGGCCTTGATCGGAGCAGCCGTTTCACGTGTCGGCCGGTAGTGCGGCAGAGCGGCGTTGGCTCCGAACCCGACGATCGGAATGTTGGCGGGCTGCAGATAGAGCGGAGACCTGCGGCGGAATTCATTGAGTTTCTGCCCGACGTCCCATTCCGTCAGGGGACGGCGGCCGACGGTCTGCTCAAGCCAGATCATGAGTCTGACGACCGCCGCCGATTCCAGCAGGTTGGCCTGCCGGATGTTTTCGATTTCGCCGGCACTGCGGATCGCTTTGACGGCCGTGACCGGTTCCGGAAGACGAAGACGGCGAAGGCCGGAAGGCAGGCTGCGGACCAGCCCGAGCGCCGTTTTTTCCGGATCGGCGATGAGCGCAGTACCGGCTGACAGCGTTCGAAGGGCATCGGCGATGCCGGTGTACGGAACTATCGTCCAGCCGTCCCGGCCCATCTCTTCTGCAGTGGCCGGCGGTATACGGGCGGGATCTGCCGCCAAAACGGCCCTGTCTTCTGTGATCAGCGCGTAGGCGTGGAAAAACGGATAGAGCGGATTGTCGTTTCCACGCAGATTGGTGAGCCAGATGACATCGTCGAGACAGTTCACCAGCGCTGCGCTTTTTGGCGGCAGTTCAGCCCGAACGCGGGCAAGTTTTTCCCGCCGGCTTTCGACGGCGTAAGTGTCCGGCAGCTCCCAAAGACTGTCTGAAGGCAGATCGGGCCGATCGTGCCAGAGCGCCAGAATGCTGCCGATGTCCGTGACGAGCGTGACGTCGTGCCTCGCAAGTTCCGCGCAGAGCCGCTCGGCATCGGCTTCGGAAAGCACTTCTCCGTCGGCGGCAACGACGGCTTTTCCCGGAAGTCTCGCATCAAGCCAGGCGGCCCGTGACGGTGATTCGGGAACCGACGTGTTTTCTATCTGAAAGAGCGTGCCGTCGATTTCCCGCAGCGACTGTTCGCGGTAGCGGCCGTCCGTCCAGAACGCGGCTTCCTTCTGTGTGACTGCCGCAAAGCCCGTGCTGCCGGTGAAGCCGGTGAGCCACTGAACGGTCTTCCAGTGCGGCGAGACGGATTCGCTTTGGTGCGGATCATTGCATCCGATGAAAAGCGCGTCGATGCCGGCGGTCACCATTCGGTCCCTGATGTCGGCAAGCAGTTTCTTTCGTCTGATGTCGGCCATGGTCATTTCTCCGCTTCGACTGAAACAACAGCGTCATTTTAGGAACTGTTAAACAATTATTAGACGAATTATATCTGAGACAAAAAGCCTCGGATAACGTAGTTCCATTTGCCGAACTGACCTAACGGTTCCAAAGCGATGCTGTTCATCACTTCGTCTGAAACCTTTTTCCCTTTCACATATTCACGAGGATCAACCCTGCAGGAAACCTTCAATCCACCCTTGGTCGTTGTGTTGGAAATGTAGTTCACCATAGTTTGGACATCGATAAGAGGCTTGCCCTCCCAGTTGCGGCTGATGTAGCAGAACAGTCGGTGTTCAACCTTGTTCCATTTAGAGGTTCCCGGAGGAAAATGACAGACCATAATATCCAGTCCCGTTTCCTCTGAAAAAACAGCAAGTTGCTCCTTCCACAACCGAACTCGGCAGCCGTTGCTGCCTCCTCCGTCGCAGGTAATCAGCAGTTGTTTGGCATCGGGGAAATGCTCTTTGCCGTACAACTGCCACCAGGCTCGAATACTCTCGACGGCGAACTCGCTTGTATCACTGCATTTGGTGAGATTCATGAACCCTGTGTTGTCGTTGAGCAGGTAGACGCCATAAGGTGCAACCTTTCCCAACTCCTTCAGCATGAAGTCATGGTCAAGTACCGGACGGGGATCCTGACTTTTGCGATATTCCTGACCGTTGTTTTTGAAATTTCCGAGCAGCTCCTTCTTCTTGCAATCAACGGAAATTACCGGCAGGCCCGCTGCAAGGTAGCTCTGAACCGTAGCTTCAATGAAGCGAAATTGATCGTCTCGGTTGGGATGCGGCTCGCCAACTTGAAGCAGTTTTTGATTGAGCTGCTTGCTGTAGCCAAGCTCGCCGATAAGGCGGCCAATAGTTACGTGACTTGCTTTGAAACCCTGTGCTGCAACGATTTCCTGAATATCACGCAAGCTCAGAGTTGACCAGAAAAGAACGCGCTCTGGATCGCCGTAGGAGCTGCCTTCGAGTGCTTTCTGCACAGCTTCCCTCAGGCCCGGCTGAGCCACTTCTGTCGCCTTTCGGCCGGCACCTGCGCGTCTAATTCGTGATTTGTCGGGGAGCTGTTCTTCTCCGTTGAATTCAGCCAAT
>JAXEEN010000016.1:0-23320 GCA_034104065.1 Sutterella sp.
GAAGTCCTTCCGCTCTGCTATACGTTCGCTTTGCGAAAGTTTCGCTGGTGGAGAGGGATGGATTCGAACCATCGTAGGCGTAAGCCAACAGATTTACAGTCTGCCCCCTTTAGCCACTCGGGCACCTCTCCGTAGCGAGGACCCGAATTATGGCCTGCCCTTCCAAGGGTTGTCAAGGATGGTTCTGCAAAAAACATGAAAATATGTATTAATACTTAATTTCCACGATCTCACATCATTTCTTCCGGATGCAGACATTCTTGAGCTCGGCGGCGTTTAGACTCTGCTGATCCCTTCAAGAATCACTTACGGTCAGTCATCGTCATGCTCGGATTCGATTCGTTCTCACCATGGGGAGTTGCGGCTGCGCTTTTGCAGCTCTCCATCATCGTCGGGGTCATTCTGCGCGTCATGCTGACCAGACATCCGCCCGGATCGTCTTTCGCATGGATTCTGATAACCACCGTCCTGCCGTATCTCGGCTTCATCCTATACCTTCTTTTCGGCGAACGCCCCATCGGACAGATCCGAGCCCGGCGCTTCAGACTGGTTCTTTCTCAGTGGCAGATTCTCAGCAGGCACAAACTGACACCGACTGGTCCTCTTCCCCCGCAGATCGCCCCTCACCGCACACTCATTCATCTTGCGGTGCGAATGGCGCATCTCCCTGTCACTTCCGGATCGCGGCTCAAGCTCCTTTCGGAGACATCCGACATGTTCGAGTCGATCCTTGCCGACCTGGATGAGGCAACAAAATCCGTCGACATGGAGTTCTATATCTGGTCCGCCGGAGGTCAGGCGGATCGCGTTGCAGAAGCACTTGTGCGCGCTCGATCCCGAGGAGTCCGCATCCGCATTCTGCTTGATGACTTCGGATCACGCACATTCTTGAAAAGTCCGGCATGCCGCCGGCTTGCGGATGCGGGCATCGAGATCGCATCCGCCATGCCGATGAAGTTTCTTCGAATTTTCGGGCTCCAGCGCGGCGATCTCCGCCTGCACCGTAAGACCATCATTATCGACAGCCGCATCGGATACACCGGCAGTCTCAACATGATCGACCCGGAGTCTTACGACGCCGCCAAAACCGTAGGGGCCTGGGTGGATGCCATGGTGCGTCTTAAAGGGCCGTCCGTTCGTTCGCTTGAAAGCATGTTTCTCAACGACTGGGCACTCCAGCCTGACGGAGACCCGTCGGATCTGGAGCATCTCGTAGAAGATGCCCGATGCGAACAGCCCGGCAGCGCAACTGTCGTCACCGTTCCTTCCGGCCCATACGGCACTAGGGACTCAACGCTGTTTCTGCTGCTGGAGAGCATCAACGCCGCTCGCTTCAGCATCACGATCACAACGCCGTACTTTGTCCCCAACGAAGTTCTGGCGGCGGCACTTCTCAATGCGGCTCACCGCGGCGTAGACATTACCCTCATCATCCCCGCCAAAGCCGACAGTTCGGCCGTCTCCTGGGCAGCCCGCCGATATTTTGATGACCTGCTGACCGCCGGCGTGCGCATTCTTTTGTACAACGGAGGCCTTCTTCATACAAAATCCGTTGCCGTTGACGACGAGTACGCCCTTTTCGGCACGGTGAACTTCGACAACCGCAGCCTGCATCTCAATTTCGAGATGATGCTGCTCATTTTTGATCCGGTCTTTCTCTGCGATATAAAAAAACTGCACCGGCTTTATGAAAGCAAGTGCAGTTCTGTAAACACCGAAGTCTGGCAGAGGCGGCCGTTGGTCGACCGCCTGAAAGAGGGAGCCTGCTACCTGATTTCGCCGCTTCTCTGAAGCTTATTTCTTTTCCTCGATATCCTCGACGTCGTTCATTTTCCATTTACGGCTGTCAGAGGTTTCTATCCTGTCGGGACCCGGACCGTAGGAAGGCTGTCTCTGCCTTCCTTCGTCGGCCCCGTAGCGCTGCCGCGCTTCTGCCTGCGCCCGTTCCATTGCACGGCGAAGCTGCTCGGCAGGATCTCCGTTCTTCTTATTCTGATACCAGGCCCAGCCCCACGCGGCCAGCCCGAGTACCAGTACCGCGCCGACGATGAACAGCACGACGGGAAGCATCAGGAAAGCCAGTCCCGCCAGCACCGCCAGCGTAGCCAGACCGATCAGGAATCGTACGAGCGGGTTAGCGGACGACTGAAAAACATAAAGCGGCATAAGCTTCTCCGTTGAATGACCAGCAGGTCCGTATAAAATTATATTAGTTGACCTCCCCATGAAGCTCTGGCACGAAGAAGCCGTCTTTTCTTTAATGGGGACGCCTCTTCCGTTCCTCAAGGCTGTTAGTTTGATAATTTTGTAAGCATTCGTTTGCGTTTTTCGGGGCTTCGTACGTGTTTTTCCACATAAGAGGGCTCGGTTTTTGTAAGATATCTGACCAACCTCTGAAGCACCGGTCGGAGTTTCGACTCTTCGTGACGCACACAGGCGTCAGTCGCATCTGTCCCCTGCCTTCTCCCGCAAGTTTTTTCTGCCTGGCTGCTCGAACTCTGCCTTCAGCACCGTTCGCCGTCAGCAGGCCTATAAGTTTATGGACGCAGATAAGAAAAACACTCTCCCGGACGTTCAATCCTCGCGTGACGGCCGTAACATCGCTATCGACCGAGTCGGCGTGCGCGGCATTACGCTTCCGATTACCGTCTCCACTCAGCACGGACCGTTTTCTACGGTAGCGACTCTCTGCATGACAGTGTCCCTTCCCGCTGAAAAGAAAGGCACTCATATGTCCCGCTTCGTTGCTCTGATGGAGGATCACCAGGAATCGCTCGACGCCGATGTCGTTCGCTCCCTGATGGCCGATATGCTTGAGCGTCTTGAAGCAGTCGACGGAACGATTGAAATCCGCTTCCCCTTCTTCATCCGCAAAACCGCGCCGGTCAGCAAACTGACCAGCCTGATGAACTACGAGGCCGCCTGGATTGCGGACTCTGTCAACGGCACCATCACCGTCCGTCAGGAAACAAAGACTCCCGTCACCAGTCTGTGTCCCTGCTCAAAGGAAATTTCCCGTTACGGCGCCCACAATCAGCGCTCCCAGCTGACGTCGTCAGTCGAACTGGCTGCACCGATGAGTCTCGAAGAACAGATTGCCCTCAGCGAAGGCGCCGCTTCTTGCCAGCTGTGGGCCCGTCTGAAGCGTTCAGATGAAAAGTATGTGACCGAATATGCATACGATCATCCGAAGTTTGTGGAAGACCTCGTGCGTGATATAGCCGCCGCTCTGAACAACGAACCCCGCGTGCTGGCGTATCGCGTCGAAGCTGAAAACTTTGAGTCGATTCACAATCACTCCGCCTACGCTTACATTACCCACGACAAGCGTCAGTAATCCGAGGCCGATGCCTGATTGAGGCCCGTCGTCAGCAATGCCGGCGGGCCGAAACATTTTCTCAACAGAAACCCCGTACTCGGCACACTTGCCGCATGATCACTGCGAGTACACTGTACACTCGGTCAGAATTTCCCTTATATCAAGAAGAAGAGCCATGCTTGCACAGCAAAAAGAGGCACTGTCCTCCCTCATCTCCGAAGCCCTGAAATCGATCGGCGTTACCGATGCCAAGGTTGTTCTTGAACGCCCCAAGATGCCGGAGCACGGCGATATCGCCTGCACGGTCGCCATGCAGCTTGCACGGTCACTCAAGAAGAATCCCCGTGAAATCGCTCAGCAGATTGTTGCCGCGCTTAAGTCCAATCCCGCCAGCGAAAGTCTGATCAAGACCGTCGAAATCGCCGGCCCCGGCTTCATCAATATGCGCGTGCAGGACAGCGCCCGCCAGGATATTGTCCGTCACGTTCTGAAGGCAGGAACCGACTTCGGACATTCGAATACGCACAAGGGCGAGTCCGTTCTTCTTGAGTTCGTGTCCGCCAATCCGACCGGTCCGCTGCATCTCGGACATGCCCGTCAGGGTGCTCTCGGCGACGTGCTGGCCAATCTGCTCGCCACCCAGGGCTGGCAGGTCACCCGCGAGTTTTACTACAACGATGCAGGCGTACAGATCGGAAATCTCGCCGAATCGATTCGCCTGCGCGCCCGTCAGCTCCAGGGAGAGGCGATCGAGCTTCCCGAAAATGCTTATCACGGCGAATACGTCCTGGCCATCGCCCGCGACTATCTCGACAAGAAGCCGGTGCACGCTCATGACGGCACGGTGATTGAATCGTCCGGGGATCTTGCCGACACGGACTGCATCCGCCGCTACGGCGTCGCCTATCTGCGAAATGAACAGGATGACGATCTTGATGCGCTCGGCGTTCATTTCGATAATTTCTATCTCGAGTCGTCTCTCTACACTTCAGGACGCGTTCAGGCTGCCGTCCAGTCGATGATCGATTCCGGCCGCACTTATGAACAGGACAAGGCGCTTTGGCTTCGCACGACCTCCTGTGAGGATCTCGGCATTCACGACGACAAGGATCGCGTGATGCGCAAGGCGGACGGCACGTTCACCTACTTTGTGCCCGACGTCGCTTATCATCTCGCCAAATTCGAACGCGGCTTCACCAAGGCCGTGAACATTCAGGGGTCCGACCATCACGGAACAATCGCCCGAGTCCGCTGCGGGCTTCAGTGCTGCGCATCTGCGCGCGGCATCAGCATTCCCAAGGAGTTCCCCGAATACATCCTTCACAAGATGCTGTCCGTCGTGAAGGACGGCCAACCCGTCAAGATGAGCAAGCGCTCCGGCAACTATGTCACGCTGCGCGACCTCGTCGACATGGCCGGCCGGGACGCGGCCCGCTTCTTCCTGGTCGCCCGTAAAGCCGATGCTGAATTCGTCTTCGACATCAACCTTGCTCAGGAAAAGAGCGACGAAAATCCGGTTTACTACCTCCAGTACGCTCACGCCCGTATCTGTTCCGTCTTCACCAATGCCGCCGACAAGGGTTATGCCGTACCCTCGACTGCCGATCTAGCTCAGGCTGACCTTTCGAGCCTTACCAGCGAACAGGCCGGCGCACTGATGGCGAAGATCACCGAATATCCGGCAATGCTGACTCAGGCCGCCAAGGAACACGCTCCCCACATGGTCTGCTATTACCTGAAGGAACTTGCCGCCGCCTTCCACACGTTCTACAACGCTGAACGCGTGGTGACCGACTGCGACGCCGAACGCAATGCCCGACTCGCGCTGCTTGCCGCCACCCGTCAGGTGCTCGGCAACGGTCTTGCGCTTCTTGGCATCAGCGCTCCCGAATACATGGCCCGCCGCGAAGAGGCTTAATTCACCGAAGGATGTGTCAGAGTGGCCAGAAGTAATTTTGCAAGCGGATTTGCGGGCTTTCTGCTCGGCGTCGTCACCGGCCTCGGCATTGCCGCCGCGGCCGCACTGCTGATCACCAAGAGTCCCGTTCCCTTTGTCGAAAAAGTCCAGAAAGTGACGGCGGATGTGGACCCTGCCCAGAAACTGGCCGGCAGCGTTGATCCGAACCGTCGGCTCAACGAACAGCCCGACATGCCGCAGAGCGTCGCCGAGGGAAGCATCAAAACTGTCGATGTCGTCCCATCGGCAACCGGAAATGCACCGGCCCAGCCCCCGAGTAAAGCCGCCTCGGACCCCGTGTTCTGGGTGCAGGCGGGGGCTTTCCAGACCTCTGCTGCAGCAGAAGAGAGAAAGGCCATGTTGGCCATGTCCGCTCTGGAGGCCCAAGTCGACAAATCCGGTTCGCTCTGGCGCGTCCGCATCGGTCCCTTCAGCGAACGCAAAGCCGCTTCGGAGATTCAGGCTTTGCTGAATGATCAGGGCATCAAGGCTGCCGTCATCCAGCAGAAATAATCGTTCTTAAGGAAGAATCCGTACCATGATTTCCCGTCGAGATCTTCTTTGCGCCGGCGCTCTCGCACCGGTTGCTTCTTCGGCCTTTGCTGCCGCTCAGACCTATACGGCCGGCAAGGAGTATCTGACCGTCAGCCCGCAGGCTCCGAGTTCTGCAGCCAAAATCGAAGTTGTCGAATTCTTTGCATATACATGTCCGCACTGTCTGCAGTTCCAGCCGATTTTTAAAGCCTGGGCCGAACATGCACCCGCCGACGTTGTTATCCGTGTCTGTCCCGTTGCCTGGCAGCCGAAATACCTGCCTTTCACCGAAACCTATTTCGCGCTCGAAGCGCTCGGCCTGCTCGACAAGGCCAGCCTGCCCTTCTTTGAAAGCGTGATCTATCAGACGCACAGCTACAACTTTGAAAGCGCCGCCTCCGATATTCGCTCCTTCATGGAAACTCAGGGTATTGACGGTGACAAGTGGACGAAGACGGTCAATTCGTTCGGCGTCAAAAACAAAGCCCGCATTTCCACTCAGCTTTGGCAGGCTTATCAAATCGACAGCACGCCGATGGTCGGTGTCGGAGGCCGCTATACCACCGGGCCGCATCTCGTCGGCACGCGCAGTGCAACCCCCGCCTGCATCGACTATCTGATTGAGCAGTGCCGCCGCAGCCGCGGCTGATCTCTGATTCCGGGCGGACGCTCTTTCGAGCGCCGCCTTCTTGGACTCTCACCCTATTCGCCGAATCATGCAAAACGTCTTCATCACCGGCGCCTCCAGCGGCATCGGAGCAGCGCTGGCCCGGCAATACGCCGCCCGCGGCTGCACACTCGGACTTGTCGCCCGCAATCCCGAAAAGCTTCAGGCGCTCATTGATTCTCTTCCCGGCGACAAAAAACGCTATTTTGCTCTCCCCGCTGACGTCACCAAGCGTGATGAGATCATTGCTGCAGCCGAACGCTTTGAGTCACTCACAGGAGGTACGGACCTCGTCATTGCCAATGCCGGCATCTCCCACGGCGTTAAGACAGAGTTTTATGAAGATTTAGACGTCCTGGAAAACGTTTACAAAACCAACGTTTTCGCCATGGCCTATACGTTTCACGGCTTTATCGCACCGATGAAGGCACGAGGGCGGGGACGGCTTGTCGGCATCGGCAGCGTGGCCGGCATCCGTGGACTGCCCGGATCCGAGGCCTACTGCGCAAGCAAATCTGCAGTCATTACTTACCTCGAAAGCCTGCGGATTGAGCTTCGAAAAGTCGGCATCCGCGTTCAGACCATCTGTCCGGGATTCGTCAAAACTCCGCTTACAGCAAAGAACCCCTACAAGATGCCGTTTATTCTGACGCCTGATGAATTCGCTGCTTTGGCTGTACGCGCCATTGATGACGGTGCCTCCTACCGCGTGCTGCCGTGGCAGATGGGAGTGCTGGCCAAAACCATGCGGCTTCTGCCCAATTGGCTCTTTGATCGAATTGTGGCCAACCGCAAGCAAAAACCCCGTGTCGCCGCTTCCGGTTCATAAACAGCAGCGGCTGTCCGAAAGGGCAGCCGCTGCTGTTTCTAGCGACACAGAAACTCAGCCGAAAGTGCTGACGATTTCAAGCACCGCCTCTCCGTAATTGAGAAGCTTCTTTTCTCCCACGCCCGTAATCTGGCGCAGATCCTCTTCATTCGAGGGACGTTCCCTGGCGATTTCAAGCAGCGTCACGTCCTTGAAGATCACATAAGGCGGTTTGCCCAAATCCTTGGCTGTCCGGCTTCTCCACTGACGCAGCTCTTCATAAATCTCTCGATCTCTTGCGGAAAGCTCCTGCAACGTCGGGTCGGCTGCTCCCGGCTCTTTTCTGCGGCGTTTTTCCGCGGTCCGTTTGCGAACGTTGACAGTCATCTCGCCTCGAAGCAATCTGCCCGCCTCCGCACCCAGGCGCAATGTATTTCTGTTGAGGGCATCTACCCAAACAATATGTCTGGCTATGAGCTGTCGAAGAACAATACGCCACTCAGGCAGCGTCATGTCCGCACCGATCGCCCATGTAGAAAGCTTGTCGTGTGCAAACCGTGCCACCTTGTCGGTCATATTGCCCATGAGCACGTCAATGACATGCTGAGCACCGAAACTCATCCCGCTGGCATGCTGCACTCTGTAGATGCAGGAGACGAGTTTCTTAGCCGGCACCGTCACGTCAAGCAGCGCCGGCGGTTCCACGCAGTTGTCACAGTGTCCGCAGGGAGCGGAAGCCTCGCCGAAATAAGCGAGCAGGCGCTGCCGTCGGCAGTCAGGCGTCTCTGCCAACCCGAGCATGGCATCAAGTTTCTGGGTGCACAGCTGCTTGTGGAGTTCGTCTGCATCACTGGAATCTATGAAATACCGCTGGTTGACTACATCGGCCAAACCGTAGGCCATCCATGCATCTGCCGGCAGACCGTCCCGACCCGCACGGCCCGTTTCCTGAAAATACCCCTCAATCGATTTCGGCATGTCCACGTGGGCAACAAAACGAACATTCGGCTTGTCTATGCCCATGCCGAAAGCGATCGTCGCCACCATCACGATGCCGTCTTCGCGAAGAAAACGAGACTGATTGCCCGCCCGCTCCTCTGCACTCATACCGGCATGGTATGGAAGCGCGTTAACTCCTGACTGCCGCAGGTATTCGGCAATCTCTTCCGTCGTACGGCGGGCAAGGCAGTACACGATGCCGCACTCCCCGGAATGCTCGTAGCGAATAAACCGGAGAAGCTGCTCCCTGACATTGCGCTTATCGACAATACGGTAGAAGATGTTGGGCCTGTCGAAGCTCGCCACGTACGGAACAGGGTTGAGAAGCAGGCGGCCGACAATTTCTTCGCGGGTTTTTTCATCAGCCGTCGCCGTCAGTGCGATGCGCGGCACCGCAGGATACTGATCGCGAAGAAAGGACAGCTCTCCGTATTCGGGGCGGAAATCATGCCCCCAGATGCTGACGCAGTGCGCCTCATCAATGGCAAAGAGCGATATCGTCAGCTGCTCCAGAAGAGACTGCATGGACGGAGTCATCAGTCTTTCCGGAGCCACGTACAGCAGATCCAGTTCCCCCTGCAGAAGACGTTCTCGGACGGCGGCGGCCTCTTCCGGCGTCTGCGACGAATTAAGAAATGCCGCATGAACGCCGACCTCTTCCAGCGCATCCACCTGATCCTGCATCAGCGCGATCAGAGGAGAAATAACGACAGCCACACCGTCTCGAAGCAGAGCAGGAATCTGATAACAGAGACTTTTGCCGCCGCCCGTCGGCATCAGCACGAGCGCATCCCTGCCGGCCAAAATCGTTTCCACGACTTCTTTTTGAAAACCGCGGAACGTTTCATAACCGAACACGTGATTGAGTGCCTCTTGCGGCGATCTGTAGCGTTTCATCAGTGGCCAAAAGAAAAATGCCGGATCAAGTCCGGCATTTTAAGACACCCTGCGGATGCGCCGCTCGGCGCATCCGCGGATTCATTTCAGGTTATTCCATCGGCTGATTGAGACGTTCAGCACGGCGGCAGGCTGCGATCGTGAAGAGCGCATCGCTCGAAGAATTGAGCGCCGTTTCGCAGGAGTCCTGCAGCACGCCGATAATGAAGCCGACGGCCACCACCTGCATCGCGGTGTTCTGGTCGATGCCGAAGAGACCGCAGGCAAGCGGAATCAGCATCAGGGAACCGCCCGGCACGCCGGAAGCACCGCAGGCGCAGATCGAGGCCACAAAGGACAGGAAAATCGCCGTCGCGATATCGACCGGAACGTTGAGAGAGTACGCGGCGGAAAGCGTCAGCACGGTAATCGTGATCGCGGCACCGGCCATGTTGATCGTCGCGCCGACCGGAATCGAGATCGAATAGGTGGACTGCGGCAGATTGAGACGGCGGCAGATTTCGAGATTAACCGGAATGTTGGCGGCGGAGGAACGCGTAAAGAAGGCGTTCACACCGGATTCGCGCAGCGTCATCAGAGTCACCGGGAAGGGATTCTCACGCGTGTAGAACCAGACGAGGATCGGGTTGATGACGAGGGCCACGAAGAACATGGAACCAAGCAGCACGGCGAGAAGCTGGACATATCCGGCAAACACTTCAATGCCGGTCGTCGCAAACGTTTCCGAAACCAGGCCGAAAATACCGACAGGGGCGAAACGGATTACAAGACGGACGACGAATTCCACACCCTTGGCGGCATCATTGAGAACGTCACGCGTCGCGGCGGAACCGTAGCGAAGAACCACGCCCATGGCAATAGCCCAGGCAAGAATGCCGATGTAGTTGCCGGCAGAGATGGCGTGGACGGGATTGTCAACAACGTTCAGGATCACGTTGCCGAGCACTTCGCCGATGCCGCCGGGGGCGGAGGCAGCCTGGTCGGTCGCCGTCAGAATCAGCTTGGTCGGGAAAGCAAAGCTCGCCGCCACGGCAATGACAGCGGCAGAGAACGTGCCGATCAGATACAGCACCAAAATGGGTTTGATGTGAATGTTGCCGCCTTCAAGATCCTGATTGGCAATGGAGCTCATCACCAGCACGAAGACGAGAACCGGCGCCACCGCCTTCAAAGCCGTCACGAACACCTTGCCGAGGAAGCCGCACTGAACGGCCGCATCGGGCGCGGCATACGCAAGGGCAATGCCCAAAATGAGGGCTACCAAAATCTGTTTAACCAGCGATCCCTGAAGGAACGGCATCGCAAATTTGAATACGCTCTTCATTAATAACTCCAGACAGAAAACTGTACCGACCTCCGGTCTGTACAGTCTGTTACGATTTCCGACTACCTTACCAAAAAGCAGAAAGTGCAAGCTTGGAGTTTTGCTCTATCAGAAGCGGACATTTTTCACACACCTTTACAACCATTGATGTATATCATTATTCATAGGTACTTTCCTTTGCTCCTTTCCCCAAGGAATAAGTCGCCTGCATGAATCGCTTTCCGTTTTCGGTCTTCAGTCTGCACGATTCCGTCAGAACTCGGAGGTCAGTACCCGCGGTAATATTGAAGACTATCGAGTTCTTATTGCTCCGTCTTCTTCCATGCCCAGAAACCCCGCCGTCGGATTCGTTTTAGCCTGCGTCTTCCTGGACGCACTGGGCATCGGACTCATCATTCCCGTCCTCCCGAGGCTGATCGGTGCACTCACAGAAACCAGAGAACTTCAAACCAGTTGGTACGGCGCCATCATGCTGAGCTACGGGCTCATGCAGTTCTTTTTCGCACCTGTCCTGGGGGCGCTGTCCGACCGCATCGGACGGCGGCCTGTGCTGCTGACCGGTATCTTCGGCCTCTCTGTCATGATGTTTGTGCCGGCGCTCTCGTCTTCGCTGGCGCTGATTCTTCTGTCACGCCTCGCCGGCGGCATGATGAGTTCCAATATCGTCGTCGCACAGGCCTATATCGCTGACGTAACGCCGGCCAACCGGCGCATCACGTCTTTCGGCAAAATCGGCGCAATTTTCGGCATTGCGTTCGTCCTCGGTCCGGCGATCGGAGGGGCACTCGGCCACTCTGATCCGCGGCTTCCCTTCTTCGCCGCCGGTGCCGTCTGTGCAGTCAATTTCCTTTACGGTCTCTTTATTCTTCCTGAAAGCCTGACAACGCCCTCACGCGAACCTCTCAGTCTGAAAAGGCTCAATCCCTTCGCCGCCATCGGCTCGCTTGCCGGCACGCCCAGACTGCGCCCGCTGCTGATCATCATCACGCTCTTTACGCTGGCACAGAGCCTGATGCAGTGCACCTGGGCCCTCTATACCGAGTACCGTTACGGCTGGACGCCTCTTTCGATCGGTCTCTCCATCTTCGCCCTCGGTCTTTCCATCAGCGTCACCCAGGGTCTGATTCTTCCCAAACTGACGCCTCGTCTCTCTCCGGCTCAGATCATCTCAACCGGACTCAGCATAGGCCTCGTCACCATGATCGGGATCGGACTGTCGCCATGGGGGCAGATCAGTCTGATCCTCATCTGTTTCTTTGCGCTTATGGGCATCGTCGGACCGACCATCCAAGGCGTCATCAGCCGTCAGTGCTGCGCAGAGGAACAGGGCATCACCATGGGGGCGGTCAGTTCTCTCAACAGCTTCACCGGCGCCGTTTCTCCGATGATCGGAACGCCGCTGCTGATGATTACGTCGACATATTCGCAATCAGCCATCGCCGGCGCCCCCTACTTCCTTTCTTCTCTGCTTCTTGTCGCCGCGCTTGCCGCCGCCTTGCGCTGCCGGCTCGATAAATAAAAATCCCGGCTCAAAAGCCGGGATTTCTGTTTGAGTACGCCTGCGTCAGATGGATTCGCTCACCATATCGATCGCACCGCAGGGACATTCGTTGGCACAGATGCCGCAACCCTTGCAGTAATCGTAGTTGATGCGGAACTTCTTGCCGGGGCCGAGCTTGATCACGGCATTATCCGGACAGACGCCGTAACAATTGTCGCATTCGAAGCAGTTCCCGCAGGACATGCAGCGGCGGGCTTCAAACAGCGCATTTTCTTCCGTCAGTCCCTGCTGAACTTCATCAAACGTTGTCTGGCGACGAATCAGATCAAGCTGAGGCCGCAGCGTCTTGGGGGCATCGGCGTAATACCAGGTATTCAGGCGAGAGAAGGTCGCAGGCTGACGAGCTTCGGGAACGCTATAGATCTCTCCGCGAAGATAGGCATCCATGGCTCGGGCCGCACGCTTGCCGTGCCCGATCGCCACAGTCACGTTTCTCTCTCCGGGAACCATATCTCCTCCGGCAAAAATGCCGGGATGCCCCGTCATCATGCCGTCGTCGACCACGACGTTGCCGTTTTCCATCGTCAGCCCTTCAATGCCGTCGAGGTAACGCAGATTGGTTTCCTGACCAAGCGCGAGCACGACGCTGTCCGCATCCACCGTCTCAAACTCACCGGTGGGTTGGGGCTGGCCGGTTTCATCAAGCACCATCTTTTCAATGCGGATCTCGCCTTCGCCCGCTTCCGCAATCGTCGAAAGCCATTTCATGGAAACGCCTTCCTCAATGGCTTCTTCGATCTCGAACTGGTGTGCCGGTGCACGTTCGCGCGTACGGCGATAAACAACCAGCGGTTCTGCGCCGAGGCGCTTGGCGGTACGCGCGACGTCAATAGCGGTATTGCCGCCTCCGTAAACAACGACGCGGCGGCCGAGAAGCGGCTGCGCCTCACCCTCCATCGAACGGAGCACGGAGACAGCATCCAGAACATGCGAAGCGTCTCCTGCAGGAATATAGGCGCGGCGTGCAAGGCTGGCGCCCGTGCCGAGGAAAACTGCATCAAACCGGCCCGCCGACATCTCCTCCTTGAGATCCGTCACTTCCGCCCCGAACTCAAAGCGGACGCCGAGCGCCGCGATTCGGGCAATTTCCCGATCAAGGATATTGCGGGGGAGACGGTACTTGGGGATGCCGTAGCGCATCATGCCGCCCGCCGCTTCAGCGCTGTCCTTGACCGTCACCGAGTGACCGAAGCGCGCAAGATGGTAGGCAGCAGACAGTCCGGCCGGGCCGGCACCGACCACCAGCACGCGCTTTCCGGACAGCTTGTCGGGCCGAGGAAACTGCCACCCCTCATGAAGGGCATGGTCGCCGAGAAAGCGTTCGACGGCATTAATCCCAACCGATTCATCAAGCTCTCCTCGATTGCAGGCCGACTCGCAGGTGTGATAGCACACGCGCCCCATGCAGGCAGGCAGAGGATTATCTTCAGTGATTTTTTCCCATGCCGACCGGTAATCGCCGCTTTCAGCATGGTAAAGCCACGCCTGACACTGCTCGCCGGCAGGGCACTTTGCATTGCACGGAGGAAGACGGCTCACATAGACCGGGCGCAGAGTGCGCCACGACCCCGTACGATTGGCAAGCGATGAGCCGACATCGAGCGTAATGGCAAAAGGTTTGCTGCTCACTCTCTATTCTCCTCAATCAAATGGTATGCGAGCGTTCGTCGGCCTGAACGGCCACCGGGCGATCTTCACCTTCATCTTCAAGCAGACCGTAATCCTCAATGTTGCGGTCTGCCATGGTTTGAATACGGCGAAGCACTTCGGGATTGGCTTTCTTGCCGAACAAATGCGAGAAGCGCTTCTGAAGTTTCAGGTAACTTTCCACGGGTTCCTTGCGACGAATCTTCCCGACGCCGGTTACCGTACCGTACTCAGCTTCGAATACCGGGAAAATCCCCGTCTGCTGAGCAAGGCGGGCAAGCTGGACAGTGAGCGCAGAGGAGGCGCCCCATCCCAGCGGGCAAGGCACAAGAATATGAATATAGCGGGCGCCTCGGATGCTCATCGCCTTCGTCACCTTGCGCTCAAGATCACGCAGGTCGGCAACCGTGGCCGTTGCCACGTAGGGGATCCCGTGCGCCATGGCAATGAGGGGCACATCCTTCCCCTGGCCCCAGGCGTTGCCGGGCTCATCGCCGGCAATCTGCGTCGTCGCAGTTCGGGCAGCAGGAGGCGTAGCAGACGAACGCTGAACGCCCGTATTCATATAGGCTTCATTGTCGTAGCAGATATAGAGCACGTCGTCATTGCGCTCGAACATCCCCGAGAGGCATCCGAAACCGATGTCCGTCGTTCCGCCGTCTCCGCCCATGGCAATGACGCGGGTAGGTTCAACGCCTGCTTTCTTTGCCCGCACCTTGAAGGCGGCCGCCATGCCGGTAGCTACCGCGGCGGTATTGCCGAAAAGCGAATGGAACCAGGGAAGCTGCCAGCTTGTTTCCGGATAGGGAGTGGAAAACACTTCAAGACAGCCGGTAGCATTGGCAGCCGCCAAATTGCCGTTGACAGCGCGGATAGCCGCGTCGACCGCATAGCGTGCCCCGAGCGCCTCGCCGCAGCCCTGACAGGCGCGGTGACCGGAATTCAGCGCATTGCAGCGGTTCATTGATGCCTGACCGCTTCGTGCCTGCGGATCCAGCAGGCGGTTGCCGACGGTAAAAGTACCCGTCTGGTAGAAATGTACAACTTCGGTCATTCTCAGATCTCCTCGCCCTGACGGATCTTACGTTCCGCGACATCGCGGTTGAGAGCTTCCGCCACGGGGCCGGTATGGCGCGCACGGGCTTCGCGAACCTGCTGACGGTTCACCAGCTCTTCATCGAGGTCAAGAAACACCGTATCGTCCGGAAGTTCGCCGGCAGCAGCCTTTTCAAAGACCGCACGAAGAGACGTCCGGGTCACCGCACGTCCGCCGAGCCCGGCGATCACCGATCTCTGTTCAACCGGAAGCCCCCTGAGCGCCTTCATGACGTCCAGGCAGAGCGCACCTCCGCAGCCTGCGCTTACCATGCGTTCCAGCACGACAACCGTGCGAACGCCGGAGAGGGCGCGGCGAACCGCATCAAACGGGAAGGGTCGATAACACTTGAGACCGACAACGCCGATCTTCATGCCGGCATCGCGCATTTCATCGACCGTATCCTTGATCGTGCCCAGAAGCGACCCCATGGCGAAAATGCACACTTCTGCATCCTCCATCCGATAGGACGAGACCAGCCCCCCGGACCGACGTCCGAAAGCGGCTTCGAACTCTCCGGAGACTCGCTCAATCACTCCGACGCCTTCGAGCATCTTGCGGTGAGCCAGACAGCGGACTTCCGTAAAAGCTTCGGGCCCCACCATGGCCCCGATCGAGTACGGATTCTTCGGATCCAGCACCTGACGCGGGATATACGGCGGAAGAAACGCATCTACCTCTTCTTGTCCCGGAATATCCATCCGTTCAAAAGCATGCGTAAGCACGAATCCGTCCATGCAGACCATCACCGGAAGAGACAGTTCTTCTGCAATTTTGAAGCCCTGAATATGAAGATCAACGGCCTCCTGATTGGTTTCGGCGAAAAGCTGAATCCAGCCGCAGTCGCGCTGGCTCATGGAGTCGGAATGGTCGTTCCAGATGTTGATGGGCGCCCCGATGGCGCGATTGGCCACCGTCATCACAATGGGCAACCCCAGACCCGAAGCGTTGTAGACCGCCTCGACCATATACAGCAGACCCTGAGACGCCGTTGCCGTATATGCTCGAGCGCCTGCCACCGAGGCACCGATAGCCACCGACATAGCGGCGAACTCACTCTCGACGTTGATGTACTCGCAGTCTTTAAGCACGCCTTTCCGACACAGCAAACCCAGCGCCTCAACAATATGCGTTTGAGGCGAAATCGGATAAGCGCAGACAACTTCCGGACGGCAGAGTGCAACGGCCTGGGCAACGCCTTGACTACCTTCAAGCTGCTTCAGCATGTTTTCCTCCGATGCGGGACTTCACGACCTCAAAGGCCAGACGTGCAACTTCTGCATTGGCTTCAGCAATGCGGCCGGCAAATTTTTCGTTGTAGGCAGCGATCACGCTTTCGAGCTTCATAATGCCCGTCAACGCGGCCATGCCGGCAAGCATGCCGGCGCCGGGAAGAGGACGGCCGATCTTCTCAAGCGCGAATTTCGTCGCAGGTACGCAGAGCACATGTCCCGGAGGCATCCGACTCACCAAATCCTCCAAACCGAGTCCCTCGGGACTGGAACTCGAATTAATGAGCACGTACCCCTCCGGATTCAGGCCGCTGAAGACGTCCACACTGTCAAGCAGCGTTCTGTCCTGAACTAGAACAACGTCAGGCTCGAGAACGGGTTCGCGCAGGCGGATTTCCTGCGGCGCCAGTCTGGCGAAGGCAACGACAGGCGCACCCGTGCGTTCGGACCCGAAGCTCGGAAAGGCCTGAGCGCAGTGTCCCTCCATAAAGCCCGCCAGCGCAAGCATTTCCGCCGCCGTAACGACACCCTGGCCGCCACGGCCGTGGATGCGAATTTGAAGCACAGCATTCCCCTCCAAAAGACGGCGTTGCACCGCATGTGACTCTGGCCCTGCCGCGGTCCGCGATCGGCGTCAATGCCGCAGTTGCATTGGTAACGGCGCGGCGGTCAGCCGGCGCCGTTGTGATTTTGTGTGTCCTAACTCTATCAGGGTGAGGACCGGATCGTCTTACTATTATGTTTGAATATGTTGGCGCGTAAATCCCTCTTTCGGCTAATCCGCTCTGACTATTTTTTCGAGTTTTTTCGGATATCCGACATGACACGCACTCTGCCGATCTTTTTAGCTGCGGTTTTTCTTCTTTTCGGCTGCTCTGTTCCGATGATGCAGGGAACCTCCGACCCGAATCAGGCGGCCTATGTTCAGGCGCTCGCCGGGCGAACCGCCGTTTACAGTTGGACGGCAAAGGGCCGCATGCACTTCACCTGTACTTACGATGCTGAAGGGCTTTTTTGGAAATTCAGCCATCCATCGGGAACACTGTACTCTGACGACGGACGCACGCAGGGAACACTGAACAGCGACTGGAGCATCTCCGGCAGGGACGGATCCCGGCTTCATGCACGCATTCTTCTCACCGGTCCGGCCGTCCGTTCATCCGATCTGCGCAACGCCGTATTTGAAGCAACACCGCCTCGAAACGGGATGTTTTCCCGCATATCGCGGATCGAAAGAAAACAGGCCAGGGGCGGCATGCCGCTGACAAAATGCTCTGCCTCGCAGCGCGGACAGCGTCTTGCCGTCCCCTTCGAAGCCCGTTACGTCTTTTGGCGGTGATGCAAACTTACCGAACGTCAGTGACAGACTGATACGCTTGTTTCATAGGATTTCACTGGGAAATCTGAGCCAAATTTGATAAAATTAATAGTCTTCACTTCCAAGCTCATAATCGGAGAAGCTATCCATGGTTCCTGCCGCTACGACGGTCGGAGGCTACCTGCAGAGCCTTCCTAACGATCGACGCGTTGCAATGGCGCGAGTCTGCAGCATGATTCGCCGCTCTGCGCGCGGTGTGCGCGAAAGCATGCGCTTCGGCCTTGCTTTCTACGAGCTTGACGGTCCGCTTTTTGCCGTGGAGTCCCACGAAAAGTCGCTGACGCTTTACATCGCGGAAAAAGAAGTTATCGAGGAATTCAAGGACAAGTACAAGATCATTAATTCGGAACGCTGCTGCATCGAGTTTCCTGATCTCAACTGCCTGCCGCTTGACGTTGTCGAAAAGCTTGTCCGCGCTTCGCTGACACGCCGCCGGGCCCGCAAGGGTCAGGCTGTGCCTTCCCAGTCCGAACTGCTCGAGCTTTGGGGCATCAGTGAAGAAGATGCGGCTGCGGCACCTCCGATTGTGCGCATCGTCATCAACCGTGAAGATGACGCCGCACAGCCCGCCGGTGACGCGCCTGCCGAAGCGCAGAAATAATATCGTCGCGCCCGTTTAGGAAAAGAGCCCGCAGCAGCGGGCTCTTTTTTCTGCAGCTCCGGACATCAGAACCGCTCCCTAATCCAGTGCTCAATCACCGCACTCACTTCGCGAGGACATTCCGTCAGCGGCCAGTGCACGCATTCAACCGTCACCATCTGGGCATCAGCCAGCTTGTCGACCCAGCGTTTCATCCTTGCCGGGTCCGTGTAAGCGCCGGCTGAAGATCCGATCACAAGGATCGGCACTGAAACCTCCCGCATATCCGGCGTTTGGCGGCCCACTTCAAGAAGGTCCCGTGCATAGGCCGCAATATGAATATGCTCAAGATCCTTGAAGGGAGACGAATATTCTCGAATAAACGCCTTTAGCGACTCTCCGCCTTCGGCCAGCATGGCTCGAGCTCGTCGGTCATGAGCCCGAAGGCTGTAATGCGGCATCGTGCGGCGCAGACCCAGGCAGTTGGCAATCCTCGCCAATGCCTCAGCCGTCCGCAGCAAACCCTTTTTCCGTTTCTGACTTTCTGCCGCCGGCGTCAGGGCCTCGGTCACGAGCGGATCGAGCAAAATAAGTCCGCTCACGCACTCCGGATGCCGCAGCGCGGCGGTCATGGCGATCTGCGCACCGAGGCTGTGCCCGACAAGCAAAGCACTTCCGACGCCTGCATCCTTCAGTACCGCCGCCGCATCATCAGCATGGATTTCCAGCGTCGCTCGGCTGAATGACTCGCTCGCTCCATGTCCGCGCAAATCCATTCTGATAATCTTCCACGCCTTTCTCAGCGGCGTCAGCTCGGCGAATTCCTCCCAGCGGCTCGCGTTCGAGCCCACGCCGTGCAGCAGCAGAATCGTGCCTTTGATGATGCTGTTTTCGGCAGGCAGAACCGCATAACTGATGAGGGCCTCCGGAACCCCAACTTCACGGCGCACTTCGCCTTCAATCAGGTCAAACTGCAGATTCGCCATTCCTGCCTCCCGTCAGCTTCCGGCACCGTACTTGCGAATCAGCCGGTAGAGCGTTCGCACGCTGATGCCCAAATGTTCAGCCAGATCCGCACGCGAGCCCTTCCAGTCTCTTACGGCTCGTCGGATCCGCTCGGCCTCCCCGTCGGCAGGACCCCGGCGTTCCGCATCCCGGTCCGGAGTCTCGTCAATATCTTCCGGTTCGATCACGCCGCTGCAAAAGATGGACGCCCGTTCAAGCACGGCCCTGAGTTCCCTGAGATTACCTCTCCAGCGGCGTCTGGTTAAGGCATTTTCCGCCGCCTCGGATATGCAGACATGTCGTCCCGAAAAATGAATTTCCTTCAGCATTCTGCGGGTGAGTTCCGGAATGTCTTCCCGCCTTTCTTCAAGGGACGGCACGCGAAGCGCGCACGCGACAAGGCGATAGTAGAGATCTTCTCGAAGCAGACCCGAATCAATCAGCTCCTGCGGAGAACGACGGGTACCGCAGACAATGCGTATGTCCGCCTTTTCCACATGGCTGTCACCGGGCATGGAAAAACGCCCGGTCTCCAGAAGCTTCAGAAGTGCAAGCTGCATATCCTCGGAAAGGTCTGCAATGTCGTTAAGAAAAAGCGTACCGCCGGAAAGACCAGATCCTGCAGATCTCAGAAGCTCCTTGCCGAGAGACAGGGACGTCAGAGAAACACATTCCAGCGGCAGAAACGAATGGGCCGCCCTGCGGGAATTTTCATGGATCAGTCTAGCAAACTCTTCCTTGCCGCAGCCGACGGGACCATACAGCAGAACAGGATGATCCAGCGAAGCGACGCGCGCGATGCGTCCGAGCAGATGCTGAACCGCAGATGACACCGCGACGACGCCTCCGCTGCTGACGAGCGTATGTCCCCCGCTTCTGTCGCGAATCGTCTCCATAAAAAGCGCAGCCTGGCCGTCCGCCTTTATGAGGGGCGTGCACTGCAGCTCGAGAAACCTCACTCCGCCAGGCGTCAGTTCCCGTCTGAGCACTTCCTCGGTTTGGCCGCTGACGCTTGCCCACTCCAAAGGGCACCCTTCGGTACATCCCGAACAGCGTTCGGTCGAGTGAAAGAGCAGTTCGTGACAGAGTCTTCCGGCAAAATCGGATCTGCCGTAACGCCGCACAAACGCTTGATTGGCATATGCGACTGTAAAGTCGCTACGGATAATCAGCCTCGGCTCGTCAAGCGAATCCAGCACGGCGCGGAGTTCAGATGTCACTGTCATAACTGCCACTTCGTTTGTCACACTGACTGCCATCCTGGCACAAATGAATCATTTCGTCAATCAATCCCGTTCCTTATAGGGTGAACCTCCTCCCCGATACCGATTCGCTGGGCTTACCATGGTGATGTTGAGTCTGTTCCTGCCCGACCATGAAACCAGAAAACGCCCGAGCGAGAAGGCCGAAACTGATAATCGAAGTAGCGGTTATCATCGCCTGCAAGCTACTGTTCATTTTCGGACTGTGGTATCTCTTTTTCAGTCCCGAACACCGTCCCACGGTTACCCCGGCGTCCGTCGGCGCCGCCATCCTCGGAGAACAGGACGCTCTTCAAAAACCTCAATCCACTGAATCACACATCAGGAGTCCTCAATGATCCCCTCTGATCTTGTTGACCTGTCTCGCGTGCAGTTTGCGATGACCGCGATGTACCACTTCATTTTTGTGCCGCTGACGCTCGGACTTTCGTTCCTGCTGGTGGCGATGGAAGTGACGTACGTCATCACGGGCAAGGAAGTGTACAAAGACATGACCCGTTTCTGGGGCAAGCTCTTCGGCATCAACTTTGCTTTGGGCGTTGCCACCGGCATCACGATGGAATTCCAGTTCGGCACGAACTGGGCGTACTACTCCCACTACGTGGGTGACATTTTCGGCGCACCGCTGGCTATTGAAGGTCTGATGGCCTTCTTCCTTGAATCGACCTTCATCGGTCTTTTCTTCTTCGGATGGAATCGCCTGTCCAAGAGCAAGCATCTCGCCGCCACGATTCTTATGGCCCTCGGTTCCAACCTTTCCGCTCTGTGGATTTTGGTCGCCAATGCCTGGATGATGAATCCGGTCGGTTCCGAATTCAATTTCCTGACGATGCGCATGGAAATGGTGGACTTTTGGGCCGTCGTGAGCAGTGAATGGGCCCAGGCCAAGTTCGTTCATACCGTCGCGGGCGGATACATGACCGGCGCTGTTTTCGTGATGGCGCTTTCCGCCTACTACATGCTCCGCCGTCAGGATCTGCAGTTCGCCAAATCCTCCTTCCGTATTGCGGCAGCCTTCGGCATCGTTGCCTCAATCATGACGGTTCAGATGGGTGACGAATCCGGCTACCTCGTTACTCAGGACCAGCCCACGAAGATCGCCGCCATGGAAGCCATCTGGGATACGCACGAGGCGCCCGCTCCGCTGACGCTCTTTGCCATTCCGGACTCCAAAGCGCAAACCAATCACATGCAGATTGATTTCCCGTGGCTTTTCGGTCTGATGGGTACCCGCTCCCTGTCAACGGAAATCCCGGGCATCAAAGCGCTCACCGCTCAGGCGGAAGCCCGCATCATCAACGGCCAGAAAGCCGTGTCGACGCTGGAATCTCTTCGCAAGAATCCGAACGACGAACAGCTTAAGAGCCAGTTCCTTGCCGTCAAGGACGATCTCGGCTTCGGCCTTCTTCTGAAGCGTTATACGAACGACGTCTCCACTGCAACGCCTGACATGATCAAAAAGGCCGCTGCCAGCACGATTCCCGACGTTACGCACATGTTCTTTGCTTTCCGCACCATGATCGGCGCCGGCATGGCCATGCTTGCCGTATTCGTTCTCGGTCTTTTCTTCTCGGTGAAGAACGTGATCGCCGACAAGGGCTGGTACCTCCGTCTGGCTCTCCTGGCCCTTCCGCTACCCTGGATCGCATGTGAGGCCGGTTGGTTTGTCGCCGAATTCGGCCGCCAGCCCTGGACCATCTACAACGTGCTGCCCACGCACCTTTCCGTCTCCTCGCTTTCCGCAGGCGAAGTGATGGGTTCTATCGCCGGCTTTGCCATCCTTTATACGGCACTGCTCGTGGTTGAAATGTGGCTCATGGTTCGCATCGGCAAGCGGGGCCCGAGCGCGCTCGGCACCGGCCGCTACCACTTCGAACGCAACTAAGCCCGAGGAGTAAAACATGATTGATTATGCAATCCTCAAGGTAATCTGGTGGCTTTTCATCGGCGTGCTGCTGGTCGGCTTCGCCATCATGGACGGTCAGGACATGGGCGTCGGCACACTGCTGCCCTTCCTCGGGAAGAATGACAGTGAGCGCCGCATCATGATCAACTCGGTTGCTCCGCACTGGGACGGCAATCAGGTTTGGCTCATCACGGGAGGCGGCGCAATGTTTGCCGCCTGGCCGATGATGTATGCCACGGCATTCTCCGGCTTCTACTGGGCGATGCTCATCGTTCTGATGGCATTGATTTTCAGACCGGTTGCTTTTGACTACCGCTCCAAGGTGTCGGCCGCCTCCTGGCGCAGCAGCTGGGACTGGATGCTTTTCCTCGGCTCCGTCATCCCGCCGATCATCTTCGGCGTGGCTTTCGGCAACCTGCTTCAGGGCGTTCCTTTCCATATCGACGACACCATGCGTCCGATCTACACGGGCTCCTTCTTCGGTCTGCTCAATCCGTTCGGTCTGCTCTGCGGCGTCGTGTCGCTCGCCATGATCGTCTTCCACGGAGCCAACTATCTGGTTCTCCGCACCGAAGGGGATCTGCAGCAGCGATCGAAAAATGTGGCCGTGCTGGCAGGTCTTGTCGCCGCCGTCCTTTTCGTTCTCGGCGGTGTATGGACTGCTTTTGCGATCGACGGCTATACGGCTGTTTCCGGTCTTGATCCGGCCGGTCCGGCCAATCCGCTCGCCAAGACTGTGGAGGTGCAGGCCGGCGCCTGGTTTGCCAACTACTCCGCTCTGCCGCTGCTTTGGGCCATTCCCGCCCTCGGCATCATCGGCGCGCTCGGCGGCGTGGCCATGATTCGCGCCGGCAGAGCCGGCCTGGCCATCGTGCTTTCGTCTGTCTCGATGCTCGGCATCATCCTGACGCCGCTTGTTTCGATGTTCCCGTTCATCATGCCCTCGTCGAGTCAGCCCAATGCCGGTCTGACGATCTGGGACTGCACGAGCTCTCCGCTGACGCTGGAAATCATGTTCTTCGTCACGCTGATCTTCCTGCCGCTCATTCTTCTCTACACGGGCTGGGCCTACAAGGTGATGAGCGGCAAGCTCACCGGCGAATATATCGAAAAGAACTCCCACTCTCTCTACTGAGAAAGCGTTCATC
>JAXEEN010000017.1:0-27373 GCA_034104065.1 Sutterella sp.
TTGCACGTGGAGATGAGAATGAAGGTTAACGCTTCGGTCAAAAAGATGTGCCGCAAGTGCAAGATCATTAAGCGCAAAGGCGTGGTGCGCGTGATCTGCTCTGACCCGCGTCACAAGCAGCGTCAAGGCTAAAGAGGTAAAAAATGGCTCGTATCGCCGGTATTAATATTCCGCCGCAGCAGCATGCCGAAATCGGTCTCACTGCCATCTATGGCATCGGCCGTTCTCGCGCTCGTGAAATTCTTACGAATTGCGGCATTGAATTTTCCAAGAAGGTCAAGGATCTCACTGACGCTGATCTTGAAAAGATCCGCGATCAGGTCAGCAAGTTCACGGTTGAAGGCGACCTCCGTCGCGAAATTCAGCTCTCGATCAAGCGACTGATCGACCTTGGCACTTATCGTGGTATGCGTCACCGCAAGGGTCTTCCCTGCCGCGGTCAGCGCACTCGTACGAATGCTCGCACCCGCAAAGGCCCGCGTAAGGTCGGTGTGACGCTCAAGAAGTAATAAAGGACAAGTATGGCTGGCAATAATTCTAAGCAGGCTGCTCAGCGTGCTCGTAAGAAGGTCAGAAAGGTTGTGACGGAAGGCATCGCCCACGTTCACGCCTCCTTCAACAACACGATCATCACGATCACGGACCGTCAGGGCAACGCCATCGCTGCGTCGTCCTCCGGCGCCCAGGGCTTCAAGGGCTCCCGTAAGTCGACGCCGTTCGCCGCTCAGGTGGCTGCCGACGTCGCTGGCAAGGCTGCCATCGAATGCGGTCTGAAGAGTGTCGAAGTCCGCATTTGGGGCCCCGGTCCCGGCCGCGAATCTTCCGTTCGCGCGCTCAATGCGCTCGGCATTCGCGTGACGTCCATCCAGGATGTGACGCCGATTCCGCATAACGGCGTGCGTCCCTCCAAGCGTCGTCGCGTCTAATTTTTTATTTTTTCTGTACTATCCCGTGTCCACATGCAATCACTGAGGCACGTGGACTGAATGTAGGGATTCCCTGCAGGATAAGAGAGGCATTTTTAAATGGCACGATATCTCGGTCCTAAGCTCAAGCTTTCGCGTCGCGAAGGCGTTGATCTTAATCTTAAGAGCGCCCGTCGTTCGTTTGAATCCAAGGTCAAGGACGTCAGCTCCAAGCCGGGCCAGCACGGTAAGATTTCCGGAGCCCGCACGTCCGACTATGGCGCCCAGATGCGCGAAACGCAGAAGGCCAAGCGTCTTTATGGCGTTCTCGAACGTCAGTTCCGTCGTTACTTCGCGGAAGCTGACCGCATTGCCGGCAACACCGGCGCTAACCTCCTGGGGCTCCTGGAAAGCCGCCTCGACAACGTGGTTTACCGCATGGGCTTCGGCTCCACGCGTGCGGAAGCCCGTCAGGTTGTTTCCCACGGCGCCATCCTCGTCAACGGCAAGAAGGTGAACATTCCTTCATATCACGTCAAGCCGGGTGACGT
Organism: Sutterella sp.; assembly: GCA_034104065.1. Lineage (GTDB taxonomy): Bacteria > Pseudomonadota > Gammaproteobacteria > Burkholderiales > Burkholderiaceae_F > Sutterella. The sequence continues at coordinate 1,457 of JAXEEN010000017.1, forward strand.
CATCTCCGTTCGTGAAAAGGCTCAGAAGCAGGCTCGTATCGCTGAAGCGCTTGATCTCGCTCAGCAGAACGGCTTCCCCGCCTGGGTGAGCGTCGAACCGAAGAAGTTCGAAGGCACGTTCAAGAACGTTCCTGCTCGCGATGAAATCGCTTACGAAATCAACGAAGCTCTCATCGTCGAACGCTACTCCCGTTAATATCGCTTAATGCCAATGTCGGAGCACTGTGTAGTGCGCAGTGCCTTCCGACAAAAGCATGACAGGAAATGCGCAGAAAACGCGGTCACTTCGGTGTCCGCGTTTTCTTGCCTCTGCAGAGGCAGCATATCGGAGAGCTTCAGTTCTGAAACTCTCCGATATGACTTACAATACCAGTTTGCAGTTAGACAGCGCTGCAGACGTGCGTCTCCTCATCGGCCGGCGCATGATACGCTGTCAAGTCCCTTATTCCTCCGTCGGCTTAACGCGCCGGCGGGAATGTTGAAGGATCATTCATGGCCAATACCGCTCTTCTCAAGCCGACTTCCGTTGAAGTTCAGGTTGCAGAAAACAATCCCAACCGTGCCGTCATTACGCTCGAACCGTTCGAACGCGGCTACGGTCACACGCTCGGCAATGCTCTTCGCCGCATTCTTCTGAGCTCCATGATCGGCTTCGCGCCGACGGAAGCCCAGATCACGGGCGTGGTTCACGAATACTCCCAGATCGACGGTGTTCTCGAAGACGTCGTCGACATCCTGCTCAACCTCAAGGGCGTTGTCTTCAAGCTTGAAGGCCGCGACGAAGTCACCGTCATGCTCCGCAAGGACGGCGAAGGCGTCGTCACCGCCGCCGACTTTGATCTGCCCCATGACGTGAGCGTGATCAACCCTGATCATGTTATCGCCCACCTGTCCGGCGGTCGTCTTGAAATGCAGGTCAAGATCGAAAAGGGCCGCGGCTATCAGCCCGGTGATGTCCGTGCCTTCCGCGATGACTACTCCAAGTCCACGATCGGCCGCATCATCATGGATGCTTCCTTCTCGCCGATCCTTCGCGTGGCTTATCAGGTCATGGCCGCCCGCGTGGCTCAGCGTACCGACCTCGACAAGCTCGAAATGACGATCGAAACGAACGGCGCCATCGGTCCGGAAGAAGCGCTTCGCGAAGCCGTCCGCATTCTTCAGGATCAGCTTGCCGTGTTCGGCACGATCCATCCGGATTCCGGCGTTGAAGCCGCCGAGCCGGAAGATTCCGCGTCGAATCCCCCGCCGCTCGATCCGATCCTGCTGCGCCCTGTCGACGATCTCGAGCTTACGGTTCGTTCCGCCAACTGCCTCAAGGCCGAAAACATCTACTACATCGGCGATCTGATCCAGCGTACGGAAAACGAACTGCTCAAGACCCCGAACCTCGGCCGCAAGTCCCTCAACGAAATCAAGGAAGTGCTTGCTGCTCACGGTCTGACGCTCGGCTCCCGTCTCGAAAACTGGCCTCCCGCTCAGGAACACTGATGTTCGTCCGTCAGGCATGCTGAAAATCGTGTCTGACGCTTGAATTCAAAGGCGTGATCGTTTATGATCACGCCTTTCCGCTTTCACCCGACCGCTTTGCGGGTTCTCCGAAAAGATAGAAGACACGGGGAAGGCGCTGCCGGTCCGTGCCGGCATCATTCAATAGACTTTTTAAGGAATTACCAAAATGCGTCACCGTCTCGGCCTTCGCAAGCTCAACCGCACGAGCGCTCACCGCCTCGCCATGCTCCGCAACATGATGTGCTCCCTCATCAAGCATGAAGCCATCAAGACCACGCTTCCCAAGGCCAAGGAACTCCGTCGTGTCGTCGAACCGATGATCACGCTCGCCAAGGAACCGACCGTTGCCAACAAGCGTCTCGCCTTCAACCGTCTTCGTGACCGTGAAGTCGTCGTGAAGCTGTTCAACGAAATCGGCCCGCGCTTCGCCAACCGCAACGGCGGTTACACCCGCATCCTCAAGATGGGCTTCCGCGTCGGCGACAACGCTCCGATGGCCTACATGGAACTCACGGAAAAGGCTGTTGCCGTTGAAGAAGTCAAGGCTGAAGAAGCCAAGGCTGAATAATCGCTGAGTTCTAGCGAACCAGATTCCGGCCCGCTCGGCAGTGTCCGAACGGGCCGTTTTTGCAGGTGTGTCATGGACAGCATGCGAATTGACAAATGGCTGTGGGCGGCAAGGTTTTTCAAGACTCGTACGCTGGCGCAGGATGAAGTGGGATTGGGCCGCGTTCTGCTCAACGGTCAGCGAATGAAGCCTTCCCGCGACGTCAGGATCGGGGATCGGCTGGAGATTCGGCGCGGCGACGAGATCTTCAAGGTGACTGTGGAGGGATTGTCCGGCCAGAGGGGGCCCGCTTCGGAAGCTCAGAAACTTTACAGGGAATCTGAAGAAAGCCGTCTTTCCCGCGAGCAGCGCAAAGAGATTCTGAGGCTCGCATCCGAGCCTGCCGCGACCATCAGAAAGGGTCGGCCGACGAAGCGTGAGGGTCGCGAACTGAGGCGCCTTCAGCATGGCTGGGAATGATAACCGTCCTGCATAAACGAGAAACCCCCGATCGCACAAACAGTCGGTCGGGGGTTTTCTATGGCATCAGAAGCGGAGGTTAATAGCTGTAGCCTTCCTTGATCCAACGGGCCACGTCGAGCGCACAGTACGTCAGGATGCCGTCTGCGCCGGCACGCTTGAAGCAGACCATCGTTTCGAAGGTGATCTTCTTTTCATCAATGGCGCCCGCCTGAGCGGCAAACTTAATCATGGCGTATTCACCGGAGACGTGATAGGCAAAGGTCGGCGCACCGAATTCCTGCTTCACGCGCCAAAGCACGTCGAGATAAGGCACGCCGGGCTTCACCATCACCATGTCGGCGCCTTCGGCAAGGTCAAGACCCACTTCCCAGAGCGCCTCGTTGCTGTTGGCAGGATCCTGCTGATAAACGGCCTTGTTGGATTTGCCGAGATTGCCGGCGGAGCCGACGGCATCGCGGAACGGACCGTAGAAGGAGCTTGCATACTTGGCGGAGTAGGCCATGATGCGGGTATGAATGAGACCTTCCTTTTCAAGACGGTCGCGGATGATGCCGATGCGGCCGTCCATCATGTCGGAGGGCGCAACGACGTCGGCACCGGCGCGGGCCTGAGCAAGCACCTGCTCGACGAGCACTTCAATGGTTTCGTCGTTGAGAATGTAGCCGGTTTCGTCGATGAGACCGTCCTGGCCGTGCGTGGTATAGGGGTCAAGCGCGACGTCGCACATGACGCCGAGCTGAGGATAAGCGGCCTTGAGGGCCTTCACGGCACGGGGAATCAGGCCGTCAGGGTTGGCGGCTTCACGGCCGTCGGCGGTCTTGAGCTCGTCTTCGATGTGCGGGAAGAGCGCGATCATCGGGATGCCGAGTTCAACGCATTCGCCGGCAACTTTCAGAAGTTCGTCGATCGTCAGACGGTCAACGCCGGGCATGGAGGGAACGGGTTCACGGCGGGCCGTGCCTTCCATCACAAAGACGGGAAGGATCAGGTCGTTGGCCGTCACCACATTTTCACGCATCAGGCGGCGGGAGAAGTCATCGTGACGCATGCGGCGCATGCGTACGCTCGGATAGGCACCAAGAGTCTGCATTTCGTATTCCTAAGTAGAGGCTGAGGAGGACAGACGCCTGCCCCGAACAGCCGATCGATCACGGGTAACTTTACTGAGCGGGGCTTTCCTCAGCATTAAGACCGAGCCAGCCTTCAAGTACGGCGGCAAGCTCCGCGGTTCCTTCCTTCTTGAGGCCGGAAAATAGCTGAACGGTCACGTGCGGGCCGATTTCGGCCGCCCGTTTCTGGGCTTCTCTGAGCGTGACGCGGCGCTCCTGATTCTTGAGCTGGTCCGCTTTGTTGAGGAGCCAGTGCATTTTCACTTCGGGACGCTGGGCCATGAATTCGATCAGCCATTCATCGGTCGGCATGAAGGGCCGGCGTGCGTCCATGACGATGACGAGACCCGTCATCGTCGGACGCTGTGCGATATAGCCTCCGACAAGCTGGGACCACGTTTTGCGGGTATCCTCGCTGGCCTTGGCAAAGCCGTAGCCCGGAAGATCGACCAGACAGCCGACGTCGCTTCGACGGCCTTCCGCATCCTTTTGGGAAAGCGCAAAGAAATTGATGAGCTGCGTGCGGCCCGGCGTCTTGCTGGCGAAAGCCAGCCGGGTCTTGCGCGTGAGAACGTTGATGGTGGTGGACTTGCCGGCATTGGATCGGCCGGCGAAGGCGATTTCCGGAACGTTTTCCGGGGGCAGACCGGAGAGCTTGGCAGCGGAGATGACAAAGCGTGCGGTGTCGAAGATGCTCAAGGGAGCCTCGCAGAGGGAAGAATGGGTACAAACAATCTATTCTACCGCCTCATCGTCAGATCTCCGGCCCCGCATCCGAAATGCGGGGCACGGGGTGTCGGAGGCGGCGGGTCAGAGGGGGGCTTTTCCGAACACTTCGTTGAGCTGCATGGAGACGCGAACGAACGTCGTTCGCATCGTCAGTTCCTTAAGCCGGCGGGCGCCCACGTAGGTGCAGGCGCTGCGCACGCCGCCCAGAATGTCCTGCACGGCGTTTTCAACAGGTCCCCTCGCCGGCAGCAGGACGGCTTTGCCTTCGGCGGCACGATATTTCGCCACGCCGCCGGCGTATTTGTCCATGGCGTTTTTGGAACTCATGCCGTAGAAGCGGCGGAATACCTGCCCGTTTTCCGTCACGGTGTCGCCGCCCGCTTCATCGTAGCCGGCCAGCATCCCGCCCAGCATGACGAAATCGGCTCCGCCTCCGAAAGCCTTGGCAATGTCGCCGGGCACCGTGCAGCCGCCGTCGGCGCAGATCCGTCCGCCGAGGCCGTGGGCGGCATCGGCGCATTCGATGATGGCCGAAAGCTGCGGATAGCCTACGCCCGTCATTTTGCGGGTCGTGCAGACGGAGCCCGGGCCGATGCCGACCTTGACGATGTCGGCGCCGGCGAGCAGCAGCTCTTCAGTCATGTCACCGGTGACGACGTTGCCCGCCATGATCACGATGTCGGGATAGGCATCCCGGACCTTCTTGACGAAGGCGACAAAGGCTTCTGTGTAGCCGTTGGCGACGTCAATGCAGACATAGCGTACGGCGCCGGGGGCGCGGCGCATGGTTTCCTGAAACTTCTCCCAGTCGCTCCTGCCGATGCCGAGGGAGTAGAAGGCGGAAGATTTGTCACTGAGCCGGTTGAAAAAGTCGACATATTGATCGACGTCGTAGTGCTTGTGCAGCGCCGTCGAGAGCCGGTGGGCGGCAAGCGCCCGAGCCATTTCAAACGTCCCGGTTGTGTCCATGTTGGCGGCAATGATCGGAATGCCGCAGTACTTTTCCGATGAGTGAAGGAATTTGAATTCCCGGGTGATGTCCACTTCGCTGCGGCTCGTCAGCGTGGAACGCTTCGGCCGGATGAGTACGTCCTTGAAGTCAAGCTTGACGGTATTCTCAAGATGCATGGTTATCCCTCCTGAAAAGGGATTCCGCTTCAGACTGAGCTAGTGGGGAATCCGATGCAGCCGATGCTGCGGACACAAAAAACGCCGCATTGCGGGCTTAACCCGCAATCCGGCGTTGATCGATTGTACAGTGCCGGCTCGGCATGACGCAAGATCTGAACCCTGCGCGGCCGGCTCGATGCTTCGGCGCGTCAGAGGTCCGTCAGCATGCATTCGCCCGCGATGAGATCTTCGAACGTGTCGGGCGTGCGAAGAGGAATGATGCGGGTGCCGTCGACGAGAACCTCCATCGGAAGCGCCCGGCTGTTGTAGCGGCTGGCCATGCTGGCGCCGTATGCGCCGCCGTCAAGCACGGCGAGCCAGTCGCCGGGCCGGACGGCGAGCTCGCGGGCCCGGCCGAGGAAGTCGGAAGATTCGCAGACAGGGCCTACGACATCCATCACCAGCGGCGCCGTGTCCCGGCGCTGTGTGACAGGGACGATTTCCATCCAGGCGTTGTAAAGCGCCGGCCGGATCAGGTCGGTCATGGCGCCTTCGACGATGCAGAAGTCGCGCGCGGCGCCGTGTTTGATGTACTGAATCTCGGTGAGCATCACGCCGGCGTCGCCGATGATGGATCGGCCGGGTTCGACGACGAGTCTGACGTTTTCAAAACCGCGCTCCTTCATCATGCCCAGAACCGGACAGATGATGTCGGAGGGCGAGGGCGGCGTATCTTCGGGACGATAGCTGATGCCGATGCCGCCGCCGATATCAAGATGGCTGAGTTCAAGTCCCCGGCTGCGCAGACGCTCCATGGCATCAAGAAGCTTCACGACGGAGTCCAGGAAGGGCTGCACTTCGGTAATCTGACTGCCGATGTGGGCGTCGATGCCTTTGACCGAGATGCCGGGCATATTGGCTGCCCGCAGGTAGACGGCTTCCGCTTTTTCCACAGGAATGCCGAACTTGTTGTTGCGCAGTCCGGTGGAAATATACGGATGAGTCTTGGCATCGACGTCCGGATTGCAGCGAATCGAAATCGGAGCCCGCACGCCCATGGCGACGGCGATTTCGTTGATGCGTTCGAGCTCCGGTTCGCTTTCAATATTGAAGCAGCCGATGCCTTGCTCGAGCGCGTAGGCAATTTCGCGGCGAGTTTTGCCGACGCCTGAATAGACGATGTTTTCGGGTTTGAATCCGGCACGAAGCGCACGGGCAATTTCCCAGCCGCTGACGGTATCGGCGCCGGCGCCGAGAGAGGCAAGCACCTGCAGGATGCCGCAGGTCGAGTTGGCCTTCATGGCGTAGCAGATCAGATGAGGGGCGTCGCCGAAGGCGTGCCGGTAGGCCTGATAGTTTTCCGTAATCCGGGCTCGCGAATAGACGTAGGTCGTCATCGCCGTTTCGGCTGCGATGCGCGAAAGCGGCACGCCTTCGCACCAGAGCTCGTCGCCCCGGCGGACGAAGCCGGCAGGGTGATGCATGGTCGAGGAAGTCATGAGAATAGAGGGTGTGTTATACAATCGGACGCAAAAGACCGTCCCTCAGCGGACGGCTGCCGCCGCGGCGCGCTCGGGCATGTACAGGTCTCCCTTCTGACCGCAGCCGGAAAGGCCGAGACAGAAAGCGGCGATAAGGCCGAGCAGAACGGCGTTCTTCAACATAGGACATCCTTTCAATGGACAAAGACACAGAATTTCTGGCGGCAGCCGAAGCAGAGATGCGCTCAATCGAAACCTGGCTCGAAGAGGCATCCGATGAAGTCGACTGCAGCCGCAGCGGCAATGTGCTGACCGTCGAACTTGACGACGGCGAGCAGGTCGTCATCAATATCCAGACGCCCATGCACGAAATCTGGTGCGCCTCGCGCTTCGGGGGATTTCATTTTTCCCTGAAGGACGGACGCTGGCGGGACAGCCGCAGCAGCCGTACGCTTGAGGCGGCGGTCGCGGATGCACTGTCCCGTCTCGGCGCCGACGTCGGTGCAGTTCCGTAGTGTAGCGGGTATTGTTCTCCGCAACCATAAGGCAAACCGACCACTGAAGATAAGAAAGGGACCGCTGATCCGCGGTCCCTTCTGCCGTGAGGCGTCTCAGAAGATCTGATTGCGCACCAGATCGCTGGCGTCGGAGTCCGAAGCGCCGGCGTCGAGATCGCCGACGGCGCCTCCGCGGACGGGGTCGCGGTAGAACACTTCGCCGTTGATTTCGACCACGCTCGAAGGCTGGACACGCGTGTATTCCGGCGTGTCCGCCAGCGCCGTCTTCATGTAGTCGATCCAGATTGGCAGCGACAGACCGCCGCCGGTTTCACGCGAGCCGAGCGGCTTGGGCGTGTCGTAGCCCATCCAGGTCACGGCGACCTGATTGCCCGCATAACCGCAGAACCACGCGTCGTGGCTGTCATTGGTCGTGCCGGTTTTGCCCCCGATGTCGCCCCGCTTGAGCATGCGGGTCGCCCGGGCCGCCGTGCCTTCCGTGGCGACGCCGTGAAGCAGCGAGTGCATGATGTAGGCGTTGCGGTCGTCAATGGCGCGGATCGATTCGTCGCCCGCCGTACGGTTGGTCGCGCGCATGAGCGTGCGGCCGTCAACGTCGGTGACGCGTTCGATCAGATAAGGCTGCACGCGGTAGCCGCCGTTGGCAAAGACAGTATAGGCGCCGAACATCTGCCAGGGCGTCACGCTGCCGGCGCCGAGCGCCATCGGAAGATTGGCGGGATGCTTGTCGGCAGGGAAGCCGAACTTGCGGACGAATTCCTGTGCGTAGCGGGGGCCGATGGCCTGCATGACGCGGATCGACACGAGATTCTTCGATTTTTCAAGCGCCTTTCTGAGAGGCATCGGGCCGTCGAAGCGGCCTTCATAGTTCTTCGGCTCCCAAAGCTTGTTGCCGGTGTATTTCGGATCAATGCTGATGGGAGCGTCGTTGATGACGGTGGTTGTCGTAAAGCCCTTGTCGAGTGCGGCCGAATAGATGAAGGGCTTGAACGACGAGCCGGGCTGACGCCAGGCCTGCGTCACGTGGTTGAACATGTTGAGATTGAAGTCGAAGCCGCCGACGAGCGCCCGGACGGCACCGGTGTTGAAGTCGCCGGCGACGAATGCGGCTTCAACCCGCGGTACCTGGGCCAGGGTCCAGTCCGTGCCGTTCTTGGCCCGCATGACGCGGATGACGGCGCCGGGCTTCAGGGCTTCGGCCTCGTATTTTTTGGCGACCTTGCCGAGATGATGACGCCCGAATTTCAGACTTTCGGCATCAAGCGTCACGATTTCGTTGGGCGAAATGGCCGCTGTGAGCTTTTTGGGGCCGGCTTCAATGACGACCGCCGCCACCATGAAGGGAGACGCCGCTGTGCCTTCAAGCGCAATGCGGATCGATTTGGCGCGGGCGTCTCCCGTGCCGAGTTCTATGTATTTTTCAGGGCCGCGGTAGCCGTACTTGCGGTCATAGGCGATGAGATGACGGCGGACGGCATCGACGGCGGCCCGTTGGTCGGCCATGCTGATCGTCGTGTAGACATTGATGCCGCGCGAATAGGTTTCGTCTTTGAAGATGTCGTAGACGAGCATGCGCACGAGCTCGGAGGCGTACTTGGCGGGCGCGGATTCATCGCTGATGTTGGCGGTGATCAGATCCTGAGCCGTGGCGACGCGGCGGGTCTGCATGGGCTGAGCTTTTTCAGTCGTATAAGTCAGTTCATCAATGTAGCCGAGATCAAGCATGCGGCGCAGCACGTAGTTTTTTCTCATCGTGGCGCGGGTTGGATTCACGATCGGGTTATAGGCCGAAGGCGCCACGGGCAGACCGGCGATGGTTGCGGCTTCTCCGACGGAAAGCTGATCGAGAGAGCGGCCGAAGTAGGTGCGGGCGGCGCTCTGAAAGCCGTAGGCTCGCTGACCGAGATAAATCTGGTTCAGGTAGATTTCAAGGATCTCGTCCTTCGTGAGCGTCTGCTCGATCTTGAAGGACATGGCGATTTCGTAAAGCTTGCGGGTATAGGTTCTTTCCGAGGACAGGAAAAAGTTGCGGGCGACCTGCTGGGTGATGGTCGATCCGCCCTGGCCGCGGCGGCCGGTCAGCAGATTGATGAAGGCTGCGCGGGCAATGCCGGTAATCTCGATGCCGGGATGATCGTAAAAGCCGGCATCCTCTGCGGCAAGAATCGCGTGCTTGACGTGAGCCGGCACATCCTTCAGGCGAATGAAGTCGCGGCGTTCCTCGCCGAATTCGCCCATCAGCTGACCGTCGGCGCTCCAAATGCGAAGAGGCACGCGGGGACGGTAGTCGGAGAGCGTGTCGATCGGCGGAAGCTGCCGGTAGATGAAAGCAAAGACAAAAACGGCAAGCAGAACGGCGGAGGCGGCGCCGGCGGCGGCGATGCCGAAGAACCATTTGAAGAACGCGGCAGCGCCCGAACGGCGGGGTGACGGCCGGCGGACTTTCTTGGGGGCTGACGGAGTGGTTTTGGTCTGTGTCACGGAATTCGGGAGTGCGTGTAAGGATCGAATCTCGGCGCCGAGGGCATACAGATCGGCCTTCGGCGGCGATACAATTCCCCGATGGCGGGTGATTGAAGTGTGTGGATTTTAGTCGAGTTCCGAGGGCGCCGTCCTCTGCAGAGCAGGGATGATGCGCGCGGATTCGCCAAGAACGCAGACTGAATTGCAAGCGAATGCGACAGAAGAGAACCGCCGGCGGCGGTCCTGCTGTTGTGCGCCTGCAACCGCATCGGGAATCAGCCGGAAATAAACAGTAAACAGTTGTTCAGAATAGGCTAGGGCGCACGCGGCAGGTTCTTTCTTCAGTGGATAATGGACGTCAGGGATGAGAGAGGCGATATTCAGGATGCCGATTTGCGTCGGCGAAGATTCCATCGACGTGCTCAATCACGTCAACAACAAGGAATATCTGCGCTGGATGGAAGAGGCGGCAACGCTGCATGCGGCTTCCTGCGGCTGGGATTTCGAGGCGCTGCGCGCGGTCAACCGCACCTGGGTCGCGAGACAGCACTGGATCGAGTATCTGCGTCCGGCACTGCTGGGAGACCGGCTTGAGCTCTGCACCTGGGTGCAGAGCGCCAGGCGCGTTTCGTCGTTGCGCCGCTATGCGCTGCGACGGGGGGACGAACTCCTGATGGTCGGCGCGACGGAATGGGTGCTCGTCGATTTCGAGAAGCGCCGCCCGGCACTCATCACGGACGACATCATCGGCTGCTTTTCGCCGCTGGCGCCGGAAGCGCCTGAGCTCAAGGCGCTCGGCATCAGCCGCCTTGTGCGCTTTGCGCCGAGTCCCGGACTCTGAACCCCCGTGAACTGACAGGAAATTTATGATAGACACGGTCAAAATCGACGGGCTGACCTTCAGCTACGGAGAGCGCATCATTCTTCAGAATGTGACGATGCACTTCGGCCAGGGGAAGGTGGTTGCCATCATGGGCGGCTCGGGCATGGGCAAGACCACGCTTCTCAAGCTGATCGGCGGTCTGCTGACGCCGCAGAGCGGCACGGTGACGATCGCCGGCGAGGTGCTCCGTCCCGGCGACCACAAGGCGCTTTATCGCGCCCGGCGCCGCATGGGCATGCTGTTTCAGTTCGGCGCGCTATTTACCGACCTTTCGGTCTTCGACAACGTCGCCTTTCCGATGAGGGAACAGACGGATCTGGACGAGGAAACGATCCGGGATCTGGTGCTGATGAAGCTCAACGCCGTCGGCCTTCGCGGCGCCGCACCTCTGATGCCTTCCGAAATTTCGGGCGGCATGTCGCGCCGCGTCGCGCTTGCGCGCGCGATTGCGCTTGACCCGGCGGTCATCATGTACGACGAACCCTTCGCGGGGCTTGATCCGATATCGATGGGCGTCACCGCCAAGCTGATCCGCCGTCTCAACGATGCGCTCAAGGCGACGTCGATCATCGTCACGCACGACGTCGAGGAAACTTTCGAGATTGCGGACTACGTCTACATGATCAATGCGGGAAGAATCGCGGCGGAGGGTTCGCCCGACGTCCTTCGTCAGTCCGAGGAGCCTTTTGTGAAGCAGTTCATCAAGGGGCTGCCCGACGGTCCCGTGCGCTTCCACTATCCGTCGCCGCCCGTACAGGAAGATTTCGGAAGGAGCCGGAAATGAGAACAATGCTTACGGCGATCGGACGGCTGGTGGTGAGCATCTTCCGGCGCATCGGCCGATTCGGTCTTTTTACCTGCCTGCTGCTCTCCCGGCTGGGCGGCGCGAAGCTCGTGCCGGTGCTGCAGCAGATCCATTTCATCGGCAATTATTCGCTCCTCATCATTGCGGTGTCGGGGCTTTTCGTGGGCTTCGTGCTCGGCCTTCAGGGCTATTACGTGCTGGTGACGTACGGCAGCGAGCAGGCGCTCGGCACCATGGTCGCGCTCTCGCTCGTGCGTGAGCTCGGTCCTGTCGTGACGGCGCTTCTTTTTGCCGGCCGGGCTGGAACGGCGCTCACGGCGGAAATCGGCTTCATGCGCGCGGGCGAACAGCTTGCCGCGATGGAAATGATGGGAGTGGACCCGGTGCGCCGCGTTCTGGCTCCCCGATTCATCGGGGCCTTCATCGCGATGCCGATTCTGGCGGCGATTTTTTCCGCCGTCGGCATCATGGGCGCCTGGTTCGTCGGCGTTGAAATGATCGGAACGGACAGCGGTGCCTTCTGGAGCCAGATGCAGAGCTCCGTCGACGTTTGGTCGGACGTGCTCAACGGCGGCATCAAGAGCGTGGTCTTCGGCGTGGCCGTCGGTCTCATCGCACTCTTTCACGGCTACTGTGCCCGACCGACGCCCGACGGCGTTTCGAGGGCGACGACGAGTACCGTTGTCATTTCCTCGCTGATGGTGCTCGGCCTTGACTTTATGATGACCGCCTGGATGTTTACCACGGTATAAGAACAGACAAATCAACAGGGTGTTCAGAATGGACAAAAATCGTTCGCTTGAATTCTATGTGGGCATTTTCGTGGTGCTCGGTTTCGCCGCGATGCTCTTCATGTCGCTTCAGGCGGCCAATCTCGGCAGCTTCAGCTTCAGCCACAAGACGTATACCGTGACGGCGGCGTTCGACAATATCGGCGGTCTCAAGCCCCGGGCGGCCGTGAAGTCCGCCGGCGTTGTCGTCGGCCGCGTTCAGACCGTCGTGTTTGATCCCGAAACCTTTCAGGCCCGGGTGACGATGACGATTGATTCCGCCTATCCCTTCCCGGCGGATTCCTCGGCCAAAATCCTGACGGCGGGACTTCTGGGCGAGCAGTATGTCGGCATCGAGCCCGGCGCCGATGAAGAAAATCTCAAGACGGGCAGTGAAATCCGCCGCACCCAGAGTGCCATGGTGCTGGAATCGCTGATCAGCCAGTTCCTCTATTCGACGGCGGAAAAGACCGGACAGAAAGACTAAAAGAGAACCATCATGAAAGCTTGGCAGAGCGCGCTCCTCCCCTCTCTGGCTGCACTCCTTCTTGCCGGGTGCGCCCAGGTCCCTCCCGATGCCGGACAGAATCCGGACGATCCCTACGAGGCCTTCAACCGACAGATGTTCGCCTTCAACGACGGACTTGACCGCGTGCTGCTCAAGCCCGTGACGCTGGGCTACCGTGCGGTCGTGCCGGAAATGGCCAGAGACGGCGTCTCGAATGTGATGGACAACATGCGGGAACCGGGAAATGCGCTCAACAGCTTCATGCAGGGCAAGGTCAGCGAGGGGATTTCAACGGTCTTTCGCTTTCTGCTCAATACGACGATCGGCATCGGCGGCATCTTCGACGTGGCGGGCAGGGTCGGCATGGAGCCGCACAAGGAGGACTTCGGCCAGACGCTCGGCGTGTGGGGAGTCGAACCGGGGCCGTATCTCGTGCTGCCGCTGCTCGGTCCTTCCGGCATGCGCGACGTCTTTCAGTGGCCGGTTCAGTCCGGGCTGAATCCCATGACCTATGCGCTCTGGAATGAAGAATGGTATTGGGCGACGGGCTATGCGTCGCTTGATGCGGTCGACGCCCGCTCGAAGATGATCGATGCCGGTCTTGACGACATGCGCGCCAACGTGGTGGACGAATACGCCGCCGTGCGCAGCGCCTATCGTCAGATGCGGCGCAGTCTGGTGGCCGACGGCGAGCAGACTGCCGAAGAAGAACTCGGAACGCTGACGCCGCTGTCGCTTGACGAGGATGACGACGAACCGGCTCAGGGCCGTAAGGAGTAAAAGATGATTCAGAGACGAGACCTCTTGGCAGCCGCGCTTCTGGCGGCTTCTTTCGGCGCGGTGCCCGTTTCGGCCGCCGATGCAGATGACCCGTGGACATGGGTCGTAAAGGTGAGCAACGATATTCTTGATGCCATCCGTGCCGATGACAAGCTTCACAGCGGCGACGCGGAGGCGCTGCGTGCGCTGGTCGACCGTCAGGTTATGCCGTCGGTCGACTTCACGATGATGACCCGCATGACGGTCGGGCCCAAATGGCGCCAGGCTTCCAAGGAGGACCGGGAGCGCCTCAAGACGGGTTTTGAGCGCCTGCTGATCCGGGTCTATGCGGGTGCTCTGACCAACATTAAGGATCACAAGTGCGAACTGCGTCCGACGCGCAACCGCAAGCTTGCCGACGAGCTCGTCGTGCGCACGCTCCTGAAGTCTTCGGGTCAGCCCGACATCGGCCTCGACTACCGCATCTACCGCAACAAGGCCGGCGAGTGGAAGATCGTGGACGTCAATGTCGAAGGCATCTGGATGGTGGAAAACTATCGTTCGCAGTTTGCTTCGACGCTCAATCAGGACGGTATTCCCGGACTCATCCGCCTGCTGGAGGACAAGGGCGAAGAGCTGGCCGGCAAAAACGCGGTGAAGCCTGCCGCCTGACGGAGATCGGACATGAAGTTTGAAGCCGCGGATATGACTTTCGTGGATGCCTCCCGCGTCAAAAAGCAGATCGACCGGGCGCTCGCGGGCGGCGACGCCGTGCTCGACTTTGAAGGCGTCGAGCACGTGGACAGCACCGTGGTCGCTCTGGTGCTCCATGCCCGGCGCCGCGCTTCGTCGCTCGGTCTCGTTCTCGATGTCCGCAACGAGCCTGCGGGTTTCCGGGAGCTGGTGCACGTCTACGGCCTGGACGAGATGTTCGCCTCTCCGAACGTCTGAAAAAACGATAATAACGACTGAGACAGAATTTCCCATCACCACCGAATCTATGCAACAGCTAAAAATCTGCGGCGGACGCCGCCTTGTCGGAGAAATCCGCGCTTCGGGCGCCAAAAACGCCGCGCTGCCCATCCTTGCCGCCGCTCTTCTGACGGCGGATGACCTTGTGCTGCACAACGTGCCCGATCTCGCGGACGTTCGCACGATGCTGAAGCTGCTGTCGGGCATGGGCGTGCGCGTCGAGCGCAGCGGCACGGACGTGACGCTCAACGCGGGTGCGGTGACGAGTACGGTTGCTCCCTACGAGCTTGTGAAGACCATGCGCGCGTCGGTGCTGACGCTCTGTCCGCTCGTGGCGCGCTTCGGGACGGCCGAGGTCAGTCTGCCGGGGGGCTGTGCGATCGGTGCGCGTCCGGTGGATCAGCATATCCGCGGTCTGCGCCAGCTCGGCGCTTCGGTGGAGATCGATCACGGCTATGTGAAGGCCCACGCCGCCAGACTGACGGGTGCGCATCTGGTGACGGACATGGTGACCGTGACCGGCACGGAAAATCTCGTGATGGCGGCCGTGCTGGCCGACGGCGTGACCGTGATCGAAAATGCGGCGCGCGAGCCCGAAGTGGTCGACCTCTGCGACTGTCTGAAGGCCATGGGGGCAAAGATCGAAGGCGAGGGCACGCCGGTGATCCGCATTGAAGGCGTTGAACGTCTTCACGGCGCCGAGCATACGGTCATCGCCGACCGCATCGAGGCCGGTTCCTTCTTTGTCGCCGCCGTCGTGACTCAGGGCGATGTGCTGGTGACGCACTGCGAGCCCGGGCATATGGAGGTCGTCCTCGACAAACTCAGGGAGGCGGGCGCACAGCTCAATGTCGGCGCCGACTGGGTTCGCGTGCGCATGACGGGCCGCCCGAAGCCGGTTTCGATCCGAACCGTGCCGCATCCTGGTTTCCCGACCGACATGCAGGCGCAGTTCATGACGCTCAACTGCCTTGCCGAGGGCACCGCCCGGATCACGGAGACGATTTTCGAAAATCGGTTCATGCATGTCCCCGAACTGATGCGCCTCGGCGCGCAGATTTCGATTGAAGGACATACTGCAATTGTCCAAGGCGTGCCTGCCCTGACGGGTGCTACCATAATGGCTACTGATCTGCGGGCCTCCGCTTCGCTCGTGATCGCGGCACTTGCCGCTCAGGGCGAAAGTACGGTCGACCGCATTTACCACCTCGACCGCGGATACGAACACATGGAAGATAAGCTGCGCAGTCTCGGCGCAGATATCGTAAGGGTGAACGCTTGATAACCTTAGCACTCTCCAAGGGGCGCATTTTCGATGAAACGCTGCCGTTTCTGGCGGCGGCCGGCGTCGTGCCCCTTGAAAATCCTGAGAGCTCGCGAAAGCTCATGATCGGTACGAACCGCGACGATCTGCGCATCGTCGTGGTGCGCGCATCCGACGTGGCAACGTACGTGCAGTACGGCGCCGCGGACATGGGCGTTGCCGGCTGGGATACGCTTTACGAACACGGCGGCAACGGGCTCTACGTGCCCGTCGACCTCAATATCGCGCGAGGCCGCATGTGCGTCGCCGCTCCCGTGGGCTTTGACTACGAACGCAGCGTGCGCCGCGGCGCGCGTCTTCGCATTGCCACGAAGTACATCAAGTGGAGCCGCGACTACTTCGCCGAACAGGGCGTGCACGTTGATCTCATCAAGCTTTACGGCTCGATGGAACTGGCGCCGATCGCCGGTCTGGCCGACGCCATCGTCGACCTGGTGAGCACGGGCGCCACGCTTCGTGCCAACAACATGCGCGAAGTCACCACGATCGCGCCCATTTCCTCCCGCCTTATCGTCAATCAGACGGCCATGAAGCTGAAGCGCGCGGAGCTTGAGCCCATCATCCGAGACTTCCGACACGCCGTGAAGGCGTGACGGATCCTTCTTTTTCATCATGCCGCAGCCGAGCCTTCGAACCGTCCGTGTCCGAGGCCGGCGGCCGCTGCCGGTGCGGGCCTCCGCGCCTCTGCACCACACGGGACAACACGCTTTCCCGAACCGATTTCTCTGTCAGTTTTTCGTATAGGTGCATTATGTCTGTTCGTCAGCTCAATACCGCCGATCCTCAGTTCGAGGCGGAATTCTCCAAACTCGTCGCCCGAGATGCGAGCGTCGATCCTGAAATCACGCGCCGTGCCGAAGCCATCGTCGAGGACGTCCGCGTCCGCGGCGACGAAGCCGTGCTCGAATACACCAACCGTTTCGACCGCATGTCGGTCTCCTCGATGGACGAGCTCGTCATCACGGCCGAAGAAATGAAGGCGGCGCTTGACGGTCTTCCCGCCGAACAGCGCGAAGCGCTCACCGAGGCAGCCGAACGCATCCGCAAGTTCCATGAAAACGAACTCGGCAAGACGTTCATGGTGACCGATCATCTCGGCAACCGCATGGGCCAGCGGGTGACCGCCGTGGATTCGGTCGGTCTGTACGTGCCGGGCGGCAAGGCCGCCTACCCGAGCTCCGTGCTCATGAACGCCATGCCTGCCAACGTCGCCGGCGTCCGCCAGATTGAAATGGTGGTGCCGACGCCGGGCGGCGAGAAAAATCAGCTGGTGCTCGCGGCGGCCAGTCTCTGCGGCGTCAACCGAGCCTACGCCATCGGCGGTGCTCAGGCCGTCGCCGCACTTGCCTACGGCACGAAGACGATTCCCTGCGTCGACAAGATCGTCGGTCCGGGCAACGCCTACGTGGCGGCTGCCAAGCGCCATGTATTCGGCCGCGTCGGCATCGACATGATCGCCGGTCCGTCCGAAATCCTCGTGATCTGCGACGGCGGAACGGATCCCGACTGGATCGCGATGGACCTGTTCAGCCAGGCCGAGCACGATGAACTCGCCCAGGCCGTGCTTCTGACGCCCGACGCCGAGTTTGCCGTCGCCGTCCAGGCCTCGATTGCCAAACTGCTCCCGACGATGTCCCGCCGCGACATCATTGAAAAGAGTCTTGCCGCCCGCGGCGCCATCATCGTGACGAAGGATCTTGAGGAAGCCTGCCGCGTGGCCGACACGATTGCTCCTGAACATCTGGAGCTCTCCGTCGAGGATCCCGAAAAGTGGGCGGAGCACATTCATCACGCCGGCGCGCTCTTCCTCGGCCGCTGGACCTCGGAAGCGCTCGGTGACTACTGCGCCGGCCCGAACCACGTGCTGCCGACCTCCCGCACGGCGCGCTTCAGCTCGCCGCTCGGCGTTTACGATTTCCAGAAGCGCACGTCGATCCTTCACGTTTCCGAAGAAGGCGTTCAGGTGCTCGGCCGCATTGCCTCGACGCTTGCCGAAGGGGAATCTCTGACCGCCCACTCGCGTTCGGCGCGCTATCGTCTTAAGTAAAACCGCATTTCGAAGGAGCCGGACATGACCTACCGCCGCGGATCCGTCAAAAGAGAAACCAAGGAAACGCAGATCGAGATCGAACTCGGACTTGATGAAACGGGTGCCGACATCTGTACGGGCGTCGGATTTTTCGACCACATGCTCGAGCAGATTTCTCGTCACGGCATGGTTCGTCTCAAGGTTCACGCCAAGGGCGACCTGCACATCGATGCGCACCATCTCGTCGAAGATACGGGCATCGCGCTCGGAACGGCGCTTCGCGAGGCGCTCGGCGACAAGCGCGGCATCGTGCGCTACGGCCATGCCTACGTGCCGCTCGACGAATCGCTGTCGCGCGCGGTGCTGGACTGCTCCGGCCGTCCCGGCCTGACTTTCGTCTGCAGCTTCACGCGCGAAAACGTGGGCGGTATGGATACCGAACTGGTGCGAGAATTCTTTCAGGGCTTCGTGAATTCGGCCGGCGTCACCCTTCATCTGGACAATCTGCGGGGAGAAAACAGCCACCATCAGGCCGAAAGTCTCTTCAAAGCGTTCGGGCGCGCGCTCCGCATGGCAGTGGCGTTCGATGAACGAGCCGCCGGAACGGTGCCGTCCACCAAGGGGGTTCTATGAGAATCGCAGTGCTCGACTACGGCTGCGGAAATCTGCGCAGTGTCTCGAAGGCCGTTGAAACGGCGGCAGAGGGCATGGCCGACGTCTTCGTATCGGGCGATCCGGCCGTGATCCGCGCGGCCGACCGGGTGGTCTTCCCCGGTCAGGGCGCGATGCCGGACTGCATGCGCCATCTGCAGGAATGCGGTCTGGAAGCGGCGGTGCGCGAAGCGCTGGCGACCAAGCCCGTGCTGGCGATCTGCATCGGTCTGCAGATGCTTTTCGAGCGTTCCGACGAAGGCGATGCGGCCGGACTCGGCATCTACGAAGGCAAGGTACTCCGTTTTCCCGAGCGTGCCATGATCACGGCGGCAGGACAGAAGCTGAAGGTGCCGCAGATGGGCTGGAACCGGGTGACACAGCGGCAGACGCATGCGCTCTGGGAAGGGATTCCCGATCAGTCGTGGTTTTATTTCGTGCACAGCTACTTCGTGGCGCCGGTTGACGATACGCTCGTCGCGGCGACGACGAGCTACGGCCTGCCCATTACCTGCGCCGTGGCGCGGGACAACGTGTTTGCGACGCAGTTTCATCCGGAAAAGAGCGCCCGCTGCGGGCTGCAGCTTTTCCGCAATTTCGTAACGTGGGATCCTTCTTAACGAAGCTCAGATCAGAGGATAAACAAGATGCTTCTCATTCCGGCTATTGACATCAAGAACGGGCGCTGCGTGCGTCTGCGTCAGGGTGATCTGGAAAACAACATCACGGTCTATTCGGACGACCCCGTGGCCGTTGCCCGTCAGTGGGCGGATCTGGGCGCCGAGCGTCTGCACATCGTCGACCTCGACGGCGCCGCGACGGGCCGCCCCGTCAATGCGGCGCTGATCCGCGACATGGTGAACGAGGTGAGCGGCGAGATGGAGGTCGAGCTCGGCGGCGGACTGCGCTCGCTTGAGCAGGTCGAGCGCTACATCGATGCCGGCGTGAGCTACGCCGTGATCGGCACGGCGGCTCTGAAGCGGCCGGGCTTCCTGCATGAGGCCTGCTCCAATTTCGGCGGCCAGATCATCGTGGCGCTGGATGCCCGCGACGGTCTTGTCGCCACGGACGGCTGGCAGAATACGACGGCGATCAAGGCGGTCGACATCGCCCGCAAGTTTGAAAGCTACGGCGTCGAGGCTTTTCTTTATACCGACATCGCCCGAGACGGCATGCTGACGGGCTGCAACGTCGAGGCCACTGCCGAACTAGCCCGTGCGGTGAGCGTTCCCGTGATTGCTTCCGGCGGCGTGCGCGACATCGAAGACATCCGCCGCATTCTTGCGGTCGAGAAGGACGGGGTCTGCGGTGCGATTCTCGGGCGCTCGCTTTATGAAGGGACGCTGCGGTTTGAAGACGCGCTGGCGCTTGTGGAAGCCGCACAGTAATCCGGGGAGCTCTCATGCTGGCCAAACGCATTATTCCGTGCCTTGACGTGACCGCCGGCCGCGTCGTCAAGGGCGTCAACTTCGTCAACCTCCGCGATGCGGGCGATCCTGTTGAGGTCGCCCGGCGCTACGACCGCGCCGGCGCGGATGAACTGACGTTTCTTGACATTACTGCCAGTTCCGATGCGCGAGACATCATTCTTCACGTGATTGAGGACGTGGCAAGTCAGGTCTTCATTCCGCTTACCGTCGGCGGCGGCGTTCGTCAGGTGAGCGATATCCGCCGCCTGCTCAATGCCGGCGCGGACAAGATTTCGATCAACACGGCCGGCGTGAAGAATCCCGATCTGATCGGAGAATCCTCCGCGCTCTACGGCAGCCAGTGCATCGTGTGCGCGATTGACGCCCGCAGGCGCGTGAAGGACGATCCGTCGGCGGGCTGGGAAGTCTATACGCGCGGAGGCCGTGATGCGACGGGCATCGACGCACTCGAATGGGCCGCCCGCGTGGAAAAGCTCGGAGCGGGAGAAATTCTCCTGACGAGCATGGATGCCGACGGAACCAAGGCCGGCTTCGATCTTGAGCTGACTCGAGCCGTATCGGATCTCGTCAGCATCCCCGTCATCGCTTCGGGCGGCGTGGGCAATCTGCAGCATCTTGCCGACGGCGTCACGAAGGGCGGAGCGGACGCCGTGCTCGCCGCGTCGATCTTCCACTTCGGCGAATATACGATAGAAGAGGCCAAACGCTTCATGGCCGCCCAGGGGATTCCGGTGCGGCTCTGACAATACAACCACCAAACGGAGAGAAGGAGAGAACAACAATGAGCTGGATTGACGAGGTTCACTTCAACGAAGCCGGACTGGTTCCGGTCATCGCTCAGGATATGAATACGGGACGCGTGCTGATGCTGGCCTGGGCCAATCGTGAAGCACTCGAAGAAACGGCGGCGACGGGCCGCGGCGTGTATTTCTCCCGTTCCCGTCATTCGGTCTGGCGCAAGGGCGAGTCCTCGGGCAACGTGCAGTTCGTGCACGGCATGGAGCTCGACTGCGACGGCGATGCGGTGATCTACCGTGTCGAACAGCAGGGCGGCATCGCCTGCCATACCGGCCATGCGAGCTGCTTCTGGCGTGAACTGAAGTCGGGCGGCTGGCAGGAATGCGAACCTGTTCTGCGTGATCCCAAGGAGCTTTACCAAAAATGACAGATCCCCGTGACTGCGGCGCTGTCCTGAAGGAAGTGGCCGACGTGATTGATTCGCGCCGAGGCGCCGATCCCAAAACGTCCTATGTAGCGAGTCTCTTCAAGAAGGCGCCGGACGGCATGCTGAAGAAAATCGGCGAGGAAGCCTGCGAAACCGTCATGGCTGCCAAAGACGAATGCCGTGAGAAGATCATCTACGAATGCGCGGACCTGTGGTTCCATACCATGGTGATGCTTTCTTACTACGGTCTTCGTCCCGAGGACGTGACGCAGGAGCTCGCCCGCCGGGAAGGGCTCTCCGGCCTCGCGGAAAAAGCCGCCCGTCCGAAGGATTAAGAAAAATACCTCCCGCGGGAGAGTATGCAGAAGCACGAATTCCGTGCATAATGCCTGCATCCTGCGGGAAGTGTTTTCTTTTTCTGGAAAAGCGCGGACGGTGGTAAGCTAATCACACCCGATGTTCCCGTGCCGGATGCTCTGTCCGGCCAATGTTTTGCTGTAAGCAAGAGGTTTCCATGCAACTTGACGACTGCCTGTTCTGCAGGATCGCACGCGGCGAAATTCCGGCCTCCAAGGTCTATGAAGACGACGAAGTGCTGGCTTTCCGAGACATCAATCCCAAGGCTCCGGTGCACTTTCTGATTATTCCGAAACAGCACATTCAGTCTCTCGCTCAGTCCCGGCCCGAGGATGCGCCGCTTTTGGGTAAAATGCTGTCATTAACCCGGAAGCTCGCTCTGCAGGAAGGCGCAGCGAACGGTTTCCGCGTCATTATCAACACCGGCCGCGACGGCGGTCAGGAAGTCGATCATCTACACATCCATGTGCTGGGCGGCCCCCAGCCCTGGAAATAATCAGGAGAATAAATAATGGGTTCCCTTTCCGTATGGCACTGGCTGATTGTTCTGGCCATCGTGGTGCTCGTTGTCGGTACCGGCAAGCTCAAGAACATGGGCAAGGACCTTGGAGGCGCGATCAAGGGCTTTAAGGAAGGCATGAAGGAAGGCGACGACGAAAAGGCGGCTCCCCAGAAGGAAATCGCTCAGGACAAGACCGCCACGGTCGACGTCGAAGCCAAGGACAAGACCAAGGCGTCCTAAGCCAGCCTGATCCGGTCCGCGCACCCGATCAGGTTGAACGCGCAGGACCCCGTGCAAAGCGCATCAGCGCTTGGCGCTAACGGCCGCGGCAGTCTCAGGGGCTGACCGCGGCTCTTTAGTGAAAGACAAGGAACAAGATGTTTGATTTCGGTTTCAGCGAGATGCTGGTGATCGGAACGATCGCTCTGGTCGTTCTCGGACCCGAGCGTCTCCCCGCAGTGGCCCGTACGGCGGGCGAATGGATCGGCAAGGCGCAGCGTTTTGTCGCTCAGGTGAAGTCCGACATCGACCGCGAAACGGAACTCTCCGAACTCAAGCGCATTCAGGAAGAAGCCAAGGCACTGGCCGATGACGTGAAGTCGACGGTTGAAAAGTCCGCGGCGGAAATCGAAAAGAACGTGCAGTCTGCGGCCGATGATGCGCAGAAGGCCGCCAATGAGGCGGGCCAGGCGCTCAAGGAAGCCGAGGAAACGGCCACTTCCGGAATACAGTCGGCGGTGGCTTCGAACGACGAGATTTCGAACTTTTACGGATGGGGAGACAGCCCCGAGGAACCGGAGCCGGCCTACAGCTGGAGCGAGCCCAAGACGTTTGCCAAGCGCTACCATGCCGGCCCGTCTGTGGATGAGCTTGCCCAGGAAGTCGCCAAGCTGCGCCGCGAGCTCGGCATGCGCGACGTTCAGCTGGGCGGCAACAACCGCCGTCTTGCGACCCGCGCCCGTACGAACCGACCGCGCATCTACCGTTAAAGAAACGCTATGGCAGAAAACAATAAACAGCTTGAAGCGCCCGACGATCCCGCCAACGAACAGCCGCTGATGAGTCATCTCGTCGAGCTTCGCAACCGCACGGTCCGTTCGGCCATCGCAGTGATCGTGGTGTTCGTGTGCCTGTCGCCCTTCATGAAGGAAATCTTCGACTTCCTGAGCAAGCCGCTGATGGTGGCCCTGCCTCAGGGCGTGAAGCTTCTGGCGACCGGCGTGGTGGCGCCTTTCATGGTGCCGCTCAAGGTGACGCTCTTCGTGGCGTTTCTGATTGCGCTTCCGTACGTGCTCTATCAGATCTGGGCCTATGTTGCCCCGGCGCTCTACCGCCGGGAAAAGCGGCTGGCACTGCCGATTCTGCTCTCGTCGATCACGATGTTTGCGGTCGGCATGATGTACTGCTACTTCATCGTGTTCCGCATGGTGTTCCAGTTCATCGCAGGCTTCTCGCCCGACAGCGTGAACTTCGCACCGGACATCGACTCGTACTTCAGCTTTGTGTTGACGATGTTCGTGGCCTTCGGTCTCACGTTCGAAGTGCCGATCGTTGTGATGGTTCTCAATCACGTCGGTCTGGCTTCCTACGAAAAGCTTGTCAAGGCCCGTCCGTTCGTGATTGTCGGCGCCTTTGTGATCGCCGCCATCTTCACGCCGCCCGATGTGCTCTCGCAGCTTCTTCTCGCGCTGCCGCTCGTGGTGCTCTTCCAGGCCGGTATCTGGCTGGTGAAGGCCTTCGGGAAGACGCAGGAAGACATTGATGCGATGCCGAAGGACGATGACGAAGATTAAGGTCCGATTCGTCTGACAGAAAAAAATGCACCGTTTGCGAAAACGGTGCATTTTTTTGAGCCCCGGTCAGCGGTGACGATCGGGCATCGGCGCGTCGTCAAGCGACTCAATGGCGGGCGGAAGGCCGCTTTCGCGTTCAAGCGCATTCTTCGGTCGGGTCGACGGCGTCACTGTAAGATCCAGCGTTTCCTTGCCGCGCAGCACTTTGACGGCCACGGGTTCGCCGGGCTTGAGTGCGGCGATCAGCTGCAGCATGCGGTTGACGTGCCGGATCTCTTCGCCCTTAATGGAGAGAATGACGTCAAAGGCCCGAAGGTCGCCTGCGGCGGCAGGGCTCTTCGGGAGTACATGGCTCACCATGACGCCGCGCGAGACACTCAGCCCCAGATCCTGGGCAAATTCCTGCGAGAGCTGACGGGGAATAAAGCCGAAGTAGCCGCGTTCGACCACCTTGCCTTCCATCAGACTCGGCAGCACGCGGTTGATGAGCGCAGAGGGAATGGCAAAACCAATGCCGACAAAACCGTCCGACTGTTCGGGCGAGAAGATGGCCGTGTTAATGCCGATGAGTTCGCCGTCGGCATTGATGAGAGCGCCGCCCGAGTTGCCCTGATTGATGGCGGCGTCGGTCTGAATAAAGTCTTCGTAGCTGTTGAGTCCCAGCCCGTGGCGGCCGAGCGCGGAAACAATGCCGCTCGTGACGGTCTGGCCGACATCAAACGGATTGCCGATGGCCAGAACGGCCTGACCGATGCGAAGCGTTTCACTCTGACCGATAACGATGGCCGGCAGTCCGCGTTCGCGCACGCGAAGGAGTGCCAGGTCGGTGTCAGGGTCGCTTCCCACCAGAACAGCTTCGACCTGACGGCCGTCGGGTAGCCCGACATAAAGGCCCGTTACGGAGGCGACGACATGGAAATTGGTGAGAACGTAACCGTCGGCGGAAACGATGACGCCGCTGCCGAGTGCGTTCAGATTCAGTTCGGGCAGACTGTTCCAGTTGGTGCCCACCTGAACGGCCTGACGGCCGGGAATGTCGTGGCGTGCAAAAATAGTTACAACGGCAGGCGCAGCCTTGGCGACTGCGTCGCTCAGATCCGGTACTGACGGGACGGCACGCAGCGGCTCGTCGGAAGATGCCGGCCGCCATCCAGTCACGGCGCTGAAGGCAAGGGCTGCCCCGAGTGCGACGGTGACGGACTGTGCAAAAATGAGCCACAGACTGCGGATCATTGCGGTGTGCTCCGAATGAAAATCTCTCAGGAAGGGAAGACTACATTATGCAGACAAAAGTGCTGACGGACTATCTGACAGGGTATCTGAGAGCGGATGAATTTAAGGATTATGCGCCGAACGGCCTGCAGGTCGAGGGTCGCGCGGAAGTGAAAAAAATTGTATTGGCCGTGAGTGCGAGTCAGTCCGTCATTGATCACGCAGTGAGCACGGGCGCCGACTGCATTCTGGTGCATCACGGCTGGTTCTGGCGCGGTGAACCGTCGCAGATCGTCGGGATGAAGCGCCGCCGTCTGGCTGCGCTTCTTGGTGCCGACATCAATCTCATTGCCTACCATCTGCCGCTTGATGCTCATCCCGACGTGGGCAACAACGCCGAGCTCGCCCGACTGCTCGGACTCACGACGGAAAAGCGCACAGGGATGTATGACCTTCTCAATATCGGCGTGCCCGCCGACGGTCCCGTTCCCTTTGATGAATTCTGCACCCGAGTCGAAAAGGTGCTCGGCCGCCGACCGCTGGTCGTCGGTCAGACCGGCGGTCCGGTGACACGTGTCGGCTGGTGTTCGGGTGCCGCGCAGGATGAGCTGATGGCTGCGGCGGCCGAAGGGTGCGACCTCTACATTTCCGGGGAAATCAGCGAACGCACGACCTATGAAGCGCGCGAAAACGGGATCGCCTACCTGTCGGCAGGACATCACGCCACGGAACAGTTCGGGATTCAGGCACTCGGACGCCACCTGAAAACGGTCTTCCCCGAACTCGAAATCACGTATTTCGACGG
>JAXEEN010000018.1:0-3039 GCA_034104065.1 Sutterella sp.
GCTACTGCTATCTGAGGGCCTGCACGAATACCCGTGAAGTCTCCCGCGCGCTCCTCAACCTCGCAACGCTGGCCCGCGAGCATATTGCCAACCGTCACCGCGTCATGTCCGCACCGGTTGTCCGCGACATTTCGGAACTGATCGCCGAACTCATCCGCACCTCGGGTTCGGACGGCATCAGAGCCGACGCCGGCGCGATTCGGGCGAGAGCGCCGCAGATCGTGGCCCGCATCGAACGGCTGCAGCACCGGCTCATCGAGTCGCAGCCGCAGGGAAACATGTCGATTCGCTGCTGCGAGTTCTATCTCTCCTTCCTGCTCGTTCTGCGCGAACTGATCAACCATTACGAAATCGCCTCTCTTCTGGAGGAACAGATCGGTCTTCTTGAAAAGACCGGCACAGACAAGCCGTAACAGACGGCCGTTACCGAGCATGCTGTGGTCTTCGGCACTATGAAGACCGTTTTCACGGGCGCAATCCGGCGGGACTGCGCCCGCTTTTTATCTGAGCTCCCGCCGGGTCGTTGCCGCCGCCCAGCCGTCCTCTCCGTGAGAAATGCCGAAAATTCGTCCGCGCCTATAATTGAAAATATGCGCTCCCGGTCGGAATACGCCCTTTCCGGCATGCTTCCCGGTCAGTGCGAACCGATTCCGATCACTGCTGTCTTTGGATTGCCCATGAAAAATTTCCTTGCCGCCTGCGCACTCGGCCTCATGCTTTCGGCCGGCGCTCCCTGCGCCTCCGCCGCCGATCTGCTCGTGCTTCCGCCCACCGTCATCACCGCCGTCCACTCCGCTCAGGACGTGCACGCCGCCGTTCTTCAGGCCGCCCGAAAATACAAATGGAAGGTGATGAGCGACCGCCCGGGCCTGGTCGTTCTGGAATACCGCCGCGGCGACAAGCTCGGCGTCACGATCAGCGTGAGCTACACGCCCAAGAAGTTCCGCATCGCCTATGTGAAGTCCTTCGGACTCGGGTATGAAAAGGTCGACGGCAGGGAAACGATCCACCGCAAGTACAACAAGTGGATCACCACGCTGGAAAAGGAAATCCGCGGAGCGCTCTACTGAGACTGCTTGCGCCCCGCCTGCGGACATGCCTTCCCGGGCATGTCCTTTTTTGTTAAATGAAAACCCGCGGATAGTCCGGGGGTTCCGTAAGGCTTACAGCTATGCGCAGAACAGCGCTGGCGTCCTGAAACTGGCGAATATCTCCAGGTCTTAGCGGGCATCGCTTCACCAGTTAGCTTGCTCGCAAGTGCTGATTGATGTTTCTCAGGAAGATAGCATCGTCGATTCGCAGCATCTGAAGGCATTGGCACGGTTTTATGGGTATGCCGGTGGTTCCCTTTTTCATCCGCAGCGGATCGTTCCGCTTCGGAGAATCTCAGACCCATCCTGAGCTCTGAAGGTCCGGAATGAACCGCAGGCACCGCCGCAGTTCCCCGACCGTTCCGTCGCCTGTCAGAAAATGTCCGGATGAAACAGAATCCGGACTGCAGCTGTCGGCGTGCCGACAGTCGGCAAAGCGTTCCATGTCTAGACTTCCGTTCAACAGGCTCTCCGCAGGACGAGAGCAGATACAGGAGCTCTTTCAAATGAACAACACCCATCTTCTCGGCCGACGTGCCTTTCTGAAGTCCGCCGCAGCCGCCGGCGCCGCCGGAATCGGCATGCGCGGCGCCGGCGCCGCAGACGCGCCGCAGCTCACCTACAAGCCGGGGGTGTACACGGCGAAGGCTGCGGGCATCAGCAGCGACGTGACGGTCAAAGCCTCTTTTGACAACAACCGCATCGTCGATGTGGCCGTCGACGTTGCCGGCGAGACGAAAGGCATCGGCGCCGACATCGGCGAACTGATGGCCAAACGCATGCTTGCTGCCCAAAGCTGCTCGGTCGACGGAGTTTCCGGTGCGACGGTGACCTCCAACGCCGTGAAAACGGCGCTTGCCGACTGCATGAGTCAGGCATCCGGGACAACTGTCGAGGTTCGCGTCGAGATCGACGGATCGAAGAACGAAACGGTCGACCTTGACAGGATCGTGCCCGCCGTGACGGTAAAGACCGAAGCCGTCGTTCTCGGCTGCGGCGCCGCCGGCATTCAGGCCGCGCTTGTTCTTCAGGCCGCCGGCGTCAAAACCCGTCTGCTTGAAAAGGGGAGCAGCTGCGGCGTCAGCAACGGCAGTCAGGCAGGCGGACCCGCGCTGGCTGAAACCCGCGTTCAGGCGGCCGAACGGGCAACCGTATCGGTACGAACCCTTTTTGAATGCCAGAACGGCTTCAGCCGCGGGACCGTGAACGCAGGACTTCTGCGCAAATGCGTCGCACAGGGCGAACGCGTCGTCTCCGCCTTCATGGACAACGGCGTCAACATGGGACTGAGGCGCGATGCCTACGGCATGGGCTTCAGAGCTCGGCACAACTTTGCCGACAGGGAAGGCCGGCAGCTGCGCGGCACCGATAGATTCGGTCCGCTCATCGAAAGATTCACGGCCATGGGGGGCGTTTTCGAAACACAGCGGGAAGCCGTGCGGCTTCTCAAAAAGAACGGCGCCGTCACGGGCGTTCTGGTG
Source organism: Sutterella sp. (assembly GCA_034104065.1). Lineage (GTDB taxonomy): Bacteria > Pseudomonadota > Gammaproteobacteria > Burkholderiales > Burkholderiaceae_F > Sutterella. The sequence continues at coordinate 2,573 of JAXEEN010000018.1, forward strand.
AAAAACGGCGAAGACGGCACGTATGCGCGCTATGACGCCAAGGCCGTGCTCGTTGCCACCGGCGGTTACGCCGGCAATGACGGGATGATCCGCGAACATTTCGGAGACATCAGCGTCATGCCGCTATGCAACACGCTTTCGAACGGCGCGGGCTACAGAATGATCATGGAGGCGGGCGGCGTCGCAGACCGCAACTGGGCGCTCTGCTGCAATGAGTTCGGCGGAGCCAACCGCAAGTGCGCCAAACAGGGAAAGGCGATCGTCCGTTCCAATGACGCGCTCCGTTTTGCCATTTACGGCGGCCTCATCGTCGACGCCTACGGCGACCGCTTCATGAACGAACAGTACCTCTCCGACCGTCCTCTCGCTCTGGGCGGAGAGATCAGCCTGCGCGCAGCCCGCTACTATGCGGTTCTCGACGAAGACATGTACCGGTGCTGCCGCGATGAAGGCATTCTCAGCTACTA
>JAXEEN010000019.1:0-9175 GCA_034104065.1 Sutterella sp.
CAACGCAATCAAGCTCATTCTGAGGAAGGCCTATGGGTTCCGGAACATGGAGAATATGAAGGATATGATCATGCTACGCTGCTCGAATCTGGAATTGCAGCTTCCCGGACGAACTCCGCTTTCGTAGAGTGGCCCGTGCAACTAGGGTATCCTGCAAAAACGGGGATACCTTTCACCCACAGATATTCCAGAAGAGCTTATTGTCTTGTCGCGAGAATACCCTAAAAAGGATCTTCATAAAGAGGGTCTTTCCCGAAGAGAACACAGAGGAAGGGTTTCAGGGGCACGGAAAAGCCCCGAAAGGCACGGGACCTTTCGGGGCTGAAGCTGACACTCTGACACTCGGCCGACCGAATCAGCCGAGTTCTCCGGGTCTACGCTTACACAAAGACCTTTTCAATGCCGCCGTTGCGGGCTTCGCGGATGAACTCTTCCTTCCAGTTGGCGCCCAGCATGCGGCGGGCCATTTCCACGACGACAAAGTCGGTCGCGAACTGCGCCTCGGCCTCGTAGCGGGAGAGCCCCTGCAGGCACCCCGGGCAGGTGGTGAGCATGCGAATGCGGCCCGGCACGTCGGCTGCGGCCTTCGCCTTCTTGATTTCCTCCATCTTGCGGAAGCGAACCTGGTCGGCAATGTCGGGGCGCTTCACGGCAAAGAGACCCGATTCGCCGCAGCAGCGTTCGCTCTGCACCACTTCGGCCCCCGTGAGCTTGCGCACGGCCTCGAGCGCCGGCGTATGACGGATCGGCGAATGGCACGGATCGTGATAGATGTAGCGCTCATTGTTGGGTTCGAGCGTCACACCGCGTTCGAGCAGGAATTCGTGGATGTCGATGATGCGGCAGCCCGGGAAGATCTTGTCGAACTCGTACTTGTCGAGCGCCTTGATGCAGGTGCCGCAGCTCACCACGACGGTCTTGATGTCGAGGTAGTTGAGCGTATTGGCCATGCGGTGGAAGAGGACGCGGTTGTCCGTCATCATCTTCTCGGCGCGGTCCGTTTCGCCGTAGGCTTCCTGCGGATGGCCGCAGCAGCGGTAACCCGGCGGCAGCACGGTCTGCACGCCCGCGCGCCAGAGCATGGCTTCAACCGCCAGACCCACGTCGCTGAACATGCGTTCCGACCCGCAGCCCGGGAAGTAGAAGACGGCTTCGGTGTCTTCGGGCATGCCCGGACGGCGAAGGATCGGGATCGTGATTTCGTCTTCAATGCCGAGCGCCTGACGCATGGTTTTCTTCGGCATCGGGCCAGGAAGCGGACGGCTCACCAGATGGATCACCTGTTTGAGAAGCGAAGGCTTGCCGGTCGTCGGTTCCGGGCTGTTGCGCATGACGTCGATGTCTTTGGCAAGGCTCTTTTCCGCGAGTTCCACGCCGTAGCGTTGCAGGCTGTAGCCCGCCTTCACGCCCGCGGCGCGAAGAGTCTTCACGGCAAGCGGATTGACGGCGTTCACAAGCGCGCCGCCCAGGAGCGACGCCGGATTAGCTTCGCGCCAGCCGCAGCGGATGAGGAAGGCCTTCACGGCAGTCGTGACTTCGCCGAAGTCAATCTTCACCGGGCAGGGCTTCTTGCAGCGGTGGCAGATCGTGCAGTGGTCCGCAATGTCGACGAGCTCGTCGAAGTGGCGCAGCGACAGGCCGCGGCGGGTCTGCGATTCATAAAGGAAGGCTTCGGTCATGAGGCCGAGACCGAGAATCTTGTTGCGCGGCGAGTAGAGCAGGTTGGCGCGGGGCACGTGCGTCGTGCAGACGGGCTTGCACTTGCCGCAGCGCAGGCAATTCTTCACCGACTGGGAAATGGCGCCGAGGCCCGAGTTTTCCAGAATGATCGATTCGGCGCGGAAGAGTTCGAAGGACGGCGTGTAGGCGCGCTCGAGACCGCCGCCCGGGAAGAGCTTGCCGCGGTTGAAGCGGCCGTCGGGGTCGATCTTCTTCTTCCAGTCGCGGAAGGGCTTCATCATTTCGTCCGTGACGAACTGCAGCTTCGTCATGCCGATGCCGTGTTCGCCCGTGATGACGCCGTCGAGACGCACCGCGCAGCGCATGATGCGGCCGAGAGTTTCATCGGCGGCGCGCATCATTTCATAGTCGTCCGAATTGACCGGAATGTTGGTGTGGACGTTGCCGTCGCCCGCATGCATGTGCAGGGCGACGAAGGGGCGGCTTCTGACGTTCTTCTTGTGCGCTTCCTTCAGCGCCTCGAGACGTTCGGCCGAAATGGACTCGGCGAGCCTGGCGAGGATTTCCGTCTTGACGGAGGCGCGAAGACGCATGTCGCGCATCGCGAGGAAGACGGTTTCGCCTTCGCGGGGTTCGGTGCCTTCGGGCAGGAAGGGCGCGGCGTCGCCGTCGAGACCGTCGAGCATGGCCTGCCAGCGGTCGCGCACGCGCGCCACGAAGGCCATGGCGTGCGCCTTGTTCGGGTCGGACGAGGCGTCGAGCACCGAAATGAAGGCGCGGGCGATGCGGATCTTGTTCTTGAGCGAGAACTCGATGTTGATGCGTTCGACTTCGTCGGAGTATTCGCCGAGGCGCTCGAGCGGAATCACCACGTCTTCGTTGAGCTTGAAGGCGTTGGTGTGCTTGGCGATGGCCGAGGTGCGGGAGCGTTCCTGCCAGAAGGCCTTGCGTTCGGCCGGCGTTCTGGCGATGAAGCCTTCTCCGGTGCGGCGGCGAGCGAGCGCGCAGATCTGTTCGGCGGCATCGTCGACCGCGGCTTCGTCATCGGACACGATGTCGGCGAGAAGCACCATCTTCGGACGGCCCTGACCGGGCACCTTCGGACGGTAGCCCACGGCGCGGACGTAGCGCCAGTCGATGTGCTCGAGACCGGCGAGCTTCACGGTCTTGTGGCCGAGCATGTAGTCGCGCACTTCGACGATGGCGGGCGTCGCGGCGGCCACGGTGCCGTAGAACTCCAGGCAGACCGTGCGGCCGAAGGCGGGCATGCGGTGCAGCACGAAGCCGGCGCTCGTGATCAGGCCGTCGGTGCCTTCCTTCTGAACGCCCGGCAGGCCGTAGAGATACTTGTCGGTCACGTCCTTGCCGAGGCCCGCCTTGCGGAAGGCGCGGCCCGGAATGTCGAGGCGTTCGGTGCGCTCGACCGTGCCGTCGTCGCGGTAGTAGTGAATGTCGAAGTGCGCCGTCTCCACGTCGTGGATGCGGCCGAAATTGTGTTCGACGCGCTCGACCTTGATGACCTGGCCGTTGACGTTCACCATCTTCCACCAGGCGAGGTTGTCGATCGTCGTGCCCCAGAGCACGGCCTTCTTGCCGCCCGCGTTCGTGGCGACGTTGCCGCCGATGCAGCTCGAGTCGGCCGATGCCGGGTCGACGGCGAAGACGAGGCCCTTTTCCTTGGCCGCTTCCTCGACGCGGCGCGTGACCACGCCGGCGCCGCATTCGATCACAGGGTAGACGCCCTTGAGGCCGGGGAGTTCGCGCATGACGACGCCGCTGTGGCGGTCAAGCTTTTCGGTATTGATGACGGCGCTCATCGCGTCGAGCGGCACGGCGCCGCCCGTATAGCCGGAGCCGCCGCTTCGCGGAATGATGGTGAGCCTGAGGTCGAAGAGCGCGCGCACGATCGGCGCCATTTCTTCCTCGCTGTCCGGGAAGACCACGACGAACGGGTATTCGACGCGCCAGTCGGTGGCGTCGGTGACGTGCGCGACGCGGGCGAAGCCGTCGAAGCGGATGTTGTCGCGGCGGGTGATCGGCGAGAGCTTCGCCACGACTTCGGCGCGCTTGCGGATCATCTCTGTGAAGTTCGCGTCGAAGCGGCAGACGGCCTGGCTCGCGGCGGCGATCAGTTCATGCACCTGCGGATTGCCGTCGGCGCGCTTTCTCACCGCGTCGAGGCGGCGGCACATTTCGCGAACGAGAAGCTTGCGGCGGCGGGGATGGTCGATCATGTCGTCGACCAGATAAGGGTTGCGCTCGACCGCCCAGATGTCGCCCAGCACTTCAAAGAGCATGCGGGCTGATCGGCCTGTCCGTCTCTTGCCGCGAAGCTCTTCGAGGAGCGCCCAGGCTGATTCGCCGAGAAGGCGGATCACGATTTCGCGGTCGGAGAGCGACGTGTAGTTGTACGGAATTTCGCGGATTCGCGGAGCAGGCGTTTCTTGTGTCATTTCGCGCAGTTCCTTTATGTAGTCCTGAAAATGAAATCCGTTTGCCGTCCGTTAGGGGAAAAAGACGGTTAATCCGGAGTCGGAAATTCCATTCTATCCCGAATCTCCGGGCGGCTGACGGCCGGCGGTGCGCCGACGGGGACTCCGAGGTCGGGCTTCAAGGGTTATCCCGATGATCTGAGGCACGATGACGTCGGAAAAAAAGCCCCGCCGTGAGGCGGGGCGGCTGCGGAGAATGGTCGGATTCGTCAGCCGGCCAGCACCAGGGCAAGCTTCTGAAGCCCTTCGGCGAGTTCGGCCCGGGAGATGGCGAGCGGCGGAAGAAGACGCACGCGGTCCTTGGCCGTCAGGACGACGAGACCGGCCTCGAGCGCCTTTGCTTTGACGTCGGCTGCCTTCTGGTTTTTCACCGTGAAGCCGATCATGAGGCCGAGTCCCGAGACGTCGGAAACGTTCGGCATGGCGCAGAGCGCTTCGCGGAGGATTTTTCCCTTGGCGCGGACCTCGGCGAGAAAGGCGTCGTCGATCTGAGCCAGCACGGAAAGCGCGCCGGCGCAGGCGACGGGATTGCCGCCGAAGGTCGATCCGTGGGAGCCCGGCGTCAGGGTTTCGGACACTTTTTCGCCCATCAGGGTGGCGCCGATCGGCAGGCCGTTGCCGAGACCCTTGGCGGTCGAGACCAGGTCCGGAGAGAGACCGAACTGTTCGTAGGCGAACCAGGTGCCCGTGCGGCCGTTCCCCGTCTGCACTTCGTCGACGCAGAAAAGCACGTTCTTTTCGCGGCAGAGCGCTTCGGCGGCCTTCAGATAGTCCGCGTCGAGCGCCCGGACGCCGCCTTCGCCCTGAACGATTTCAACGAGAAAGCCGGAACAGTCCTCGCGCTCGAGCTGCGCGCGCAGTGCCTCGAGGTCGTTGGCGGGCACGTAGCGAAAGCCCGGCGTGAAGGGGCCGAACGACGTATGAAAGGCGTCCTGGCCGGTCGCCGTGACCGTGGTGACCGTCCGGCCGTGGAAGCTGTTGAGAAGCGTCACGAAGGGATGCTCGCCCGGTCCCTTGGTATCTTCGGCCCATTTTCTTGCCGTCTTGATCAGGCATTCGTTGGCTTCTGCGCCGGAATTCGAAAAGAAGACGCGTTCGAAACGGGTGCGCAGGCAGAGTCTGCCCGCGAGGAGCGCGGTCTGTTCGTTGTAGAAGAGGTTCGACGTGTGGGCGAGCCGGGCCGCCTGTTCTGTCACGGCCTTCACCCAGGCGCGGTTGCCGTAGCCGAGGCTCATGACGCCGATGCCGCTGCCGAAGTCGATGTAGCTGCGGCCCCGGTCGTCCCAGAGCCGTGCGCCTTCGCCGCGCTCGAAGACGACGGGAGCGCGTCCGTAGGTCGACGCGCTGTAGATGGCGTCGATGGTCTTGGTGTCCTTCATGTCCGGTTCCTTTGAAGATGAAGTAGACGGTGTCAGACCGCAGCGGGCTGCGGTCCGGGTTTGATGAGCGTTCCGATGCCGCCCTTGGTCAGCATTTCGACAAGAATGCTGTGCGGGAGCGTGCCGTTGATCATGGCGACGCGTTCGACGCCCGCCTCGATCGCATGAAGCGCGCAGTCGATCTTCGGGATCATGCCGCCCGAGATGATGCCTTCGGCCTTCAGAGCCGGAATCTCGCCCGTGGTGAGAACGGGGATGAGCGAGTCCGGATCCGAGGTGTCGCGAAGGAGTCCGCTGATGTCGGTCATCAGAATGAGGCGTCTGGCGCCGAGAGCGCCCGCAACGGCGGCGGCAGCCGTGTCGGCGTTGATGTTCCAGGATCTCCCGTCCGCGTCGCCGCCGACGGTGGCTATCACGGGCAGATAGCCGCGGTCGAGAAGGTCGCGGATCAGGGTGACGTCGGCCGAGACGATGCGACCGACCCGGCCGAGGTCGTCGGCCTCTGCTTCCGCCGTGATGAGTCCCGCGTCCAGGCCGCAGAGACCTACGGCCCGGGCGCCCTCGACATTGAGGAGCTTCACCAGATTCTTGTTGGTTTCGCCGGCCAGCACGCGCTGCACCACGGCCATCGTGCGTTCGTCGGTGACGCGCAGGCCGCGCCGGAATTCCGGCTTGATGCCGAGATCGGCCAGCGAGCGGTTGATGGCGGGGCCGCCCCCGTGAACCAGCACGATGCGAACGCCGATCATGGAGAGAAGCACCAGATCGTGCATCACCTGCCGCTCGAGTTCGGGACTCTTCATGGCGTTGCCGCCGAACTTCACCACCACGGTGTGTCCGCGGTAGAGCTTCACGTAGCGAAGGGAATCCGACAGAAGGGCGGCGATTTCAAAGTCGCTGAGCGCCGTCATGATGTTCAGCTCCGGTAGTCGCCGTTGATGCGGACGTAGTCGTAGGAGAGGTCGCACCCCCACGCGGTTGCGCCGGCCGAGCCGTCCTTCATGCCGACGAGGATGGTGACCTCGTTCTCAAGCAGAACGGTTTTGGCTTTTTCTTCCGAGAAGGGCAGGGCCCGGCCGTTTCTGCAGACCTCGACGATGCCGGCGGAAGACGAAAAGGCGACGTCGGTCTTTTCGGGATCAAAGACGGCGCCCGAATAGCCGAGCGCGCAGAGAACGCGGCCCCAGTTGGCGTCGGAGCCGAACATGGCGGCCTTGACGAGGCTCGAGGCGATGACGGCCTTGGCGGCGAGCCTGGCGTCGTGATCGGAGGCCGCGCCCGTGACGATGCAGGAGAGAAGCTTCGTCGCGCCCTCGCCGTCGCGGGCAATGGCCTTTGAGAGCGAGGCGGCCACTTCGTGGAGCGCAGCGGCGAAGGCGTCGAAGTCCGGCCCCGGGGCATCGATCAGCGGGTTGCCCGCCAGACCGTTGGCCATCACGGAGAGCATGTCGTTGGTCGAGGTGTCGCCGTCGACGCTGATCATGTTGAAGGTGTTCACGACGTCGGCCGAGACGGCGGCCTGCAGCATGGCCTGCGTCACGGCGGCGTCGGTCGTGATGAAGACGAGCATGGTCGCCATGTCGGGATGAATCATCCCGGAACCCTTGGCGATGCCGCCCACCGTGACGGTTTTTTCCGCCGATCTCGACCGAGGCCGAGCAGTGCTTGGGCACGAGATCGGTGGTCATGACGGCGGCCGCGGCGTCTTCGCTGCCTTCGTAGGAGAGCGCAGCGTAAAGCGGGCCCATGCCCGCTTCGATCGGCGCCAGAGGGAGAGGCTGCCCGATCACGCCGGTCGAAGCGATGATGACGTCGTCGGCCGGAATGCCCGAGATCTTCGCCAGCATGCCGCACATGGCTTCTGCGACCTTTTCGCCGTCGGGCGCGCAGGTATTGGCATTGCCGGAATTGCAGAGCATCGCCTGCGCGAAGCCGTCGGCCAGATGCGCCCTGGTGACGGCGATGGGTGCGCCCTTGACGGCGTTCCTCGTATAGACCGCCGCGGCCGAGGCGCGGACGTCGGAGACGATGAGGGCGAGATCCTTTTTGGAACGGTTGCGCCGCAGGCCGCAGTGGATGCCGGAAGCCCTGAAGCCTGCGGCGGAACAGACGCCGCCGTCGGGATTGAACGAAATGTGTGCTGTCATGATGGTTCTCTTATAGGGATGTGTCCGAGGGGACGAATGAATCGGCGGAAATGCGGTGTTCAGAGGGCCAGTCCTCGCCGCAGCGGTGCGCCGGTCATCAGATTGAGGCATTCAAGCGCGGTGCCCGAAGCGCCTTTGCCGAGGTTGTCGTAGAGCGCCGTCAGCAGAACGCGCTCGGGACCGCCCGAGAGCGCGACGCAGAGACCGTCGCTCCCGGCCATGGCGGACGGGACGAGCGAGCCGTTTCGAAGGAGGGACTCAAAAGGCACGGCGCTCACGCAGGGCGTATCGGCGTAGGCTTCCCGCCAGACGGATTCGATGTCGGCCGGCTTCAGACCGAGAAGCGACAGATCAAGCGGAACCGTCACCAGCATGCCGGCGCGGAAGTTTCCGACGATCGGCTGAAAGACCGGCGGACGAACGAGGCCGGCGGCGGCCTGCATCTCCGGCAGATGCTTGTGGGTCTGCTCGTAGGCGTAGGAGAGCGGTTCGCCGAGGACATCGCCCGGGCGTCTTGCCGGATCTTCGTAGCGCCCGATCATGGTCCTGCCGCCGCCGGAATACCCGGTGACCGATGTGACGGACAGGAAGGCATCCGCCGGAATGAGTCCTGCTCTGACGAGCGGCGCCGTCAGAAGAATGAAGCCGGTCGCATGACAGCCCGGCACGGAGACGAGCTGCGCCAAGGCGATTTCCCGGGCGCGCTCGGGCGTCAGTTCGGGCATTCCGTACACCCAGCCGGGCGCCGTGCGGTGGGCGCTCGAGGCGTCGATGACGCGCGCGCCGGCGCGAAGCGCGATGTCGGCGGCCTCGCGTGCGGCCTGATCGGGCAGACAGAGAACGGTGACGTCGGCGCGGCGCATCGCATCGGCTCTGGCCGAGGGATCCCTGCGCAGCTCGTGCGGCAGAGAAATCAGCGAGACGTCTTCGCAGGCGCTGAGACGGTCCCTGAGTCTCAGTCCCGTCGTGCCGCTTTCGCCGTCAATGAATACCGACGTCATGCTTCATCACCTCCCGTTTGGCTGTTCAGATTCGGCTGTCCGCCGGACGATTCGCCGGCGGCCTTCGGGAAATCCTACTGATGAAAGCGGGAGAAAAGGGCTGTTTCGAAGCGCTAATTCGGCCTTCCTTGAGAGGTGTAAAGTGAGATCGGGGATAACGCTTAGAAAGCGCCGAAATGCCTGAACCAGAAGGCTCTCAACGGTTGATGTTTAGTCGGCAAAAGCGGGGAAGTTGTTTCTGAAACCCCGCAGTTGCGCTGATGGAAGGACGAAGGGCCGGGGCATCGGTGCGGCTCGGAGATCCGGCGAACGATTGGGCGGATTCAGACGTTGATTAAGGCAGAAAAAAGAACGCCGCCCGGACGGAACCGGGCGGCGGACGAATCGTCGGAAGAGCGCAGGGACCGGACGGATTATCGGCCTTGGTTTCGCATGACAAAAACGGTTGTCCGGGCTCTGCCGTCCGGATCAATAAC
>JAXEEN010000020.1:0-11256 GCA_034104065.1 Sutterella sp.
CAAATGATTGAAATCGCATGAAAATCAGGCAATCCTGTCAGTTTCTATCCTCTCCTCCGATTGCTGAATCTGATTTTCACGTATTTCATGAGGAACAAATGCCTTTGAGAGAATCTTTCGATGATCTTCATTTAAGGGAAAGGACGCGGAAAATGCTTCACTGAAAGCACAGTAATTTATTAAAATGGCAGACAGCCCGGCTCAAGCGGCTCCTGAAGCAGGGCATTCCCAACGACTCGCCAGAAGACCAAAAAAATGAAACTCCACAAGCTCAGCACATCGGAATACAACAAGGCCCGCAAAGAGTTTGAACAGATGCTCAAGGCGGCTTATGAAAAAGATCCCGGGGACGGCACGCTGGTCTGCAAAACGCTCGGCGACATCGCCCGCTCCTACGGCATGACCGAGATCGCCCGTGAGACCGGCCTCTCCCGCGTCAATCTGTACCGCGCCTTTTCCGGTACCGGCAATCCCGAGTTCAGTACCGTGCTGAAAGTCATGAAGGTGCTCGGCCTCAGAACGGTGCCCGGCATCCGCTGACAGACATGAAGTTTCGAAATGCCCCGAACTGACCATCGGGGCATTTTTTTCGTCCTGAACTCTTAATGCCGACATCGCCGCCCGTCATCCGAAGAAGGAAGTCCCCGTAAAATAAGTGCAACCATCCTCAAAGAGACGACCGCATATGCTGATCCTCGGGCTCTTCCTCAGTCTCCAGCTCTTCGTCTGCGCCGCCGTTCTTGCCGGCCGCCGGCCCCATAAAAGTGAAAAGCTTTCCGCAGGCCTCGTCACCGGACTGATTCTGGGAACCTTCATCGGCGGCTCCTGCACCGTCGGCACGGCGCAGCTCGCCTTTCGTCTGGGGCTTTCGGCCTGGTGGTTCAGCCTGGGCGGCGCCGTCGGCTGTCTCTTTCTGGCGCTCACCATGGCCGGCCCGCTGCGAAGAGCCGGTTCGCCCACCATCCTGGGCATTCTGATCGGCCGCTACGGTCAGTCCGCCGGTCTCTCGGCGACGCTGCTCAACAGTCTCGGCACCTACATCAACATCCTCGTTCAGATCATCAGCGCCACCTCGGTGCTTGCGGTCATCGCGCCGGGCATGTCGCGCACGGCCGAGACCCTCTTCGCCATGCTGATGATGATCGGCTACGTCTTTTTCGGCGGCAACCGCGGCGCGGGCCTGGTCGGCCTTCTGAAGCTCGTGCTCATCTTTTCGGCCATGCTGGCCTGCGGCGCCATCGTCCTCGGCTCGTGCGGCGGTCCTCTGAACGTCGCCGGCATGGTCCGAGCAATCGACGGCTCGGAGGCGATTCCGTTTCTGGATCTCTTCGGCCGCGGGATCGGCACCGATCTCGGCGCCTGCTTCTCGCTCGTCGCCGGCCTGGCGAGCACGCAGATTTATGCCCAGGCCGTCATTCAGGCCGAAAGCGACGCCGCGGCGAAGAAGGGACTCGCCGTCAGTTCGCTGCTGCTTCCGATTCTCGGCGCCTGCGGCATTCTGGTCGGTCTCTGGATGAGGGCCCGTCATCCGGAGATCGCCGACAAGACCGCGCTGACGCAGTTCATTCTGCTGCAGTTCCCCGACGTGTTCGCGGGCATCATTCTCGGGTCGCTCTTCATCAGCGTCGTCGGCACCGGCGCCGGCCTCTCCCTCGGCGTCGCCACGGTGATCCGGCAGGACGTCATCCGACCGCTTCTGAAGAAGGAACCGTCCCGAACGCAGTCCGCCGCCCTCACCCGGCTTCTGATTGCCGCCATTCTTCTGAGCGCGGCCTCCCTCTGTCTGATGACGGACAACGAGACGATCCTGATCTACGCCTTCCTCTCCATGGCGCTGCGGGGCGGCGGCGTCATCGCGCCGCTCTGCCTGGCGCTCTGGAGCGGGCGCGACGTGCGGCCGGCCTTCGCCGCCGCGTCGGTGCTTCTCGGCTCCCTGACGGTCGTCGTCTTCAATGTCGCCGGCGTGCTGCCGTTCGATCCGCTTTTCGCCGGCATCGCTGTTTCCGCGCTGATGCTTCTGCTCGGACTGAAACCGGCCCGGCCGTGACCGGTCGGGCGGTCGGCGGTCCCGAGCCTGCCCGAACCGAGACCGGTTCCGGCAAGGGCTCCGCGCAGCCGGCTTTTACAGGAATTTCACCTACACTTTTCGCCTTAGCCGCTCTCGGAGCACCCTGTTTCGGGGCACGCGCCCTCGAACCCCTGTTCCTACTCTCCCAGGCGTTTGCCTTGCCGCCGCGCACCGCCGGCGTGCGTTCCGCAGAAGTCCTGACAAGGACGATTGTTCCTCTCAAGAAACATCAGCAAAGAGGAGCCCACTTGCGCTTTTCCGCGTCTTTCCCTAGGATCCGATCATTACCGACCGTTTTCAGCGAGTCAATTTATGTCGAAGATTTTCCTTCCGGTCCTTTGGTGAGGCCGGCCTCTTAGCATCTACGGAGACAATCATGTCCATGTCCACTCAATGTCCGAATCCGAGCAGCCACGTCACGACTTCCTCTGAAATCGCCGCGGCCGCTGCAGCAGCCAGGGATTGGGCGGCATGGCGAGCTCCGAGCGCAGACCGTCCCATGATGGTCTGCTACAACGAAAATCCCTTCGGCATGAGCGAACGCGCCCGACTGGCGGCGGCTGAGGCCGTCATGAAGGGCTCCCGCTACGATTTCCCCGGCATCGTGCGTCTGCAGGGCGCCGTCGGCCGCTATATGGGCGGCACCGCGGACAATGTTCTTCTCACTCACGGATCCTCCGAAGGCATCCGCGCGGCCGTCGAAGCCTTCGCCGGTCCCCGCGTCCAGTTCGTGATTCCCGAGCTCACCTACGGCACGGGCGCGGACAGCGCCGGACGCAACGGCATGACCATCACCCGCGTGCCTATGCTGCCCGGCTGGAAGATCGACATCGACGGCATGCGCAGGGCCGTCGAGGAATGGTACGGTCCCTCGATCGTCTATTTCGTCAATCCGAACAATCCGACGTCGACCATCGCCGACTGCGCCAAACTCGAGGCGTGGATCCGCGAGGAACGCCCGTCGACGGCCTTCCTGGTCGACGAAGCCTATTCGGAGTTCGTCACGGACCCGTCCTGGCGCTCGATGGCGCCGCTCGTCGCCCAAGGCGTGCGCAATCTCGTCATTCTGAAGACCTTCTCGAAGTTCTTCGCCATGGCCGGCATGCGCCTCGGCTTCAACTACGCGCATCCCGACACCATGCGCCTGATGCGCGACCGCGTCGCCTACGACGCCATGATGAAGACCTGCATCAGTTCGGCGACGGTCGCCGCCGCCCTGGCCGAAATCGAAGACCCGGACTTCCAGCGCGAAAGCCGCGCCGTGATTTTCGAATCCCGCCGCATTCTCTGCGAGGGGCTCGAGCGGCTCGGCATTGCGCACCTCGACAGTCAGACGAACTTCGTCTTTGCGGATCTCGGCCGGCCGATTGCGCCCTTCGTGAAGCACATGGCCGACGAACATATCTACGTCGGCCGTCCCTTCCCGCCCGCCGATACGTTTGTACGCATCTCGCTCGGCTCTCCCGACGACATGCGCTGGTTCGTGAAGCGCCTCGAGGCGTTCCGCGAAAAGGGCTGGGTGTGAGCGCGTCCCGCACCGGCGCCTGAGCGTTTCCGAAGCCGTCCGCGTCCGCCGCGGGCGGCTTTTTGACGTCCGGCATAAACGCTTCATCCGGGCCCGCTCCCGCTCTTGCAGTGAAATTGCCGCAGTTCTAGAATTTTTCTCCCGATCGGCGGTCCGCCCGGACCGCCACTCTTTTTTCCGACCCGACCCGTCATGCAACAGCCCTGTAATCTTTGTCCGAGACGCTGCAATGCCGACCGCACCGAACCGGCCGGCATGAAGCGGAGCATCTGCCGGGCGGGCGGCGGAATCGACATCGCACTCGTCAGTCTGCATCCCTGGGAGGAGCCCTGCATTGCGGGCGCCAAAGGCGCCGGCACCGTCTTCTTCTCCCACTGCAACCTTCGCTGCTGCTTCTGCCAGAACTGGGAAATCAGCGCCGAAGGCCGCGGGATGACGGTGGACGTCGGACGGCTGGCGGAGATTTTTCTGGAACAGGCCGAACGGGGCGCTTCGATGATCGAGCTCGTCACGCCGGGCCACTACACCGAGGACATCGCCGAAGCGCTCAGACTGGCCCGCCGGGACGGTCTCGCCCTGCCGGTCGCCTGGAATTCCAACGCCTACGAACTCCCGGAAACGCTCGCCGAACTCGAAGGGCTCGTCGACATCTTCATGCCCGACCTCAAGTACTTCGACAGCCGGCTCGGCGCGAAGTATTCGGGCGTGCCGCATTATTTCGAGTACGCCTCCCGGGCGATCAAGGCCATGTTCGCGATGACGGGCCCCGTGCGGCTGAACGAAGCGGGCCTCATGACCCGGGGCCTTCTGGTACGCCATCTGGTGCTTCCCTGGCAGTGGCGCGACAGCTGCCGATGTCTCGACTGGCTTCACGGAACCTTCGGCGACGACATTCTGATTTCGGTGATGAATCAGTACATGCCGCTCTTCAAAGCCTGCCGGCATCCCGAAATCAACCGGCCGCTCACCACGCTCGAATACCAGAAGGTGGTGCGCCACGCACAGGCGATCGGCATCACGCGCGGCTTCATGCAGACGGGCAGGACCGACGACGCCAAGTTCATTCCGCATTTCGACGGCTCGAACGTGCTCCCGGACGCGAAGGCCGGCTGAGTCCGCGCAACCGGGAGGCCGCCCGGCCGCCCCTGTACGATCCCGACAACAATCCGATGTCCTTCGAAACGCCTGTCGGATCCTGCGGAGCTTCCGCTGCGGCCTCTGCCGCCCGAGGCGGTGTGGCAGGAATTGAAAAAACAAGTTATCGTTCGATCAGGAGGTAACTGACTGATGGGACAGCTTTCTGAAGAGATCTTTGACGAAGCGAAATCAAGGCTGAGGCGCATTGAGGCCGCCTACGGCGTGCGCATTCTTTATGCCTGCGAAGCCGGCAGCCGCAGCTGGGGATTCCCGTCCCCGGACTCGGACTACGACGTCCGCTTCATCTACGTGTCTCCGTACCGCAGCTATCTGAAGCTCACGGCCCCGAAGGACGTGATCAACGAACCTCAGGACGGCGTCTGGGACATTACCGGCTGGGATCTTCGCAAGGCGCTCGTGCTCCTTCGAAAGGGCAACGCTTCGCTCGTTCAGTGGCTCTACTCGCCCATCGTCTACCGCAATCATCCGCTTTTTCTCACCGAGATCCGCCGTCTGCTCGATCACGGCTCGCCGCTGCCGAAACTCTACTGGGCCTACCGTTCGATGGCCCAGGCGCACGTCAACGCCTATCTGCTCGGGCACGAAACCGTCCTCTACAAGCGCTTTCTCTACATCGTTCAGGCGCTTCTCGCCATGCGCTGGGTCGAAACCCGGGGCACGATTCCTCCCGTCGTGTTTGAAGAGCTCGTCGAATCGCTCATCACGGACGAATCGCTTCGCGCCGAGATCGAAACCCTGCTCACCATCAAGCAGGCCGCCGGCGAAGGTGAAAAAGGCCCCAAACAGCTTTTCCCGGGCGTGCTCAGCCTGATCGAAAGCACGCTCACGCAGACTCAGCCGCCCGTCGGCGCCGAACCGGAGATCCCGGAAGACATTCTCGACAGCTTCTTCATCAAGTGGCTGGGTCTGCCGACTTAAGGCCCCCGCCGGCAGGACACCGGCAGGTTTTTCAATGAAGGAATAGCTTTTTTATGGCTCGCAAAACTACTTCCCTCACCGAAGCGTTCACGCTTCTTGAAATCCTGCGCCGGATTCCCCGCAACCGTCATACGACGATTCAGGAAATTCAGGCCGGGATGGCTGCAGCAGGAAAAAACATCGAAACCCGCACGCTGCAGCGCTACATGAAGGCCATCTGTGAAACCGAAATGCTCGGCGTCGAGTGCGACACGCGCACGCGTCCCTACGGCTTTCGTCAGTCGCCGAAAGGCGGAAAGTTTCTTTCCACCCAGATGTCGGCTCACGAAAGCCTGCTGATGCGGCTCGCCGAAGAGCATATGCGCTACCTGATGCCCGCCGCCCTCACCCGTTCGCTTTCACCGCTTTTCGAGGCCGCTCAGCTGAACATGAGCGAAGCCGGCGCGACCAAGCGCGAACAGTCCTGGCTCAAGAAAGTGGCCGTCGTCTCGAGCACCCTCCCGGTGCTGCCGCCGACCATCAAGCAGAAGTGCTTCGACGACGTCAGCGAATCGCTCTTTCATGAAACCAAGCTTGAAATCCAGTACCGGAATTCATCGGGACGCACGCTGAGCGCGCTCGTCTCGCCGCTCGGTCTCGTGCAGCAGGACGTCCGCTTTTATCTCGTCTGCCGCTTCGAGGGCTACGACAACGTACGCCATCTGGCGCTGCACCGCATCACGCAGACCACCCGCACGGACTTTCCGGCGGAACGTCCGAAGGACTTCAGTCTCGACGCCTACATCAAGTCGCGTCACTTCAACTACACCGACGGCGACGGCGCGAGAATCTGCCTCTCCTTCGACTTTACGAATCCCGTCACGGCGCAGATTCTGAAGGAAACCCCCTTCAACCGCTCGCAGAACATCGAAAGGCTCGACGACAGCCGCTTCCGGCTTACCGTCAAGATCGAGGATTCGCCGCTTCTCGCCGGCTGGTTCGCCGTCTGGAGCGATCGCGCCGGCATTTCCGACATCCGCAAGGAGCCGCTCGAGGAAGCCGCCGCCCCGCAGACCTGCGCGGCCGAGGCGGAGCCGGCTCACGAAGGCGGCGCCGACTGAGGGCATTTTCCGTCTGAGATGCAACAAAACCGGCGGCTCGGAGACATCCGGCCGCCGGTTTTTCATGCCCGTTCGGAACGGCCCGCTCAGCGGCGGGGACCGTGTCCGCCGCGAGGCGGTGCGGCGGGCGGCGGAGGCGGACGATGACCGCCGTGATACTTCGGTCCGCGGTCGCGGTGATCGTGATGCAGACTCCAGCCGATCAGACCGCCGATGCCGAGATAAATCAGCGGATCACGCCAGGTGTCGCGCCAGACGGGCGAATCCGTGTAGGACGGGGACGGCGCCGTATAGACGGGCACCGTGCGGTAGATGTACTGCGTCTCGACCGGTTCGGGATCGGGCGGCGTCACCGCCGGAAGCGGATCGGGGAGCGGGTCCGTGCGCAGATCGGCCCCCGGAGGCGCCAGTGCGCCCGCGCTGCGGGCGATCAGCAGATTGCGGTACTGCGAGGGCGTGTAGCGAAGCCCGTTCACCCACCAGTCCCGGCCGTCGTGCCAGCCTTCGCGCCAGTGGTCGACGATGTAGTCCTGGGCCATCGGATCCGAGACGCCCGCCAGCAGCTCGTCGAGCTGATAAGGCGAAGCCGACGCGGGCGCCGCCGAGGCGGCCGCGATCAGCAGTGCGCCTGCCGCCGCCAGAATCTGTTTTCTCACCTGCATGGCTACTCCTCCCTGTTGGTCTTCCGATGATGTTATCATCGCGCAAATTACCACCACTGAACGTTTGCTCACTTCAAGATCTGTGTCATTTTGTGTCCAATTAACCCTTCGTGCAGCGCTTCCCGCCTGAGATCCGCTGCAGAACAGGTCTTCGCGCCAACGGATCCCGGATCCGGCGTTCGGAGGACATGCCGTGCAGACGGCGGTCATCCGTCCTATGCTTGGGAAACACCACCGCTCTCGGAGAATTCTCGATGCTGAGACGACGTCTTGCCGCAGCCCTGCTGCTCATCTGCGCCCTGCCGGCCTTCCCCGCGGACTTCACGCGTCCCGGCCGCGTCTACGATCGGAGCGGACGCTATCAGGGACGCATGACGGAAGACGGCCGCATGTACGATCAAAGCGGACGCTATCTCGGCAGACGGGACCCGAAAAGCGGGCGCGAGTACGACGGATCGGGGCGCTACACCGGCAGAATCGATCCTGCGACCGGACGCGAATACGACGCCGGCGGCCGCTATACGGGCCGCACGGATCCGAAGACGGGCCGGGAATACGACGGCTCGGGACGCTGCGTCGGCAGGGAAACGCCCGACGGCCGTCGCTACGACGCATCGGGCCGCTACATCGGCCGGACCGGCCGAACGAAGTAGTTCAGGACGTGTGCGGACTTGAAGGCGCGGCCCGGCAGGCTTCGGCGACTTCACGCGAGGAGCGGACCGCATAGAGCCCGCCGAGCCCCAGAAAAACGGCCAGTCCCCACAATGCCGTGCCTGCGCCGATGGCCGCGCCGAGCGCGCCCATCAGAACCGGAAAGCTCGCCTTGGAAAGATTCATCAGCATCAGGCGCAGCCCGATGGCTTCGCCGATTCTCCCCGAAGGCGACAGCCGGTACATGAGCGAGAGAATGTTGGGAAACGACGCGCCGAGTCCCATGCCGAGGAGGAACGCCGTCGCCATGAGCGGGACGAGCTCCGAGAAGAACGGAAACACCGCGAAGGCCGCGCCGCCCACGAAAAGCGTGCAGGTAATGAGCTGCCAGTCGCGAAGGAAGCGCAGAAAGACCGGCATGAGAAGCCTCACAGCAAACGTGGCGGCGGCAAAGCTGCCGAGAATCCAGCCGATTTCCGAAGGCGACCGGCCGACCGCCGCGCAGTAGACGGGAATGAGGAGGTTGCCCACTTCCCAGGCGACCGAAATCATGACCGAGACGAAAAGCACGTTGCGCATGCCCGCGAGGACCAGAAAGTCCTTCGCGCTCCCCTGCTTTGTCGCCTTCGCGCCGCGCCTTGCGGCCTCCTTCGGAAATACGGCCCGAAAGGCGGGCGTCAGAAGAAGCAGCGCCGTCAGCACGGCCGCACCGACGCACCAGGCGTAGAAGACCGAAAACCCGGCATGCTCGATGGCATAGCCCGTGACGACGGGCGTAAGCACGCCGCTTGCCGAAGCGGTCATCGCCATGATCGAAAAGGCGGTCGTGCGCTTTTCGGGCGGCACAACGTCGCCCGTCAGACGCTGCACGACGGTGTTGCTCAGCATGAAGGCGACGCCGACGAGCAGACAGGCGGCAAAGAGCGGCGCAAGACCGACGCGGTCGGTCGGCAGAAGCACGGTTTCGACGCCGGCGCAGAGCACGCAGAAAAGGCCGAGAAAGATCGGCACCCGAGGCCCGACGCGATCGAGCCAGCGCCCGGCGGAAAGCGCAAAAAAGGCCGGCACCAGCGCCACCATCGACAGCATGGCCCCCACTTCGAAGGACGAACCGCCGTGCTTAAGCGCATCAAGCGTTGCCGTAAATCTCATCCCCGTCGTCGACGCGTGCATGATGATCATCACAAACAGAACTTTGGCGAGCTGACGATACAAGGCGGACCTCCCGAGATGACGCTGTCAGACAGTCTAAAGAATGCCGGCCGGACGCGGACTGATGAGTTTTCCTCAAATCAGTAAAAGATTACGGGTTTTTACCTAGGTCAATCAATGTATATCCGCATCCTCCGATCAGCACAGTTCGACGGGCGTTTGCGGTAAAGTTGAATCAGCAGAATAAATAACGGTACATCCGGCCTACCCGCCGGATGTGTCCGGAAGGAGGTTTTATGCGTTTTCTCGTCCCCGTCGACGGCAGTGCCCAAAGCATCAATGCGGTGAAGTTTCTCGCCGAAAGGCACGTGATCGGCCGCGGCGACAACGTCGAGCTCGTCAACGTTCAGAAGCGTCTTCCGCCCAGCATTGAAAACTATCTCGGCAGGGAAGCCGTCGCCCAATACTACGGCGAAGAATCGGAAACGGTCAGACGTCAGCTCGACGACGCGCAGAAAGCCGACGACTTTGAGCCCGTCTACAAGGTGCTTTTCGGGGATCCGATCGACGCGGTGGCCGCCGAAGCCGAGGTCTTCCAACCCGAT
This sequence comes from Sutterella sp., assembly GCA_034104065.1. Lineage (GTDB taxonomy): Bacteria > Pseudomonadota > Gammaproteobacteria > Burkholderiales > Burkholderiaceae_F > Sutterella. Next base: position 9,840 of record JAXEEN010000020.1, read on the forward strand.
CTCATCATCATGGGCGCTCGCGGCCAGCGTGCGTTTACCGGTCTGCTCTTCGGTTCCGTCTCGCGCGGCATCCTCGCCAGAACGAAGGTGCCCGTCCTGATTCTGCGCGACCGCGTACCCGCGGTCGGCCGTCCGCTTCGCATCGGCCTCGCCTGCGACGGCTCCGACATCAGTCTGCGCGCCGTGCGTCATGCCGTCGGCAACCGTCAGATCTACGGACAGGCTGCGGAATGGCATCTCATTCACGTCGGATCCAGTCAGTCGCCTGAAGAGGATTTTGAAAAACAGACCGCCGCCGCTCAGGCCGAACTTCAGAAGGCGGGCATCCTCCCGAAGAGAATCGCCCTCACCGGCAACCCCGGCTCGGCCGTGGCCAAATACGTCGATCAGACCGAAATCGACCTGCTCATCATGGGTTCCCACGGCTACGGCAACGTCAAGACCCTTCTTCTCGGTTCGGTGGCCGCCAAGATCGCAGCGGAAAGCGACGTGCCGCTCCTGATCATCCGCTGAGCCCCTGCCCGTCCGACCGACGGATTCGCCGGCCGACGGCTCTTCAAATGAAAAAGCTGTTTTCCGATCCAATTCGGAAAACAGCTTTTTTAATTGACAGTCAGCTCGATAACCGTTTATTCAGCGGAGGGCTTGTTGATGAGGTAGTTCCTGATGTCCTCGCCCGAATCCATCACGCGTTCGGCCCACTTCGGCGTTCGGCCGCGGCCGGTCCAGAGTTCGCCGTTCGGGCCCTTGTACTTCGGAAGCACGGGGGCGCGCTTGGCCTTGCGGGCTGCTTCGATGTCGCTGAAGCGGAAATCCGAGGAAACCAGTTCAAACTGATCGATAATCTGCTGGGCTTCTTTGATGGCATCGGAACGAAGAGCCTTGCGGCGGTTGTTCACCTGCTGCTGCAGCGCTTCAAGTTCCTGAAGTTCGCTCTTGACGTCAACCATTTTTGTATCTCCGTGAATGAAGCGTTGCTTTCGCTTCAGTATGTGAATACTGCTGATTCTACAGCATTTAAATCTAATCGGATAGTGTGCGGAAAAGTTTCGTAAAAAATCTTCTTCATCCGTCTTTTATTGTGTCGCCAAATGATCATCACTACGGATCTATCCGCTATTCATCACCTTTCAGCTTTCGCATCGGAACACTTCAAATGGATCCCGAAGCGTTCTGAAATATTGAAATCGCTTTTCAAACAATGATTTGCATTGGAGTTAGATGACGGAGGCCGGAATTCGCAGGTAACGCATATGCGAAAACCCCCGGCACCTTTCGGTACCGGGGGTTCTCAATGGTGAGCCTGACGATGTCCTACTTTCACTGGAAATACAACCAACTATCATCGGCGATAAAGCGTTTCACTGTCCTGTTCGGAATGGGAAGGAGTGGGACCGCTTCTCTATGGTCATCAGGC
>JAXEEN010000021.1:0-79175 GCA_034104065.1 Sutterella sp.
ACTCCCTGATAGCGGCGGGCGGACTTCGCCGGACGCGTGCGGAGAATAATGCCGTGAAGAATCGGCCACCACTTCCAGCGGGGAAGTTCGACGATTCGTCTGTCGCCGAGAAATTCAGCCAGATAAGCGCGCACGGGCGCCTCGGCGGGGGCGTCGGGGCTACCCGTATTAATCAGAAGAACGGCCGTTTTGCGTTGCTTATCCATGCTCGGAGAAAAATCAGTCACTGAGAATCAGTCCGATTCTGCATGGATATTCTTAAGTCACGCTTGCCGCTTACGCCGTGCGCATGCGGTCCGAAAACGCGCCTCGGCGGCGCCAGGCCAGAATCATGGCGCCGGCGATCAGACTCATCCAGAACTTCCCGATGACCTGTCCGACGACGAAGTCAAGGGATCCGAACGCCAAGGAGAGGAAAATCACCGAATCGACGATCGAACCCGCCAGACCGGAAAGGATGATGGCGGCGGAAAGATGACGTTCGCGCAGCGGCGTATAGACGGCGAAGTCCGCCAATTCGGAGAACAGGAATGCGCAGGTCGATCCGAGCACGATCGCCGGCTCGGAAAGCCATCCGGAAATGAAGGCGCCCGCCGCAATGGCCGCGATCGTCCAGCCCTTGCCGATAAGACTTTGAACCGCATCGCGAAGAATCAGGGCAAGACCGGCGAGGAGCACCGCCGAAGGCGACATGATGCCGGGCCAGACGGGGATCAGACAGGGGCCGTCGGGAGGACAGACCAGGCCGACATTCATGACGACCCAGTTGCCGACCGGGATCGTCAGGATAAAAAGAATCAGACTCACATAGCCGACAGCGCGGCGCTGGAGAGTTTGCATGGCGGACTCCTTGGCGCAACCGGACGAAAAGCCGGCGCAACCGAAAAAGCGGTTGGTGTACGGACACCTCTGCAGACGGTATCAGCTGCCGGTGTCGAAAAAACGCATGACACGGTCGGGCAGATAGCGGATATTGCCCGGCGCACTTCCCTGCGGGAAGCCGATATGACCGCCCTCCTCGGGGAATTCGCCCGTGACCCAGGGACTCATCTCTGAGGCAGACGGAAGCGCCCAGGCAGGGAGGAAGGGATCGTTTTTCGCATTGAGAAGCAGAAGCGGAACCCTGACATCCGGAAGAACGGGCTTGCAGGAGCAGCGCTGCCAGTACGCCATTGCGGAGGGAAATCCGTGCATCGGCGCCGTGTACATGGCGTCAAAATCATACATGGTTTTGCAGCGTCTGACAGCTTCTCTGTCGATCAGATTCGGAAAGCGCCTGGCTTTTTCCTCAAGCTTGGGCTTGAGCGTTGCGAGAAACATATCGGCGTAAAGCACGTTCACGCCCTTGCTCACGCGCTCGCTGCCGGCAACCAAATCGAGCGGCGCGCCGATGGCAACGGCCGCCCGCACGAATGCCGCATCCGTTCCCCGATCTCCCAGATACTTCGCCAGCTGATTCGCGCCGAGACTGACGCCGACCGCGTAAAGCGGCGCATCCGGAAATCGTTCGTGAACGCTTTTAAGCACCCATTCGCAATCGCTGCTGTCCCCGGCGAAATAGGCTCTCGGCAGGCGGTTGAGTTCGCCGCCGCAGCTTCTGAAATGCGCGACGACGCCGCGCCACCCGCGCTCGGCGCATTTGGCCATCAGCGCTTCCGCATAATGACTGCGGCTCGAGCCTTCCAGACCGTGGAAATGCACCAGCACAGGTGCACCCGCCCTCAGCGGTTCGGGTTCGGACCAATCCCAAAGCATGAAGTCGCCGTCGGGCATTTCGACTTTTTCCCGGCGGTAGCTGATGCGGGGCCTCGGCATGAAGCGCGCGGGGAGAACCGTCTGCAGATGTCCCCCCGGACACCATGAGGGCGCAACGTAATCAGACACCGAAATCGGCATGTCACTCTCCGCTTCAGAACAGAAACAGCTCTCGAGTTTAATCCCGAAACGCCTCTCCCGCATTCGTTCGTCGGATCATTCGCCTCTTCGGGGTCCGTCGGTGCCGAAGACCGACTGCCAAAGAGCAAGCACCGCCCGGCGTTCTGTCTCAACCATCTCGGCCGGCACCCGAACCGGTACGCCCTCTCCGCCGTTGAGACGGATTTCATGCTGCAGAGCCCGATAACGGCGATATGCCCTGACAGCCTGCGGCGTCAGTTCGGCATCAATCAGACCGAGCCGGGCTGCGATTTCCAGCAAAAGAATATTGCCGAAATTGTTGACGAGCTCGGGATGCGTACCCGATGCGGAGAGCACCAGATACTGAACCACGAACTCGACGTCGACCATGCCGCCCCGATCGTGTTTGATGTTGAAGAGCTTGGTCGGGTTCGGATGACCGTCGAGCATCTTTCTGCGCATGTCGAGAACGCTCGAACGCGCCTCATCAGCCGAACGCGGCAGCATCAGAATCTGTCGCCGTTCCTCTTCAAAGCGTCTTCCGAGATCGCTGTCGCCCGCCACAAAGCGCGCCCGGGTCAGCGCCTGATGTTCCCAGAACCACGCACCGTTGCCGTCGGCGTTGCGCTGATATCGGCGGAACATTTCAAAAGGCGTCACTACGAGTCCGCTTTCCCCGTTCGGGCGCAGTCTCAGATCGACGTCAAAGAGCTTGCCCGATGACGTCTGAAGCGTCAGCCAGCTCATCATGCGGCGTACGAGCCGGTTGTAGACCAGGTCCGCCTCCTGGTCAGGATCGTCATAAATAAAGACGAGGTCAAGATCGCTGTCGTATCCGAGCTCCTTCCCGCCGAGCTTCCCGTAGCCCACGACGGCGAATTTCGGCCGATCGCAGTGCTTCCTTGCGAGGCTCTCCCAAGCCAGTTCTATCACTTCGCTCAGAACGGCATCGGCCAGCGCAGACAGGTGGTCCGCCAGACGCTCCACGGTAAAACGACCGTCCAGATCGGCGATCAGCAGCTGAAACACCGCCGCATGGTGGGCATCTCTGAGCGTATTCATCTGCCGTTCCTGATCGCCTTCGGCTTCGGCAAGCGCCCGGTGAAGTCTGTCGGTCCAGTCACTCCAGTCGACCGGCGTGAAGTCGTCCATCTCCCGGATCCGGCCGTCGACGAGCTCATCGAGAATAATCGGATGACGGACGATGTAGTCCGCGCTCCATCGGCTGGCGGCAAGAACGCGGCCGACGCGGGCTGCCGCCTTCGGATACTGGGAGAGCAGAGCAACGTAGGTCGAACGTCCTGCAATCGCTTCAAGCAGTTTCAGATAACGGGAAAAGATCTCGGAAATCGGCACCACGCGCGGCCCGTCCGACCGCTGCCACTCCGGACACTTCTCTGCAATCACGGGAATCAGCTTCTGCAGACGGACCCGGGCGGCATCGGACATGCTGCGGCCGGAACGGCCTGAGGCCAGACGCATGATGCGGCTGACGAGTTCGTCGACATCCTCCCCGTACCCGAGAGACTGCAGCTTGGACGCAAGCGCCGCCGACGCCGTCGAGGTTCCCGTTTCCCAGCCGGCCGGCCAGTCTCCCCGGGAAACATCCGGCTCCTTGACCTGAAATACGCTGTCGAAGGACGCTGCCACGTACTCACGGACACGCTCCGTCTTCTCCCACAACTCCTCGGGCGCCATGCCGAGAAGTCCCGCGACGGCGCTGAGTCCTTCGCCTTCACGAGGAAGACGCTGCGTCTGCTCGTCGTTGACGTACTGAATGGCATGTTCGACGTTTCTGAGATACACGTAGTACTCACGCAGACGCCCCGCCATTTCTTCGGAAATGACATTGTCCGCAGCGAGGGCCGTCAGCATCGGAAGCGTTTCCCTGCCGCGAAGAGCAGGATCCCTGCCGCCTCGAATGACCTGCAGGGTCTGCGTCAGAAATTCAATCTCCCGGATGCCTCCCCGGCCGAGCTTCACGTTGATGCAGGTCCCGCCCCGGGCCAGTTCCCGCCGGGCGGTTTCCGCACGGATCATTTCATGAAGTTTGGTCAGCGAGGAAATGGCGCCGAAGTCCAGATACTTTCTGAAGACGAACGGTCTGACCAGAGACTCCACATTCTTTTTCTGCTGAGCAAACACCTCGGCAGGCGCGAAGACAGCCTCATTGACGATGCGGCCCTTAAGCCATGCAAATCGTTCCCAGTCGCGCCCCTGCGTATAGAGGTACTCTTCGAGCATGTCGGTCGAGCAGACAATGGGGCCCGAGTCGCCGTTCGGGCGAAGCCTCATGTCCACACGGAAAACAAAACCCGGCCCCTCGATGTCGTTGAGCGCAGGAATAATCCTTCGTGCGAGACGCTCATAAAACTCCTGATTGGTCAGCGTGCGCCTGGCATTCGGGAACTCGGGCGTCGTGCGTGTTTCGCCGACCTCATCGTAGAGAAAAATCAGATCGATATCGGATGACACATTGAGTTCGCGCCCGCCGAGCTTGCCCATGCCGACCACCAGCAGGTCCTGCGGCGTACCGGACTGACCGAAGGGCACGCCGCATCGTTCGGCGAGTTCCCGCGCATTGAGCGTGACGGTTTTTGAAATCGCCGCCTCGGCAAAATCGCTCATCACCCGGACGACCTCGTCATAACCAATCACGCCGGTCGCATTTCTGCCGATCAGACTGAGGATGATCCGGCGGCGCATTTCGCGCAGCTTCAGCCGAAGCGCCGCCGTATCGCAGACGCTTTTCAGTTCTGCATCGATCTCCTCACGCGTGAAGGGCTCCTTCAGCAATGCTTCATATGCCGCTTCCTTCAACGAGTCGTCCGCTCCCGGATTCATCGCGGACAGCGATCTCTGAACAAAGGGGGAGAGGCGGATGACGTCCGCAGCGGACTGGCAGCTCATGTGATGTCTCCAAAGCGTGGGCGCCCTTTCCTGAGGGCGCTACAACAGCCATTGTATCCAAATGCCGAAGAAACAAGACTTTCGTCCGCGGCGCCGCATTCCGCCGTCGGGATCTCCTGACGCCCTGTCGTGATTCCTTAAGTCGACAACACGGCGAGACACAGGCCGTCCGGCAGCGGGTGCCCGGTTACCGGCGCACTTACGAGCAATGCCTGAATATAAAAACTGCATTTGCCGATCTGTATCCGTCGTGACTAAACTTGAGCCAAACGCCCGCGCACCTTTTTCCTTCCTTCGTTTCGATGAAAAACTTTTTCCGACGCCGTTCCATCTCCTATGAAGATCACGGCAATGGCTCTGCCGGCCGTTCCTTCCGGCTGCACTGGTTTTTCAAAACGATTCTCGTTTTCTATTTCGCACTTTGCTTTGTCATCCTCGGCGCCCGCTGGTTCTTTACGACGCAGGTGGACAGCTTTCGCGAAGATATCGTCGAGCTTGTCTCCAAAGCGGCAGGCATCGATGTCCGCGCATCGCATTTCTCCGCTGATTTCCGCTATCTCTGGCCGACCGTCATGCTCGAGAACGTCGAGCTGGCAAGACCCGGCGGACCGGTTTCACTGGTTCTTCCCAAAGTCGAGGCACGCATCTCCTGGACCTCCCTCTGGCATCTGGAACCTCGATTTCAGCTGCTCTCCGTCAAAACACCGAAACTGACGATCAGGCGTCTGAGCGAAACCAAATTCGATATTGCCGGCGTGGTCGTCGAACTGACGGACAATGCGGCCGAAGGGCTGCCGGTCAGTGCGGATACTGCCTTTGAAAGCCGCCTCCTCTCCTGGTTTCTTGCCCAGCATCGGCTTGAACTCATCGACGGCACCATTACTTATATAGACGAACGAAGAAAAAACGCCCGCCCTGTCGTCATTACCCATGCGGGAGCCGTTCTCTCCAAGGATCTGCTTGACTGGAAGGCCGCAGTTGAAGGACGCACCGTTCTGCATCAGGAACAGGATGAATACTTCTGCGTCCGTGCCAACGTCAAAAAACATCTGTTTTCCAAGCCCGGCAACCCGCTCACCTGGGAAGGCAGCGCCTACGCCAAGTTTTCCCACGCCGACATCGCCTCGCTTCTTCGGGGCATCGGCCTTCCCCGCCTGATGCGATCCGGCGTCGGCGCCGCGGAAGTCTGGGCAGACTTCAAAGAAGGTCACATCACGTCGGCGACGGCTGACATCGCGATCAACAACCTCGACACGCTGATCGACCAAAACCTCGAACCGCTTCGCTTTCGCTGGCTGACCGGACGGCTTCGCTTCAGCGAAGAGCCCGGGGACAACCACCGTCGTACGCTCAACGTCGACAATCTCGACTTTCTCACCTATCAGGGACTGAGGCTCGGAGAGACCGACATCAGCGCCTCTCTGTCCACCGACCCGTCGGGCGAACCCTTTGCAGGCCATTTCAGCGCCTCCCGAATCGACATCGGATCGCTGGCCTCGCTCGTCCCGCGGCTGCCGCTTCCCGACGAAGCCCGAACCTTTGTCAACAACCATCGTCCTTCGGGGCTCCTGAAGGCCTTCAGCTTGTCGTTTTCCGGCAATCCAAGAGCGCCTGAAAACTGGCAGGTCGCCGGTGAATTCAGCAAAATCGCCCTGCGTTCCGGCAAAACGGAACTGCCCGGCTTTCACAACATTTCCGGTCGGGTATCACCGCTTTCAAAGAACGGCGGCGTGTCCGTCGAACTCGACTCCCGGGACGCCAGACTGGTGTTCCCCGGCATTTTCCGCAGGCCGACCATGCAGTTTGACAAACTGCATGCCGGGATCGAAATCCGCTTCACGCCTGTTCTGACCCTCAGCTTCAAGTCCGTCGAAGCTGAGAATCGTGAAGCCGCCGCACGCGGCAGCGGCACCTGGACGGCCGAGGGCGGTCCAGCCGGCACGATCAACATCGGCGGAAAAATTCAGCGCGGACGAGCCGAAGCCGTCCCCTACTACATCCCGATTGTCTGCGGAGACGGCGTTCTTGACTGGCTCGAGGCCGGCATTCTGGGAGGAACAGGCTCGCACGGCACCTGGACGGTTCGCGGGCCGCTTCACACCTTCCCCTGGGACGGCAAAGAAAAAGGGCAGGGACTCTTCCTGATCGAAGCCGACGTCAGAGGCGGCAAGCTCGATTTTCTGCCTTCTCACCAGAAGAATCCCAACGGCACCTGGAAGACGGAAAGTCAGTGGCCGCTGCTGACCAATATTTCCGCCCACCTTCGCTTCGAAGGCAACGGCATGTGGATTACCGGCCAAAGCGCACGTTCCATGGGCCTCAAGGCCTCCGAGGTCGAAGTGTCCATTCCTTCCTATTCCGAGCCTACGCTGTATGTGAAGGGGAAAGCCGCGGGAGATCTTTCTCAGGCAATTCGATACCTCAATAAAGGCGTCATGCTGCGCGATCTTCTCTCCGGCGCCTTCGATCAAAGCCGGGGCAGCGGTCCCGTCGAAGTGGCGATGGACCTGAAGGTTCCGCTCGACGCGCCGAAAAAGACGACGGTTGCCATTGACGCAGACTTCAATAAAGCCTCCTTCTACTACGGCCTCAATCTGCCGACGGCCGAATCCCTGACGGGACGTCTTCACATCACCGAAAAATCCGTCACGACGTCCTCCCCGATCCTCGGCGTCACCGCATCCGGCCACCCGCTGAGCGTCGTTTCCTCCACAGAACGAGGAAGAATCTGCCTCGACGTCGAAACAACCGCCACGCCCGACGAACTTGAAAAGCTGCTTGATCTTCCGGGAACCGTTCCCTTTTCCAAGCTTCTTACCGGATCGGCTTTCGTGAAAACCCATACGGAAATCGGTCTCACCTCTTCCTACCTCGGCATTACCGGCAGTACGACGCTTCGCGGCATCACCAGCATGCTGCCTCCGCCTTTTGCAAAGACCGCAGACGACATTTGGGAAACAACTTTCAGCTTCCTCCCGTCCGAGTCAGGCAGAGAAATCCGGGTTCAGTCCCCGGGCAGAGCCGAACTGGCCCTCGGCTTTGACGAAAGGGCCGGCCATATGATCCTGAAGAACGGCTTTATCGGCATCGGTCGGGAACCGCTTCGCCCGATTCGCCGGGGACTTGACATCGCCGTAAGAACGGAAGACTTCAGCGTGTCGACATGGAAGCCGCTGATTGAAGCCTCTCTAGCCGACATCAACGGCCGTCCCGTCCCCAAGAACCAACCTTCGGCGCGCGAGCTCATTACAACCGTCGAGGCCAAAATCGACTCCCTCAGCTGGGGCAGCAAAGTCTTTCGCAACGTCGATGCGACGCTGCGGCGCTTCAATCCCGATGACTGGCATCTGAGACTGGCGGGTGACCAGGCTGCCGGCCAGATCGAATATCGGCACGGAAAGACTGCCGAATCCCTCAGCGTGAAGCTCAACCGACTTCATCTTCCCGAAGAATCCGAGGACAGCTTCACCGACACATTCCGCAGTCATCCTTCCGAGCCTGCAGACCTGCCCGATGTTTCGCTCGTCATTGACGACCTTCAGGTCGGAAAGAAACAGATCGGCAAAGTCGAACTGAAAGCCGCCAACCAAACCGGCACCGTCCGCCGCATCTGGAATATCTCGGATCTGGTGATTCGCAACGCCGGCGGTACGCTGACCGGCCGGGGACGCTGGAGCCGGGATCCCGGACAGCGGGGCGAGACCGAGCTGTCGCTTTCAGCCCGCGTAACGGATGCAGGGAAGCTCCTCTCCAGTCTCAGCGTGCAGGATGCGGTGCGGGGCGCCCCCGGCAAAATGGAGGCCGCCGTCAGTTGGCAGGGCGCCCCCTATTCTCCCGACTTCGCTTCACTGAACGGAAGCATCACCGGAGAAACCGGCGCGGGTCAGCTGCTGCAGATCGAACCCGGCGCAGGCCGCCTTCTCAGTCTGCTTTCCATGCAGCACCTGCTCAAGCGGCTGACGCTGGATTTCCGGGACGTGCTGAGCCGGGGCTTCGCGTTTGACTCCATGTCGATGTCGGGCACGATCCGCAACGGCGTCTATACCACGCCGAAGTCGTCCGTTCTCGGATCTGCCGCGACTGTCGTCATGGGGGGCGACATCGATCTGGTTCGTGAAAAGCTTGATCTTAAAGCCGTTATTCTTCCCTCGATCAATGCGGGCGGACCTTCTCTTGCGCTCGCCCTGGTCAATCCGGCCGTCGGCATCGGCACGTTCGTCACCCAGTGGCTCTTCAAGGATCAGCTGTCTCAAATGTTCCGAATGGAATATGCCGTGAGCGGGAGCTTTGACGATCCCGTTGTCACCAAAATCGAACGGGTCAGACCCGATTCCGATCTCAGCGCCTTCTCTGAATAGGCATTCGGACGCCGGGAAAGGACCTCGCGCTACAATGTCCCGCATCATTTCTTTTTTATCCTGAGACGCCATGCGCATTTCCGCCTGCCAGATGATTTCGGGACAGGATCCCGAGCAGAACGTTCTTGATGCCGTCAACCTCATTTCCGCCTCCGCCGAATCCGGTGCCGAACTCGTGGTGCTGCCCGAGCACTTCGCTCTTCTCGGAAGCGATGAGGCCAATCTGAAGGCGGCAGAAACTTATGAAAACGGCCCGATTCAGGACACCGTCCGGGTTGCCGCCATGCGCCAGCGGGTTTGGGTAGTCGCCGGTTCCGTTCCTCTGAAGGCTGAAGACGGCAAGCACTACATCAATGCCTGCATCGTCTACGACCCCGACGGCAACGTCGCCGCCCGTTACGACCGCATCCACCTCTTCCGCTACTGCAACGGCAGCGAATGCTACGACGAACGCTATTTCGTCGAACCGGGACGCTCGCCGGTGAGTTTCAGGATGACGACGATGGACGGCATTGATCTTCGGGTCGGTCTTTCGCTCGGCTATGATCTGCGCTTCCCCGAACTCTTCCGCTCCCTCAGCCAGCCCGATCTGATCGTGCTTCCGGCGACCTTCACCGAAACCACGGGCCGCGCCCACTGGGCGACCCTTCTTGCGGCGCGGGCAATCGAAAATCAGTGCTTCCTGATTGCCGCAGCCCAAGGCGGCGTTCACGAATGCGGCCGCCGTACGTGGGGCCACTCCCGCCTGGTCGACCCCTGGGGCAACACGCTGAGCGAACTCGCCGGCGGCCAGGGCATCGTGATCGGCAACATCGATCCGGCCCAGATCCGATCGGTCCGGGACATGCTGCCGGCGCTCTCCTCGCGGGTGATCTACTGACGGCCCCCACATGACTCATTCTCTTTCGTCGCTTGAGCGGCTTGCCGCCGCTCAGGCGCTTTTTTATTCCGATACGGGACTTGATGACGACTATCTGCTGAGGCTCGTCGGAAGAATGTCGGCTGCCGGCACAGACTGGGCCGACATATATCTTCAGCAGACGGTCTCCCGCTCCTGGATTCTCGACGAGGGCGCAGTCAAAACCGGCAGCTACAGCATCGATCGCGGAGCCGGACTGCGGACGGTGTGCGGGGAGACCTCCGCGCTTGCCTATACCGACGTCCTGACGCCGGCTTCGCTCAGGGAAGCCGCCCTCACCGCTGCCGGCGGCTTCCAAGGGAATCGGAAGATTCCTCTCCTTGGTCCGCGGACCTACACGCCTGTCTGCGGAACAGAGAACGCCGCGTCCAACGAATATACGCCGCAGGCGCTGGATCTGATCCGACGCACTGACGCCATGGCCAGAAGCGCCGACAGCCGCGTCACGGACGTCGTGGTCACGCTTCAGTGCGAAAAGGATGCCTTTCTCGTCGCCCGCCTCGACGGCTGCGTCACCGGTGACGTCAGACCGATGGTCTATCTCTCGATCAGCCTCATCGTGACGGAAAACGGGCGCCGCGAGCGTGCCAGCGCCGGAGGCGGCAGCCGCTCCGGACTCGGATACTTCACCGACGAACTGGTCTCCCGCTGGGTCCGAAGCGCCGTTGACGAAGCAATTCACAACCTCAGGGCCAAACCTGCTCCCGCCGGCATCATGCCGGTCGTCCTCGGTCCCGGCTGGCCGGGCATTCTGCTTCATGAAGCCGTCGGCCACGGTCTGGAGGGAGACTTCATCCGAAAGGGAACATCGGCCTTTACCGACCTGTTGGGAAAACGCGTTGCCTCTCCCGGCGTTACCGTCATTGACGACGGCACGCTGTCGGGCAAACGGGGCTCCGTTTCGATTGACGACGAGGGAACGCCTTCCTCCCGCACGGTCTTGATTGAAGACGGCATTCTCACCGGCTTCATGCACGACCTGACCAGCGCCCGCATACTCGGCGCTTTGCCGACCGGCAACGGAAGACGCGAGAGCTTCGCCACGCTTCCGCTTCCGCGCATGACAAACACGTTCATGCAGGCGGGAAGCGTCTCCCCGGACGACATCATCCGTTCAGTGAAAAAAGGCATCTACGCCTCCAACTTCAGCGGCGGGCAGGTCGACATTACCAGCGGCAAGTTTGTTTTTGCCATGAGCCGGGCATGGCTCATCGAAAACGGCAGACTCACATACCCGGTCAAAGGAGCCATGCTGTCCGGCTCCGGTCCCGAAGCGCTGAAACATATTCCCCTGATCGGCAACGATCCGGCGCTGGACGAGGGCACGGGGCAATGCGGCAAAGACGGTCAGCAGATTCCGGTCGGCGTCGGCATGCCCACGGTCCGCATCGACGCACTGACCGTCGGAGGGACCGAGCTTTCAGGCGGGGTCTGAGTGCCGTAGGCCTCAGACTATAATTGATTGAATTAAAGTTCTACGAACAGGAATTTACCGTGTTCAAATCATTCAAGCTGATGACGCCCATCGTGTGGCTCACGAGACTTCTGGTCGGAGCCTACCCTCATTGGCAGGGCTGCGCACCGTCGTCCAAACAGCGCATTTACTTCGCCAATCACACCAGTCATCTCGACACCATCGTGATTTGGGCTTCGCTCCCGCCGCAGCTCCGTCCCTTCGTTCGTCCCGTTGCCGCCAAGGACTACTGGGAAAAGGGTCTGCTGAGACGCCGCATTGCGCTTGAAGAACTTAATGTCGTGCTCGTCGACAGACGGCGCACCGAGCACGCCAATCCGATCGACCCCTTGAGAAAAGCGCTTCAGGAAGGCTCTTCTCTCATCATCTTCCCGGAAGGCACCCGCCGTCCGCAGCCGCTCCCGAGCGAATTCAAATCCGGCATCTGGCGTCTGATGCGCGAATTTCCGCAGGTTGAGCTGATTCCCGTTTACATCGAGAACCTGCATCGCGCCATGCCCAAGGGCGTCCTGCTCCCCGTGCCGACCGTCTGTTCGATTCGTTTCGGCGCACCTCTCGAACACACGCCCGAAGATCTTAAGGAAGACTTCCTCGAACGCGCCCGCAACGCTGTCATTAAGCTCGCACAACCATGAGACTCGGATTCACCATTCAGGAGGCCTACCTTATCCTGCTCGCAGGCCTCTCGCTGCTCGCTCTTATCGGCACGGTATATGCCGGACTCGCCCTGAGCCGCAACACCACCCCTGAAAAGCAGGCCCGGCTGATGGCGGTCAACGCCAGGGTTCGCATGGCCTGGTGGCTGATCGCCGTTTTCACGATGGCCTTCGCGCTCGGACAGACGACGCTTCTCATCTTTTTTGCTCTCATCAGCTTCTTTCTTCTGCGCGAATTCATTGCGATTACACCCACGAAGCCGACTGACCACTACGCGCTTGTGGTGGCCTTCTATATCGCGATTCCCGTACAGTATCTGCTGATCGGACTCGATCTGATGAGCTTCATGACGCTCTTCATTCCGACCTATCTGTTTCTTGCGCTGCCCATCATCATGGCGCTCAGCAAGGATTCCGAGCGCTACCTTGAGCGAGTTGCCAAAGTTCAGTGGGGCATCATGCTCTGCGTCTTCTGCGTGAGTCATGCCCCCGCCATCGCGACGCTGGACCTGACCCGCTACAACTCGTCCGGTCCGCTGATGCTGCTCTTCTACCTGCTCGTGGTCTTTGTGAGCGACCTCACCGCAAGCATTGCCAGCTCGTTCTGCGGCGGCCGTCCCATGCCCTACAACGTCAACCGCACCGTGCTCGGCACGCTGATCGGCTGTTTCGGCGGCGTGCTCGCCGGCGCGGCCATGTTCTGGATCACTCCGTTCCGCGCCTGGCAGGCGCCGCTGATGGCCATCGCCATTGTGATTTCCGGCGTGATGGGCGATCTCGTCATCAATGCCGTTCGCCGCAGCATGGGAGCGGAGCGCCTTGCCGGCGAAAGCGACATCTACATGACCCGAGGCACCCTCGCGCGTCTCGCACCGCTCACCTTCTCCGCACCGGTGTTCTATCACCTCACGATTACGTTCTTCATCCTCTACAAGGATGCTTTCTGACCGCTCACAGCAAAAACCCCTCGGCTCTGAAGTCGAGGGGTTTTTTTATATCCGTTGCGTCGGCGGGCCGAACATTAGCGGCGGCGCTGCGGAGCCGCGCCCATCGGAGGACGGCCTTCAATGTGACGGAAGGTGATGCGGCCCTTGGTCAGATCGTACGGCGAAAGCTCGAGAGAAACCTTGTCGCCCGCAAGAATGCGGATGTGATGCTTGCGCATCTTGCCGTTGGTGTAGGCCACAAGTTCGTGACCGTTGTCGAGTTTAACGCGGTAGCGAGCATCGGGGAGCACTTCAAGCACCTGACCCGACATCTCAATGAGATCTTCCTTTGCCATAGTCTTCCGAAAAAGAAAGCCGCATCCCGCCGTAGAAAACTGGATCCGCGCAGTCGTGCGGATGAAGCCGGAGGCAGCTCTGAATGAATAAAAATATAAGACGGCGCCTGCCGCCTTAACAATTGCGAGATTGTAGCACCGATTTTCACTGCGAAATCCGATTTTTACGAGCAAAATCGTCCCTTCGGACCAGTTGTTAAGGATTGCACAACCGAGACTCGGCTAGAATTACCTTACTGTGCGGCGGCGCAACCGGAGGTTCGCCCGCATCAACCCCTTTTCCGTCCTATTTTTCCGGTTCGCGGTGCTTCGCGAACCGTTCTGGAGAAAACAATATGAAGAAGGTGCTTGTCGTTTACGATAGCCGCTCCGGCCATACGGCCCGCATTGCCCGCCGCATTTGGGAAACCGTCATCGCCGAAGGCAATCAGGCCGACATGATGCATGTGCTTGAAGCCGACCGCGAAGGTGTCGACTGGGGACAGTACGACCTCGTCATTGCCGGTGCCCCGGTTCTCTACGGTAAGTTCCGTCACGACTTTCTGTCGTTCGTGAACAAATGGAAATCCGTGCTTGACGCCAAGCCCAACAGCTTCTTCTGCGTGACCGTCATCGCCCGCAATCCGGCAAAGGCCACTCCTGAAGGCAATGTCTACTGCCGCAAGTTCCTCGAACGCAATCCCTGGCACCCGAAGGACGTCAAGTGCTTCGCCGGCAAGGTCGACTATCCGAACTGGAGCTGGATCGATGCCAAGCTCATTCAGATGATCATGAAGATGACAAAGGGACCGACGGAAATGACCGCCGTGATCGACTACACGGACTGGGATGCCGTTGAAGAATATGCCCGCCACTGTCTGACGCTGGAAGCCTGATTCCCAGACTTTTTCACACGCAAAGCCCTCCTGACGGAGGGCTTTGTGTTTTTTGAGAATCCGCCCGACGACTCCGCCCTAAAGCAAAGTCGTGTTTTCTGCCTCGTTTTTTCAGGGTTCGGGCGGCTAAACTTATAAGTTATGTTCGGCGGCACAATGCCGTCCAGTTTTCATCCGCCGGTACTGATGCCGGCAGGAAGACCCTACGTTTTGCACCATGACTGAGAACTTCCCCTGGTTTGCCTCCTATCCCTCCGACGTTCCCCATGAAATCAATCCCGACTGCTTCGACAGCATTCCCGCCGTCCTTGATTCCGTGGCGAACGAGTTCCCCGACCGGGTTGCCTATTCCAACATGGGCGTCGGTCTGACGTACCGCCGCACGGTTGAACTTTCCAAGGATTTTGCTGCGTATCTTCAGGGACTCGAAGGGCTCAAGCCCGGCGACCGAGTGGCAATTATGATGCCCAATCTGCTGCAGTACGTCGTGGCGGTCTTCGCCTGTCTGCGCGCCGGTTTTATCGTCGTCAACATCAATCCACTCTATACGTCGCGTGAAGTCCGTTCGACGCTGACCGACTCCGGCGCCAAAGCCATCGTCATCATCGAAAACTTTGCCAAGACCCTTCAGAACGCCGTCGGCGGCACGGAATGCCGCCACATCGTCGTCACCGGCGTCGGCGATCTCTTCCCGTTCGTCAAGCGCACCCTTGTCAACTTCGTCGTACGCAAGGTCAAGAAAATGGTACCGGCCTATTCGCTTCCCGGCGCCATCAGCTTCAACGACGCTCTCGCCCGCGGACGCGCCCGCGGCATGACCCCGCACGCCATCCGCAATACGGACACCGCCTTCCTTCAGTACACCGGCGGCACAACCGGCGTTTCCAAGGGCGCCATCCTTACTCACCGCAATCTGATTGCCAACATGCAGCAGGTCGGCGGCTGGATTTCAAGCACCTTCAAACGCGGAGAGGAAGTCGCCATGACCGCTCTTCCGCTCTACCACATCTTCTCGCTTACCGCGACGATGGTCTTCACCTCCTTCGGCGCCACGATGGTCCTCATCACGAATCCGCGCGACATCGAAGGCCTGGCCAAGGAATGCATCAAGTGGGACTTCTCGATCATCATCGGGGTCAACACGCTTTTTGCCGCCATGCTCAACAACAAGACGTTCTGCTCGCATAAATTCACCCGTCTCAAGATGACTGCGGGCGGCGGTTCCCAGGTTCAGCGGACAGTGGCTGAAAAATGGAAGGCTCAGACCGGCAGCAACATTCTCGAAGCCTACGGCCTGACCGAGTGTTCGCCCGGCGTCTGCGGCAACATCCCCAACGCGCCCTGGGACGGATCGGTCGGCGTGCCGATTCCCTCGACGGAAGTCACCATCCGCGGCGAAGGTTTCCGCGATCTCGGCGTCTGCCCCGACGGTGCGCAGATTGAAGACTACACCGGTGAAATCTGCGTTCGCGGTCCTCAGGTCATGTCCGGCTACTGGAAGAAGCCTGAAGAAACGGCCGCCATTCTTCGCGACGGCTGGCTTCGCACAGGCGACGTCGGTCACATGGACGCCCGGGGGGTGATCACGATCACCGACCGCAAAAAGGACATGATTCTCGTCTCCGGCTTCAACGTTTATCCGAACGAAGTTGAAAACGTCATCGCTTCGATGCCGGGCGTGCTTGAAGTCGGCGTCGTCGGCGTCCCCAGCGCCAAGTCCGGCGAAACCGTCAAGGCTGTCATCGTCAAGAAGGATCCGACGCTGACGGCGGACGACGTGAAGAAGTACTGCCGCACCCAGCTGACGGGCTACAAGATGCCCCGCGAGATCATTTTCGTCGATGCTCTTCCGAAGACCGCCGTAGGCAAGATCCTCCGCCGGGAACTGAAGGACATCAAGTAAGCCTCGATGCCTCACGGACGACAAAGGCCGCCTTCGGGCGGCCTTTGTCTTCTCGAAGACTTACATCGTCATGTGGAAATCTTCGCTCGTACAGTAGCTGAGCCGGTACTCCACCGGCACGCCTCCGTACGTATAGCCGATGCGGGTCAGCTCCAGATAGGGCGCACCGACTCTGAAGTTGCCGAGTGAAGCCAGCTTCTCCGAAAAACACTTGGCTTTGACGGTATCTCTGGCATCGACAATCGCCACGCCCAGCTCCGTTTCATAGTAGGAATAGAGACTGCCGGTATGGTGCGAGAGATTCTCCCGGGTCATCTTCTCAAAGCGTCTCCAGTCGAGCCACAGCTCGGAAATGCCCACGTCCCGTCCTTCCCAGGAAAAGACACGCAGCGCATGAATCAGCTTCTGATCGTAGGCCAGATTCAAAATGCGGGCCGGCGCCTCTGCGGAAGTCACCGGAACGAGCTCGTAGCTCACGAGCCTCATGTCGAAAGGCACGATGTCGTTCGTCTTGTCGAAAAAGAACCGGTGATACTGATTGGTATAACCGCTCGCCTTGTAGCTCTGAACGAAAGTGCCCCGCCCCTGAATTCGATACAGGATGCCGTCTTCGACCAACGACTCCACGGCCCTTCGAACGGTTCCGGGGGAAATGGAGAGCTGAATGCTCAGATCCTTTTCACTCGGCAGCATGTCGCCAGCGGACCAGACGCCCTTGCCCAGCTGTTCGATGAGATACCGTCTCGCCTGTTCCCAAAGAGGAAGTCTGGTAAAACTTCGTCCGCTTTGATAAAGCAGCCCCAGGGGGTCGTCAAACATATATAGATCAGCCTTCCGGGTCGGCCTTCAGCACGATGACTTCACCGCCCGTTTCAACAGTTTCGCCGCCCCGCAGTTTGCGGGTCTTCCTCAATTCAACGTCGCCGTCTACGCGAACAAGACCGTCTGCAATCATCGCCTTGGCCTGAGCGCCGGACTCCGCGATGCCGACTGCCTTAAGCAGAGCATCGAGGGTAATCAGTTCGCCCCTGATCTGAAAATCACGCTTCATATTGAAAAAGTTCTAACCTAGGTCAAACCCTAATCCCTCGAATTCGTCCGGGGAGTGCCAAAATTTGAGGCTTCCGTTTTAAACGGCCGAATTCTTCGGATATCGTTTTTTCATTGTACGGCAGGTTGCCAATGCTTTCAGCCATCACGTTAATTCTGGTCTTTCAGGTCGCCGGTGAAATCATCAGCCGCTCGACGGGAATCCCCGTGCCCGGTCCCGTGCTCGGCATGGTTCTCATGCTGTTCGCCTTCTTTTTCAAGGACAATCTGGTGGACCGCATCCGACCGACCGCAGGCGTCCTGCTTGCCAATCTTTCTCTGCTGTTCGTTCCTGCCGGCGTAGGACTGATGCGTCACGGAGAACGCTTTATGAACGAGGGCATCGGCATTGCGGCCGTGATCGTGCTCTCTACCGTTATCGGTATGGTCGTCACTGCCTACACCATCATCGCGGTTGAAAAGATCATGCATATTCGGGAGGACGAAGAATGCTGAATCTCATCGGCTCCGTTTACTCGCATCTCGAGAACAACCCCGCGCTTTGGCTGGCGCTCACCCTCATCTTTTACGCGGCCGGCCAGCACGTTTTTCGCCTTTCAAAAGGCAATCCGCTTCTGAGTCCCATCATCATCGCCGTTGTCTGTCTGATTGCCACGCTTCTGGTATTCGGCATTCCCTACGAACGCTACTTTGAAGGCGCGAGCCTGATTCATTTCCTACTCGGACCTGCGACGGTTGCGTTGGCGGTGCCGCTTTTTGAGCAGCGATCCAAGCTGGCTCAACTTTGGCTTCCGTTGACCGTCGGACTGCTGGCGGGCTGTATTTCAGCCATCATTTCCGTCGTCGTGCTCGGCTGGGTTTTCGGGCTGAGTTCAGAAACGCTGATTTCCATGATTCCCAAATCAGTCACGACACCGATCGCCATGGGGGTGTCTGAAGCCATGGGAGGCATGCCCGACCTGACTGCCTGCTTTGTCGTCATCACCGGCATCCTCGGCTCCATCATCGGCCGTCCGCTCTTCAATCTGCTGCGCATCCATTCCGACCCGGTTCGGGGCGTCTCCCTCGGTCTGAACGCACACGGCATGGGAACCAGCGCCGCATTCCTGATTTCAAACCGTGCCGGCGCCTTCTCCGGGCTTGCCATGGGGCTTGCCGGCATTCTGACGGCCTTTCTGGCGCCGATGCTCGGCGGTCCTCTGATGCGGCTGTTCGGACTCTGACGCATCCGCAAAAAAATCCCGCGCACCTGTCGGCACGCGGGATTTTTTGTCATCGGACGGAGAGCGTCAGGTCATGATCAGGCAGACTGCCGTGACAATGATGACGCCGAGCACGTTGAGCCAGAAACCGGCCTTCACCATATCGCCGATCTTGAGACGGCCGGTACCGAACACGATGGCATTGGGCGGCGTGGCCACCGGCATCATGAAGGCGCACGATGCTGCAATCGCCGTAGCCAGAAGCAGACCGTTGGCATTCATATTGAGGGTTTCCGCCGCAGCGGCGATGAGAGGCATCATCGTGGCGGCGAGCGCCGTATTGGAAGTCACTTCCGTCGCGAAGGTCACCAGAGCCGCAACACCGGCCATCATGGACGCTTCACCGAATCCGGCGAGCGAGGCCGCCTGAGCACCCACCAGAGCGGCGGCACCCGTCTTCTGAATCGCCGCAGCCATCGTCAGACCGCCGCCGAAAAGCAGAAGCACGTCCCAGGAAATCACATCCTTGGCCGACGACCAGTCAAGCGCATGAATGCCGCGTTTCGGATCAACCGGAATGATGAAGAGCAGCAGACCGGCGCCCATGGCGATGACCGTGTCGGAAAGCGCCTTGAAGGGCTTGGCGCCGCCGATGTCGATGCCGCGGATGAGCGGTCCGAAAATCCAAAGTGCCGCAGCAAGCATGAAAACGATCAGCACGATCACTTCCCCGCGGCTCATGGGGCCGAGCTTGCGAAGTTCATTCCGAACCCACTCCTTTCCTCCCGGGATGCCGTTGATCTTGCAGGGGAAAAGCACCTTGGTGAGAAGCAGATAGCTGACGGGCAGCATGATGACCGTCACGGGAAGACCGACCATCATCCATTCGGTGAAGCTGACGGTCGTGCCGTAGGTCTGCTCCATAAAGCGGGCGTAGATGCCGTTGGGAGGAGAACCGATCAGCGTCGCCATACCGCCGATAGACGCCGAATAGGCGATGGACAGCAGCACGCAGATGCCGAAATTCTTTTCAGCTTCGCCCATGACCTCCGATTCCTGAGTAGATCGGACGACGCCGAGCACGGCAATCGCAATCGGCACCATCATGGCGGCCGTTGCCGTATTCGATACCCAGGCCGACAGAATCGCCGTAGCAGACATCAAGCCCAGCACCATCTGATTGGGTTTCGTACCGAAGAAGCGCAGCGTCAGCAGCGCGATGCGGCGGTCAAGATGCCAGCGGTGAATGCCCGCAGCGATAAGGAAGCCACCGAGGAAGAGGAAGATCGTGCCGGAAGCGTAATTGGACATGGCGTCCTTTGCCGACGTGATCTGCAGAAGCGGGTAGGCCACCAGAGGAATCATGGCAGTCGCCGCAATCGGAAGCGCTTCGGTGAACCACCAAACCGCCATCCAGACGGTCACGCCCAAACAGGCACGGCCTGCGTAGGAGAACGGCACCACGCTTCCTGATGCATTGGTGTACTGATCAGGAAGCAGAAAATAGGTCAGCAGACCCAAAATGGGGCCGGCGATAAGCGCCATCAGCTTGCCTCGATTGGACATGGCGCCGATTTCAATACTGGACTCGGTCATGGAACCTCCGTCGTTAGCTCTCCTGCCCGCGCTTTGATTCATTCTCGACAATCGTAAGCGCGGAAGTTACCGATTGATAATAATCAAGAGAAAATGTAATTTCAACGAGTCTTCCGTACGGGATAATTCTCCTGAATATTCCTTCTCTTCCGCATTATGAAATTAATTCCTGCATTATGAAATATCATGTGCGGCCCATCTCAGACAGCGCTTTCCGAGACCCGGAGAGCCGCATCGGTTTATCTCATTCATGAAGAAAAACTATTTCCTCAAAAATCAGACTTCCCTGAGCCCAAGAGCTTCCGCACAGGCAGCGGCTGTCGCGTAGGCGCTTCGTCCGGCGGACTGACCGAGAGGGAGCATCATCAGATCTTCTCTGCCGAGTTCTTCGGCACGCCGATGCAGCGGCATCATCAGCGCCTGCTGACCGGGATAGCCTGCCGTCAGATTTTCCCAGTCGGAGAGCGCATCCACGAGCGCGTTTCCGAGAACACGGCACAGACGGCCCGTATAAATTCTCGTCAGAACGGTGTCAGCCGCCGTTGCATAGCGCGCAGCCCGCTTCAGCACCGCCGGAGCCCCCGATTCCCGAACGCCGAGAAGCGCCGTCCCGACCATGACTCCCGAAGCCCCCATCGCAGCGAGTCCGGCCGTCTGAGCAGGAACGCAAATCCCGCCGGCCGCAATGATTGGCAGCCCGGTCGCCGCAGCAGCTGCAGGAAGCAGCGCGCTCAGGCCGACCATCGCATTGTCCGAATCTTCAAATGAAAGCCGGGGACCGCCGGCCTCCGCCCCCTGAACAATCACGGCATCAACGCCTGCGGCTCTGAGCACCTTGGCCTCGCGAAGCGTCGTCGCGCAGCCGATATTCAGAATGCCGGCAGCCTTCAGTCTGTCCGCTTCGGGTTCTCTGAATCCGCCGAAGGAAGAAATCACCGCACGGGGGCCGCAGGACAAGGCCGCATCGAACTGGGCGGAAAAATCCGGGGCTTTCGCCAGCGTCAGATCGTAGTGCTCGGACAGCTTCCCGTCGCTTCCGTCAGGCAGACCCAACTCCGCCAGCAGCAGTGAAATGGCATCGGCAAAGCGCACGAACTCCTCGGGCTCGGGTCTGTGCAGGGAGGGCACCGTCAGATTGACGGCAAACGGCTTTTGCGTCAGGCTTTTCACCCGATCGGAAAACGCTGTAATTTCCTCAGGCGCCAGTGCGGCTGCCGGAATGACCCCGAGACCGCCCGCCTCCGAAACGGCGGCCACCAGCTCAGGCGTTGCCGCTCCCGGCATCGGAGCATTCAGAAAGGCCGTCCGGATGCCCGCAAGACGGGCAAATGAGATGCGCGAATCCTTCGTCTGGGACATAATTGCGTCGTTCTCCCCATTCAACATTATGCAAAGACTGATTTCGGGATTGTACCGTCCGCTTTCGGAAACGTACGCCCGCCGTCGGCATTCACGGCAACCATGTCAAAACAAACCGTCGTCATCGGACTATCGGGCGGCGTTGACTCCTCCGTCAGCGCCTGGCTTCTCAAGCAGCAGGGCTACAACGTCATCGGCCTCTTCATGAAGAACTGGGAGGACGACGATGACAGTGAATACTGCTCTTCCCGTCAGGACTTCATCGATGCGAGCAGCGTAGCGGACGTCATCGGCATCGATATCGAAGCCGTCAATTTCGCCAAAGAGTACAAGGAACGCGTCTTTGCCGATTTCCTCCGGGAATACAGCGCCGGCCGCACGCCCAATCCCGACGTGCTCTGCAATGCGGAAATCAAGTTCCGAGCCTTTCTTGACCACGCCATGGCCATGGGCGCCGATCTGATCGCTACGGGCCACTACGCCCGCGTCAGGCATACGGACAACGGCGTCGAACTCCTCCGCGGCGTCGATCCGGGCAAGGACCAGAGCTATTTTCTCCACCGCCTCACTCAGGAGCAGATTTCCCGGGTCGTCTTCCCGGTCGGCGGCATCTGCAAAACCGAGGTCCGCCGAATCGCCGAAGATCTCAAGCTTCCCAATGCAAAGAAGAAGGATTCCACCGGCATCTGCTTCATCGGGGAACGCCCCTTCAGAGAATTCCTCAACCGCTACCTGCCCACGCATCCCGGTCCGATCCGCATTCCGGACGGCACCGTCGTCGGCGAGCACATCGGTCTGTCCTTTTATACGCTCGGGCAGCGCAAAGGCATCGGCGTGGGAGGCCGTCATGATTCGACGGGAGAACCTTGGTTCGTCGCCCGCAAAGATCTGGCTTCCAACACGCTGTGGATCTGCCAGGGGCATGATCATCCCTGGCTCCTCTCCCGGGAACTGAAGGCCGTTCACCCGAGCTGGGTGGCCGGTCACGCGCCGGAAGACGGCGAAGGCCTGACGGTGAAGACCAGATACCGTCAGCCCGACGATCCCTGCCGCCTCGAGTATGTCTCGGAAAAAAGTTTCACGCTCGGCTTTGACAAGGCTCAGTGGGCTGCCACGCCCGGTCAAAGCGCCGTGCTGTACCGAGGAGATGTTTGTCTCGGAGGCGGATTCATCGACGCAGTCAAGCATTGATCCTCACCGAGCCATAAAAAAGGGGCGCTGCAAAAATCCGATATTCCGGACCTTTGCAGCACCCCTTTTTTGCTGTCAGGACTGCGGTTATTCTTCAGCGGATGACTGCGTCCGGGACAAGGCCTTTGCCTTTGCCCGCCCCCAGTAGTGTCCGATCAGAATCACCAGCGCGGCGCCGATCACCGCCGCAGGATAATGCAGCGTGAACGAAAGCTCGGGCCAGCGGCTCGTCACGAAACCATCGGAGACGACCATTCCGCCGGCAATCCACCCGAGCAGACCGGCTCCGAAGTAGATGATGATCGGGAAGCGATCGATCAGCTTAAGAATGATCTGCGAGCCGCAGACAATGAACGGAACCGAAACGAGAAGGCCGAAAATCACCAGAAGCGTCTGATGAGCCTCATGCGCCTGCTGTGCCGCACCGGCGATCGCAATGACATTGTCAAAGCTCATCACGAAGTCGGCTACGATGATCGTCTTGATGGCGCCTATCAGCTTGCTGCTGCCCTCCACGCTTTCATGCCCGCCGTCATCCGGCAGGAGAAGTTTTGCTCCGATCCAAAGCAGAAGGGCTCCGCCCACCACTTTCAGCATCGGCAGATCCAGCAGCATCACGGCAAAGGTAATCAGCACGACGCGCAGCGCAATAGCGCCGACCGTGCCCCAAAGAATGCCCTTTTTGCGCTGCGATTCAGGCAGGTTGCGGCAGGCCATGGCAATGACCACGGCGTTGTCGCCGCCAAGCAGGATGTCGATCATGATGATCTGGCCAACCGCTGCCCAGTGCAGGTTGACTAACAGATCCAAGAGATATTCCAAAATAGCCTCCCCGGAAAAATCTCCGAAATGAAATGCATCGCTGATTCTAGCAAAACCCCGGAAGACGTCTGAGGCTTAAGCCCTGTCTTACAAACGGTGACACTGAACGAAAGTCAGAAGCCCTCTTCGTCGTCCGGCTCATACACCTCACCGCGAAGAACACGGCTCACCGAGCTCATCGAAAATCCTCGGTAAAGCAGATATCGAACCTGCCTGTCCCGCTCTTTGCGGTCCTCAGGAAGTTCGGAAAACCTTCTCTTCCATACCCTGAGCGCACGGAGTTCCTCAGGCTCCTCAATCTGTTCGATGGCGCGGTCAATATTTTCTCTTGAAACACCGCTCATGGACAATTCACGACGGATACGGGCATTGCCGAGCGACTGGGAACGAACCCTGGCGCGATTCTCGGCAAAGCGCCTGTCGGAAAGATAGCCGCTGCTTTCAAGCCTTTCCAAAACAGCCTCGGCTTCTTCAGGCGTCTCTCCGTCCTTGAGCCCTTTCCGAAGCTTTCTGCCCAGATCCCTTCTTGAGTAGTCCCGCCTTGCAAGGGCGCCGGCCGCTCTCATGAAAAGGCTCGGCCCGTCTCTCGTACGCCGCTCCCTTTTGCGGGCTTCGGCACGCCTGATCAGCTCATCGGGATCATTGCAGTAATCCTCGTCACTCGTAAACTGATGCCGCTGACACCGAGGCAGACGCTTCGTTTGTTTTCGCGCGATGCCGCCGTCTTCCTCATCGAAAACAAGCGTTTCAGCTCGAGAACAAGCCCGCGGGCCTGTCTCGTCCGGTTCCGAATCAGCGCGGCCGATCGTCAGCCCATCAATGAGATCCGGGGCTGAAGGTTCCTCAGAACTCTCTGACGCAGGCGCCGATACATCCGCAAGCCCGCCTTCCCCCCATACGAACAGCGTTCCGCCGCCCACTTCGTCCTCATGCCGTCCCATCTCCCCCCCTGACAACAAATCATCCGTTCACAGTCTACCGAACCTGTGAAAAGCGCATGCTGGTCACGAACAGTCATCCTGACCCGCAGTTTTTTCATATTATTTTTCAATCAATAATTTGCGAATGAGATTATTTCTCTATCCGCGAACATCGTCTCTGCTTTACGGCTATTTTCATTAAATATCATCAAATAGGAATCGCCCCACCCGATTCTCCGCCGTTGCATGACCGTTTCCCTTATCAAAAAATAAGCATTATTACTCATATTAATTGTCGGACAACGGTCGTTTCCGGCGGGTTTGGAGAGAGTGAAACGCCGGCTGAATTCGATCTCCTCTTGACAAACCTCTTCAGGACGTGCAGAATTCGTCTCCTCAGTTAGATGTTCGTGGCGATATGCAGCGAACCTCGCAGCGGTGGGTCGTTAGCTCAGTTGGTAGAGCAGCGGACTTTTAATCCGTTGGTCGTGGGTTCGAGTCCCGCACGACCCACCAAACATTTCTGACTGTGGGAACGTAGCTCAGTTGGTAGAGCAGCGGACTCTTAATCCGTCGGTCCAGGGTTCGAATCCCTGCGTTCCCACCACCCGAATTCAAAGCCACGCCTTTGGCGCTGACTTCGGGAACGTAGCTCAGTTGGTAGAGCAGCGGACTCTTAATCCGTCGGTCCAGGGTTCGAATCCCTGCGTTCCCACCAATACAGATCCCGCCGATTGCATCGGCGGGATTTTTTTTGCCTTTTCTTCGGTAATACCTCAAGTACCGTTTTTTATTCAGCTTTCTTCGGCGATCTTCCAGGCGGAGTCCTAGTAAACTTCTACGACCGACATTCGGCAGCGGCCTGCCGCTCTTTCCATTCGCAAAATTCCTGCAATGATCAAGCTTGAACACATCACCCAGACCTATAAGACTCCCGAGGGTCGGGAATTCAAGGCACTCACAGACGTGTCCCTGGAGATTAAAAAGGGAGAAATTTTCGGCATCATCGGCCGTTCCGGCGCCGGCAAGAGTACGTTGGTGCGCTGCATCAATCTGCTGAATCGTCCGACCGAGGGCCGAGTGGTCGTCGACGGGAAGGTTCTCACCGAACTGAACGAAGACGACCTGCGTGAAAGCCGCCGTTCCATCGGCATGATTTTCCAGCACTTCAATCTGCTGAGCTCGCGCACCGTCTATCAGAACGTCGCGCTGCCGCTTGAACTCGTCGGCACGCCCAAGGACGTCATCCGTCAGAAAGTCGAGCCGCTGCTTGAACTCGTGGGCCTCACGGAACACGCCAATAAATATCCCGCTCAGCTTTCCGGCGGTCAGAAGCAGCGCGTCGGCATTGCCCGCGCTCTGACCAACGACCCCAAGGTTCTCCTTTCCGACGAAGCCACCTCCGCGCTTGACCCGGAAACCACGACCGCCACGCTCGCTCTTCTCAAGCGAATCAATCAGCAGCTCGGCCTGACGGTGGTGATGATCACTCACGAAATGCAGGTTGTGAAGCAGATCTGCGACCGCGTCGTCGTGATGAACTACGGTGAAATCGTCGAGTCAGGCAATGTCGCCGACATCTTCATGGCGCCTCAGCATGAAACGACCAAGGCGCTCATCGGCAACGTCATGGCACGAGACATGCCTCCCTCGATTCTTGAACGCGTTCGTCAGGCACGGGCTTCACATTCTCAGCGCGACTATGTGCATCTGCTTCGTCTGGCTTTTGCCGGCAGCGACGTCACCCGTCCCGTCATTTCCGAATGCTCCCGCCGCTTCAACATTGACTTCAACATTCTGCGCGGCACCGTCGACGATGTTCAGGGCCGCACGCTCGGCTCGCTGACAGTTCTTGTCGAGGCGGACCGCAATCTTTACCAGCAAGCCGTAGACTTCATGCTCGATCACGGCGTTGTTGTCGAGGAGATCAACGATGTCAAGTAACCTCATCATGATGATCTGGGATTCGTTTGTCGAAACCCTGATCATGGTCATTATCTCCGGCGGCATCGGTTCCGCCATCGGTGTTCCGCTCGGCATTCTGCTTTTCGTGACGGACAAGAAGTCCTTCATCCCGATGCCGGCGTTCAACGCCGTTCTGAGCACGGTGATCAATGCGGTCCGTTCCGTGCCCTTCATCATCCTGTTGGTGGCGATCATTCCGTTCACCCGTCTGATCGTCGGTTCCTCGATCGGCACGGCTGCCGCCGTCGTTCCGCTGACGCTCTCCGTCGCTCCCTTCATTTCCCGTATCGTCGAAACGAGCCTTCGGGAAGTCGACAAAGGTCTTGTTGAAGCCGCTCAGTCCATGGGCGCCACCAACTATCAGATTGTTGCCAAGGTTCTGATTCCCGAAGCCATGCCCGGCATTGTCTCCGGTCTGACCATTGCCATCATCAGCCTGATCGGCGCATCCGCCATGGCCGGCGCCATCGGCGGCGGCGGTCTGGGCGACCTGGGCATCCGCTACGGCTACCAGCGCTTCATGCCTGAAGTGATGTGGACCGTCGTGATCGTTCTGATCTTCCTTGTGCAGAGCATTCAGTTCTCGGGCGACCGCATCGTCCGCAAGATCTCCCACAAGTAATACAGCCGGGGCTTATTGCCGGCGGCAATCCCTACCGGCGCGCCGCATTGAGCGGGGCGCCGTTTTTTCGATGAGGCAATTGTCTTATCCGAGCCGTCAGGCATCAATCCTTACTTAGTCTGCGCTGTTCATTCCCTCTCCGGGCATGCATAATGCGCGGCAATGAAAACCCGCCGGCAGGCACGGCCTGCCGGCATACAGACAGAGGATTCTTATCTATGAAGCGTCGTTCTCTTCTTGCAGCTGCCGGCATCCTTTCTATGACGGCCGGCCTTCCCTGCGCGTTTGCCGCCGGTAAGGAAATCGTCGTCGGCGTGACGGCCGGGCCGCATGCTGAAATCATGGAAGTCGTCAAGTCCCTCGCTGACAAGGCCGGCTTCAAGATGCGCATCGTCGAATTCTCCGACTTCGTCCAGCCCAACGCTGCTCTTGTCGCCGGCGACCTGGACATGAACTCCTTCCAGCACAAGCCCTACATGGATCAGCAGAACGCCGACCGCGGCTACCGTCTCGCAGCTGTCGCCCAGACGATTACGTTCCCGCTGACCTTCTATACGCGCAAGCCCTACAAGACGCTTGCCGACCTGCCCGCCAAAGCTCGCATCGGCATCCCGAACGATCCGACGAACGGCAGCCGCGCGCTTCACATGCTTGAGGAACAGGGCGTCATCAAGCTCGACCCGAAGGCCGGTCTTCGCGCCACAGTTCTCGACATTACGGACAATCCCCGCAAGGTCCGCATCATCGAGCTCGACGCCGCACAGCTTCCCCGCAGCCTTTCCGATCTGGACACCGCAGCCATTAACGGCAGCTACGCCGAACCGGCCGGACTGGATCCCAAGAAGGACGGTCTGTACACGGAACGCGCCGACGGTCCGTACGCCAACATCCTTTGCGTTCGCGAAGAAGACGCCAAGAAGCCCTGGGTTGCCGAGTTCATCAAGCTCTATCAGTCTCCCGAAGTGCGTGCTTTTGTAGAAAAGCGCTACAAGGGCGGCATGATCTGCGCCTGGTAAGCTACTATTGAATCCTCTTTGACATTTCTTTTCATCCTTAGAGGATTTCTATGCCCCTGCCCCAGCACGAACCCGATGCTGTCACCGGACCGCTTGCTCTGGCTTCGGCCCGGTTCAACTCCGTTCTGACGTGCGCTCAGGCTTTTGCGCTGATCGCCATCGCGATTGCTGCGCTTGTCGGCATCTGCTCCGCCATCTGGGGCATGATCGACACCCGCACGGCTGGCCTTGGCGATCTGCTTCTGCTCTTTCTCTATATCGAGATACTCTCGATGGTGAAGGGCTCCGCCCTCGGCACCCGAGAAATCCCGATTCGCACCCCGGTGGCACTGGCCATCGTGGCCGTCGCTCGGTATATCGTGGTCGATGTTGAACACATGTCGCCCACTTTCATGCTGCTCACGGCCGGCGCCATTCTGGTACTGGTCATTGCGCTGTGGGTACTCAGCAAGATTCACCATCCCCGCTGCGACGGCAGCTGCTGACAATTCTGTTCAGCGGACGGGCGGCTCATTGAGCCGCCTGTTTTCGTGCTAGAATAAGTGCCCTCGCGGGTGTAGCTCAATGGTAGAGCTGTAGCTTCCCAAGCTAATGACGAGGGTTCGATTCCCTTCACCCGCTCCAGACATCTGAGGCCCGTTCAACGGGCTTTTTTCATATCCGTCGGCGCGCTCTCTGATGCCAGCCGGCCCTCAACCGCCATGGAAAACAGAAACGACAAGCCCGAACTGACGCCGGAAGAGCTTGAAGCGCTCAAGAAGCGTCACATCCGCTCCTTCGTCATGCGCCGCGGCCATATTTCCGCCGCTCAGAAGCGCGCCCTCGAAGAAACGCTTCCTCAGTACCAGATCGAATATCTCCCCGAACTGCTGGATGCCGACGCCGCCTTCGGACGGCACGCGCCTGTCGTCCTTGAAATCGGATGCGGGATGGGCGAAACAACGGCGGCGATCGCTGCCGCTCATCCTGAAGTGAATTTCATCGGCTGCGAAGTCTTCACGGCCGGCGTGGGTGCACTCGCCAAGCGTCTTGATGAAATGTCGCTCACCAACGTCCGCATTATCCGACATGACGCCGTCGAAATCGTCCGCGACATGATTCCGGAAAACTTCCTCGACGGCGTTCACATTTATTTTCCCGACCCTTGGCGCAAAGCCCGCCATCATAAGCGCCGTCTTGTTGCTCAGCCCTTCATCGGTCTGCTCGCATCCCGCATTCGGCCGGGCGGCTATCTTCACTGCGCCACGGACTGGCAGAATTATGCCGAGCAGATGCTCGAAGTCCTTGAAGGAGAACCTCTGCTCACCAACCTCCACGGAGCCGGCAGCTACAGTCCCGTGATGGGCAACCCTCTCTGCGAGCGTCCCCGCACCAAGTTCCAGGCACGCGGCGAGCGTCTCGGATACGGCATCTGGGATCTGGTCTACACCCGCCGATAACCGACTCTGTCAAAAAAGCCCCGAACCGCAAGGCCGGGGCTTTTTCAACGGCGCCTACCAGGTCACCAGACCCGTCGCCCAAGTCAGCAGAATCACTCCGCCGAAGGCGATGCGGTACCATCCGAACATGCGGAAGTCATGACCGGCAACGAAACGGATCAGCCAGTGAACCACGGCAAGCGCCGACACGAAGGATACGAGAGTACCGACAGCCAGTCCCGGCAGATTGTCCAGCACCAGCAGGTCTCTGGACTTCCAGAGATCGTAGACCGTCGCACCGAAAATCGTAGGAATAGACAGGAAAAACGAGAATTCCGTGGCCGCTTTTCTCGAAAGCCCGAAGCAGAGGCCGCCGATGATGGTGGCGCCGGATCGGCTGGTTCCCGGAATCATGGCCGCACACTGAGCGATGCCGACCAGCAGCGCATCCCGCCAGGTCATGTCATCCATTTCACGGACGCGCGGTTTGATCCCGAGCCTTTCATGACGGCCCTCCACCCACAGGATGATGATGCCCCCCAGAACAAGCGCCGCCGCAACGGTGAGCGCGTTGAAGAGATACCTCTTCAGAAAATCGGCCGCCAGCACGCCGATCACTGCCGCAGGCAGAAAGCCCGTGATCGTATTGATCGCCAGACGCTGCTGAACCTCATCGGAAAAAAGCCCTGAAAGGACGGCTGCAATACGTCTGCGGTAGTACCAGCAGACAGCCAGAATGGCCCCGGCCTGAATGGCTACGACAAAGGTGTCGGCGCCGGCGCTTTCCGAAAACTTCAGCAGGTCGCTGGCAACGATCAGATGCCCCGTCGAACTCACAGGCAGAAATTCCGTCATGCCTTCAACAATGCCGAGCACGGCAGCCTGAATGAGATACAGCCAATCCATGGATAAAACCCTCCGTCGGCCCGTATTGTCTCAGATCAGCATTGCTGACGTGTAAAAAATCCGTCAAAAGCACGCTCAGCCGTACGGCTGAGGAATAGGTGCATCTCTCAAGCGCCTTTGTTAAGATGAGCACTCCTTTCATCCAACGGAACCCCTTCTGATGTCTCAAGAAAAAGTCATTGACAGCGATCTCGTCGAAGAACTGCAGGGCCTTCTCGAAGGTCTCGGCGACGAAGTGATGGACGCCGGCGTAGCGGACGGCTTTCTGACCGCCGTTGCCCTCAATCCCGAGCACCCGAGCAAGCACGACATGTACCCCTATATTTTCAGCAGCGAAGGCGACCCCGCCGCGCTCCCTGAAAACGACCGCGTGCTTGAACTGCTCGACATTCGCTTCAACGAAATTCAGGCGGCCCTCGCCGCCAAGGGCGGTCTTGACCCCGTCATCTTCCCCCTCGTTGATGAGAATGATGAAGTGATCACCGACGAGGAAGGGCTCGAGGCGCTTGAACCCTGGGCGAGCGGTTTTCTTTCCGGCATGCTTCTGTGGCCTGAAGAGCTCGTCAACTCCGATGAGGTTTCGGATCTTGCGGGACCGATTCTGCGCAATCTGAATCCGGAAAGCTTTGACGACAAGGAAGAAGCGGAAGCATTCATCGGCAGCTATCGCGACGGCGAAGGCATCCCCGACAACCTTGAAGATGCCCTGTATGACATGGTGAAGGCCGTCTTTGATCTGAAGCAGCTTATCGATCCGAACAAGCCCGTCGTCCGCGAGACTCCCCGCGTCGGCCGCAATGATCCCTGCCCCTGCGGGAGCGGCAAGAAATACAAGCAGTGCTGCGGCAAAAAGGCCTGATTCTTCCGTACCGTTCCTTCAGCGTTTCGTGCCGAACAGCTTCGGCACGAAACGGGCGGGATCCAGCTGGCGAACCAGAGAAGTCTGAAGAGGCGGAGGTTCGCCGCAGATCCCCGCCGCCGTCAGACGCGCACATGCCAGGCCCCAGGTGATGCCGCGCGAACCCAGTCCGGCGCATATCCAGAGTCCGTCCGCACGGGGAACCGCCGACACTTCCGGCCTTCCCCGATAATGAAAGGCCGACAGCGTCTGTGCTGTAAATGCCCGTCCTGCCAACGGCATTCTGTCCGACGCCACGGCCCTCACTCCCTCGTAAAACCCTCTTGCGGTCACGTCGGGCCGTCCGCCCGTCAGTTTTTCAAAGGTCGCAAGATTGTGCTCGTGTGCATCCTCTTCGCTCAGCACGCGGGCTTCCCCTGCCTCATAGGTCGCACCGACGGCGCAGAACCCCGCCGGCGTCGACGCCATGTAGCCGTCTCCGGTCAGCGCCGTCCTCAGCATCGGAAGGTCAGTGTCTCTCAGAAGACTGATGCGGCCGTACAGTCCGTTCATGCCCGTCCATGCGCGCGGTATGCCGATCACGTCGGGCGTCGAAAGCCCCGCGCAGACTGCGGCCTGAGGTGCGGCCGCCAGAACCGATCCGTACGAGTTCACGGCCTCCCAGTCTGAACTCGACCGGCGAAGCCGGACTTCGCAGCCGGTCAGCAGCCGCGCGCCGGCCGCTTCGATAAGCCGTCGGCAGAGTTTCCCCGCATGCACCAGCCCGGCCTTCGGGAACAGCCATCCTCCTCGCAGCAGCGGCATGCCGGAGTATTTCCGCGCCTCATCGCGGCTGATGAGCGAAGCAAAAGCCGGCGGCATGGCAAACGGCGAGTCCGTGCCATATGCCGCCTGCCATTTCGCATATTCCTCGTCGGATGAAGCCGCATCCACCACGCCGCAGGGAATGAAGCAGTCCGGAAAATGCTCCAGCAGCGGAATCATCGCCTCATACCCCGCCCGCGTCAGTCGAAACAGCGGCGAATCGCTTGCCTGCCAGTGAGGGTGTATCAGCCCGGCATAGAGCGCCGACGCCGCACTGCCGGGTACGCAGCCTGCGTCAATTACGGTCACGCGGGCACCGCGGCGGGAAAGCTCCCAGGCCGTCATCGCGCCGGCCAGACCGGCTCCGACAACAACGGCATCGGGACGCTCGTTTCCATAAGTCGACTTATCTATATGTGTGCTTTTTCGAAGACAATACCCCTCTCCTGAACGTCTCAGCCAAACCGGGGCATCCCCTGACTCATCTTCTGCGTAAAGCTTCGTTTTTTCTAAAAAATATCGTCTCAGGGAAACGGCATCCTCCGGCTTTCTCACCCAGATTTCATCGTATGCCGCAGTCACTGAAGAAATATTCGGCGTCGCCTCGGAGGAAAGAATCGCATAAACGACAATACGGCCGCATGCGACGGCATGCAGCCCGGGCATGCCTTCAGCCAGTTCCGCCGCGGCATCGGCCGCCTTCAGGCCGAGTTCGCACAGGACATCGGCAATTTTCATCCCCTTCCGCACCGGCACCGTCAGGAATACCCGGCCGGAAAAGACAGAAAGCCTCTGCCGTGCAAATGCAAGCAAAGGCTTTTCCGAGGAGGTGAGAAGAATGACCGTCACTGTCTTCTTCGGGCACCCGGCCGGGGTGCCCGTTCTGAATGTCAGTGCTTGAGGGGCTTGAAGCGGAGACGCTTGGGCCGGCAGGCCTCTTCCCCGAGACGACGGCGCTTGTCGGCTTCGTATTCGTTGTAGTTGCCGTCAAAGAAGACAACGCGGCTGTCGCCTTCGAAAGCGAGAATATGAGTCGCAATACGGTCCAGGAACCAGCGGTCGTGCGAGGTGACGAGCGCGCAGCCCGCAAATTCGAGGAGCGCTTCTTCAAGCGCACGAAGGGTTTCGACGTCCAGATCGTTCGACGGTTCGTCCAACAGAAGCACATTGCCGCCGGCGAGCAGCGTTTTCGCCAGATGCAGACGTCCGCGTTCACCGCCCGACAGCGTTCCCACCATCTTCTGCTGATCGCCCCCCTTGAAGTTGAAGCGGCCGAGATAGGCGCGGCTCGACATGGAGAATTTGCCGACCTGAATAATGTCGAGCCCGTCAGAGATCGCGTCAAAAGCCGTCTTGTCGTTCGGGAGCGAATCCCGCATCTGATCAACGGCGGCCAGACGTACCGTCTGACCGATCTTGATTTCACCGGAATCCGGCTTCTCCTTGCCGGTAATCATCTTGAACAGCGTCGACTTGCCGGCGCCGTT
This sequence comes from Sutterella sp., assembly GCA_034104065.1. Taxonomy (GTDB): domain Bacteria; phylum Pseudomonadota; class Gammaproteobacteria; order Burkholderiales; family Burkholderiaceae_F; genus Sutterella. The sequence continues at coordinate 33,491 of JAXEEN010000021.1, forward strand.
CGGACCGATGACGCCGACGATGGCGCCGGGCGGAATCGTGAAAGAGAGATCATCGATGAGCAGGCGATCCCCGAAGCCCTTGGACACATGACTGAATTCAATCACATTGTTGCCGAGACGCTCGGCCACGGGAATGAAGATTTCATTCGTTTCATTGCGCTGCTGGTATTCGACGCTCGACAATTCTTCGAAGCGGGAAAGACGGGCCTTCGACTTCGCCTGCCGGCCCTTGGGATTCTGGCGAACCCATTCCAGTTCGTGCTTGATGGCCTTCATGCGGGCGTCTTCCTGACGCTTTTCAAGTTCAAGGCGCTTTTCTTTCTGATCCAGCCAGGAAGAATAGTTGCCCTTCCAGGGGATGCCCTCGCCGCGGTCAAGCTCGAGAATCCATTCGGCGGCATTGTCCAGGAAGTAGCGGTCGTGAGTCACGGCAACCACGGTGCCCGGGAAACGGTGCAGGAACTGTTCGAGCCATTCAACGCTTTCCGCGTCAAGATGATTCGTCGGTTCGTCCAGAAGCAGCATGTCCGGCCGGGAGAGAAGAAGACGGCACAGCGCCACCCGGCGCTTTTCACCGCCGGAAAGATTGCCGATCTTGGCATCCCAGGGAGGAAGACGCAGCGCATCGGCGGCAATTTCCATCTGCGTTTCGGCATTCGTGCCGGCGGAAGCGATGATGGCTTCAAGACGGGCCTGCTCCGCGGCCAGAGCATCGAAATCGGCATCGGGTTCCGCGTAGGCCGCATAAACAGCGTCCAGCTTTGCCTGAGCCTGCATGACCTCGCCCATCCCTTCTTCCACCGTTTCTCGAACGGTCTTCTCGGCATCCAGCGCAGGTTCCTGAGGAAGGTAGCCGATTTTGATGCCGCTCATCGGGATCGCTTCGCCTTCAATCTCCTTGTCGACGCCGGCCATAATCTTGAGAAGGGTCGACTTGCCGGCACCGTTCAGACCGAGGACGCCGATTTTTGCTCCCGGGAAAAACGAAAGAGAGATGTCCTTGAGAATCTGGCGCTTCGGAGGAACAATTTTCCCGACGCGGTTCATCGTAAAAACGTACTGAGCCATATCCTGTGAAATAGAGAAGGCATGCCGTCCGAAGCCGCATGCGCCGAAAGGCGCAGAACGGAATCGTACGGCCGAATGAAAGAGAAGGGAACGGGTCCCCCGTGTCAATGAGCCGCTATCTTAAAGGAAGCCATAGCGGCGCGCGAGCAAAAAGAAGCGCCGCATGAAGCGGCGCCCCGGATCAGTGTTTTTTCAGTCCGAAATAGCCTCGGAAAATCCAGAAGCGGCGAAGCCGGTTGATGCGTTCCAACTCGCTGCGGCGCTCTTCCCCCATTGCCTCGGGGCAGTACTGGAGCCACTTCTTGAGGGCACCGGAACGGTCGAAATCCTCAAGCAGGCGCCGCAGGCATGCCGGCATATGGCCCGTATAAAGCGAGGCCTGAAAATCAATGAGCCCGGGAGAGCCGTCAGGACGAATCATGACGTTGCCCGAACCGCGGACGTCGAGGTGAACCACGCCGCGCGCATGCATCGCAGCAAGCAGCTTTTCAAACGCCTCAAGAAATGCCGGGGTAATCAGAGAAGGATCCACATGGCCGATGCTCGCGCCTTCCATGTACTCCACCGCCATGGCAAACCGATCGACCCGAAAAGAATCCGGAGCGATGCCGTCCACGTTTCTGAGCCTGCTCAGGATGGACAGCTCTCGGCCGAGAAGAAACGGAGCAATGAACCAGCGGATGTACCACGGACGCCCGCTGAAATCCTTGACGGTCCAGGAACGACCGTCGATGTCCGCACGGCTCACAACGGCATTGGCAATTCGGCCGTTGCGCAGCAGCGTCATCTTTGCACGCGCAAGATCGGCCCGTTCAAACGGTTTGCTCTGAGTCATAGGCTGGTGACCGCGGAGCCCTTCCGGGCTCCGCCGACTGTGTTACGGCATGGCGATGCCGCTGCCGCCCGGAGCGGGCGGGGCCTGGAAGCCGGGCATCCCCGGCGTCACGATCTGGCTTGCGGCTTCACGGCGCATCGCCTGAATCTTTTCAATCGTCTGACGCACGCCCTCCTTGGCGGCGGCGCCGTAGGCGGCGACAGCTTCGGCAACGCTCTGAGCCGGAATTTCAAACGTAATGGGAAGAGGTCCCATCTGCGTCATGATCTGCGCTTCTCCGATGAAAACCATCGGGCGCTCGAGATCCCTGGCGCCGGTCGGCAGCACGGGGGTCAGCACGCGGATCGTTCCCACCTTGCGGTCGGTGACAACTTCTTCGGAATAGAGATTGGACGCGTCCATTTCGGCATTCATGGTGTCGAGTCCGTTCTGATAATCAGCCATAGCAGCTCCAGAATTCGCCGGCACTCTTTCAGGTCCGGCGCTGTAAAAGGGAAAGCCGGAATCCGCCTCCGGGCGGCTTCCGGCAGTGCAAGCGGATTGTACAGGATGGCCGGCAGTGCTCCGACCACCCGACGGTCAGCGGTAAACCATCACGGGGATATGCGAATGCGTGAGCACCTTCTGCGTTTCGGAACCCAGCAGCACGGCGGCAAAGCCCTTTCTGCCGTGACTGGCCATGAAAACCACATCGCAGTCATGTTTTTTCGACTGTTCGATGATGGCTTCTGCCGGAGAAAAGCTCTTGACCATGACGCAGACGGAGGACACGCCGAGCTCGTCGCAGCGTTTCTGCGCCGCCATCAGACGATTTTCCGCCTCGGCCATCACGCGTTCGTCATACTGTTCGATCGACTCGGGTCGGTACTCCGAGAGATTCGTATAAGAATACGGCTCCACCACCGTCACGATGACGAGCGATGCACCCAGCGGCTTGGCAAACCGGGCAGCCCCCTCCACAGCCTTGTCCGACATCGGCGAACCGTCGGTCGGAACCAGAATGCGCTTATACATGGTTGTTCTTCCTTTGTTGTACTGAAGTCCGGCGCAGGCCGAACGCTTTTACTTAATTGTACCCGCGATTTCATTGAGCACTATCGAAGCCAGACGCAGTCCGACGGAGCCGGTCACGGCCACAAACGAACCGAAGCCGACCCGTTCTCCGGGCTTGGCGCCGATGGCCCTGAGCGTATCTTCTCCCGGCTGCCGGACAGGCCCCTGACACCAGACTGCCGTAATGCCGAATCGGGTCGACCGACCGTTGGCCGCTCCCGCCGGGAAACCGTATTCCTTCCTCAGAATGGTTCTGAGCTTTCCCAGCAGCGGATCATTCGTCGCGCGTGCCAGATCGGCTTCAGTGATGTCCGCAGGATTCAGTTTGGCGCCGGCGCCGCCGGCACAGACGGTCGTCAGCCCGAGAGAACGCGCTCTGGCCAGCAGCGCGGCCTTGCCGATGAGATCGTCGATGCAGTCAATCACGGCGCCGCTCTCCTCCGTAATCAGAGCGGAGGCGGTTTCCTTCGTCACGAACTGCCGGCAGGTTTCGATGCGGCACTCCGGATTGATCAGCAGACACCTTGCCTTCATTGCCTCCACTTTCGGAATTTCGTAATTCCCTTCGAGCGCATGAAGCTGCCGATTGGTGTTGTTGAAGGCCACCGTATCGCCGTCAATCAGCGTCAGCCTTCCCACCCCTGAACGCACCAGTGCTTCGACAGCCCAGCTGCCGACGCCGCCCATTCCGACAACGGTCACGTGCGAATTGAAGATTTTCTGAGAAGCCTCTTCCCCGAAAACCCTTCCGACACCGCCGAATCGACGGGGATCAGTTGTCTTGCTCATGTAAATTCTCCTTTTGTACGGACAATGGTTTTCAGCGGTCTCATCGTCCGTTTTGGATTTTCATTTTTTCGATTTTTTATTGCGCCAAAGCAAACTGTCCAAAAATTTGAGGCGCGGGCCGCTCGTCGGAATCGGCAGTTTCGTAGTACATTCATCTTAAGGAATCTGCACTATGTCCAATGGGCTGTCCCCGCACAGGATAATCCAATTTTCCGTGTCGCCCAAGGACGCAAGGAGGTTTATATGCGCATTCTCGTTCCCGTTGACGGCAGTGAAAACAGCATGCACGCGGTGGAGTTCATCGCCGGACGTACGACGCTGCTCGGCAGCGATCCCAAGATCGAAGTGCTCAATGTGCAGCTGCCGCTCCCCGCACGCGCCTGCCGGCTCGTCGGTCAGGATTCGCTGACGCGCTACTACGAAGACGAAGCGGAAAAGGTGTTCGAACCCGTCCGCTGCGCGCTCGCGAAAGTCGGCTTCCAGGCCAATGAATCCTATGTCGTCGGCGAAGCCTCCGACAGCATCGCCGCTGAAGCCGAAAAGCTCGGCGCCGATCTGATCGTGATGGGATCCCGCGGCCAGAGCGCCCTCAAAGGCCTCTTCTTCGGCTCCGTTTCGAACGGCGTCCTCGCTAAATCGAAATGCCCGGTTCTGATGCTTCGCGACAAGCCCGCTCCCGAAGCTGACGCACTGAAGGTCGGCATCGCCGTCGACGGTTCGAAGTACGGCCGAGCTGCCGTTCGCTACGCCCTCAAGCACGTTTCGCTGTTCGGCACGGGTGCGCAGTTCTACCTCATCAACGTCGTCAGCGACTACGCCGGCGCCGTCATGCCCGACATGGCCGGCATGGCTCTTCCTGCCCTTTCCGAAGAAGAAGTGCTCGAACTTCAGAAGGATGAATTCAATGAAGCCGTCGAGCCGCTGCGTCCGCTGTTTGCCAAGGCCGCCGTCAAGACGAAGGAAATCTGCCTCGTCGGCAACGCCGGCGATGAAATCGCCGCCTTCGCCAAAAAGAAGAAGCTCGACCTTGTGATCATGGGCTCGCACGGCTACGGCCGCTTCAAGGCCGCCGTCATGGGTTCCACCGCCACCCGTATTGCGGCAACGGGCGACGTGCCGCTTCTGATCATCCGTCAGGCATAACAGCCCCCGGGAATGCTTCCCGGCTCCGATCTGCTGTCGGCCGGCAGTGCTAACGCGCTGCCGGCCTTTCACTTCGTCCGAAAAGAGTAAAGCCCGGGCGTGAACAGGTGGTTTTGCCGTGTCGGCGCAGGTTTTTGCGTCACGCCGTCTCGGGTGTCCCTAAAATACGGTATAACGTTACTCGTTGTTCAGGGCCTCCCTTCCATGCGGGTATGGAGCCCTTCTTGCGCCGTTATTCAGCAAACCAACAAAAAAGAATGATGAACGATACGCTTTCCGCCCTGACGGGCCTCGCACAGCCTCCCACCGTCCGCCGCAATACACTGGACGCGCCCGGTGAATACGATCAGAAGAATGCTGTTCGCGTCTACATCGCCGCCGAGAACCTCACGGAAGCCCGCCGCATGACGGCACAGCTCAACACGCAGCCCGACATCACCGTCATCGGCTATGCAGTGACCGTATCCGAATTTGAAACCGCTCTTCACCTTCGCCGTGACATCGACGTGCTGATCACGGATGTCGTGCTTGAAAACCGCGACATGGCCGATCTGATTGCGCAGGCGACATCGCGCCACCCCAATCTCAACGTTCTCTGCTACACGTATCACGGCGATGAGGCTCATGTGATCCGTTCCATTCAGAGCGGAGCCACGGGCTATATTCTGCGCAGCACGAACGAAGACCTCGCCAACTGTGTTCGTCTGCTTCAGGGCGGCGGATCTCCCGTTTCGCCCATCGTTGCCCGCAGCGTTCTCCGCGCACTTCATTCCAAATCCCGCGGAGAACCGGCGCCGAGATCCGATACGCAGCAGCTCTCCGCCCGTGAAACGGAAATTCTTCAGCTCCTTGCCAAAGGCATTCCCTTTGCCGAGATTGGCGACATCCTGTCGATTTCACCGCATACCGTGACGGCCCACATCAAGAAAATCTACCGAAAACTTCAGGTGCACTCCCGCGGCGAAGCTGTTTATGAAGCGCAGTGCCTCGGACTTCTGCCCGAACATTGAACACCGATCTCATAAAAACGAAGAGCCGCATCTGCGGCTCTTCGTTTTTCAGTTCTGTCTCACCCAGTGACCGGATTTACCGCCGGCCTTTTCAAGAAGACGGATCTCCGTCATGACCATCCCTCGGTCCACGGCCTTGCACATGTCATAAACCGTCAGCAGTCCGACCTGGACGGCCGTGAGCGCCTCCATTTCCACACCGGTCTTTCCGCAGCACTCACAGGTCGCCGTACAGCGAACGCTGGACGTATCCCTGCAGAGCTCGAAATCGACCGCCACGCGTGTGAGCGAAATCGGATGGCACAGCGGCACGAGTTCGGCAGTCTTTTTGCTGGCCATGATCGCAGCGACTCGGGCGATGCCGATGACGTCGCCTTTCTTGGCCGATCCCGAAGCGATCAGTTCAAAAGTCGCGGGAGCCATTCGTATCGTTCCCTCGGCTACGGCAACACGATGCGTTTCGTCTTTGGCGCCGACATTGACCATATGGGCCTGTCCGTGCTCATCAAAATGTGTCAGTTCGCTCATTTTCGTTACCTTTGCTTGTCGGACGCGACGTGAAGGCGTCCCCAGTCAGATCATCCCGCTATCATAGCTGTCTGAGTCCATTTTTTTGCCACCCGGGGACCTGATGAGGATTAAAACCTGGATTTCTCTTGCCGCCGCCCTGATGACGGGACTGACGCCCTGCACGGCGATGCCTGCCGGACCGACGGCGCTCGACCTCAATCTGCCGAGTCTCGGCACGGTGGCAGGCGCCGAACTTTCTCCCGCGGATGAAAGAGCTTTCGGCGCTCAGATTATGACGCAGGTTCGCGCCGATCCGACCTTCATGTCGGACCCGGAAACCACGGAATACCTGAATCATCTCGGCTATCAGCTCGTCAGCCGCGCAAACACCTATACCTATCAGTTTTTCTTCTTCCCCATCCGGGATGCGTCCCTCAATGCCTTCGCGCTGCCCGGCGGATACATCGCCGTTCATTCCGGCACGATCATCTCCGCGAAGAATGAAAGCGAACTGGCGGGCGTCATGGGGCATGAAATCGGTCACGTCTCCCAGCGGCATATTGCACGAATGATCGAAGGTCAGAAGAGCAACATGGCCATCACGCTCGGCTCGCTCCTTCTTGCCATTCTGGCCGCTCGTGCGGGCGGCAGCTCCGGAGGACATGCCGCAGCGGCCATTGCCATGGGCTCTCAGGCCGCCATGATTCAATCCCAGCTCAACTACTCTCAGGACGCCGAACGCGAAGCCGACCGAGTCGGACTTCAGACCCTGTACAACGCAGGCTTCGACCCGCGGGGCATGGAAAGTTTTTTTGAGCGTCTGCAGGCGAACAATCGGCTGTATGAATCGGCAGCGCCCGCCTATCTGTCCACTCACCCGCTCACGATCGAGCGTCTTTCCGACATGGAAAACCGCACGCGTCAGCTTCCCGTGAGGATGCATCGGGACAGCATCGACTTTCAGCTCATTCAGGCAAGACTCACCGTGCTTCAGGAAACCACTTTCGACGGGTGGTACAAAGTGCAGAAGGAGTTTCAGCGCCGACTGGCCGCCGCCAAGGGCGTCGACGCCGCCGTCCTGGAGTACGGTCTGTCGGTCGTCAGCCAGCAGCTTCGTCAGACCGATTCAGCGTACCGGCATGCCCAGGCCGCCATGAAGGCAGGCACGAGCAGCATCCTGGTTCGCAACCTCTGCCGCACCGAATACAATGCGGCCAAAACGGCTGCCGAGAAGAAGGCTGCCGTTGCCAGAGCGAAGAAGGCGCTTGATCAGTTTCCGCTCTCCGCCATGATGGCGGAAAGCTACGTCGACCTTCTCTATGCCGAAGGCCGGCATCAGGATCTCATCAGCTTCATCCGCAACGGTTCCGCCCTGAGTCAGGATGATCCCGACTATCACGCTCTCCTTGCCCGCTCGTACGAAAAACTCGGCAGGCGCTCGCTTCAGTACCTTCATACGGGCGAAATGTATGCGCTTGTCGGCTCGACTGAAGCGGCCGTTTATCAGCTCTCGCTTGCGCAGAAGGCCTCGGACGGCGATTTTTATACAATGAGCGAAGTCGACGCCCGTCTCCGGGAACTTCGCCAGCAGCTCCTTATTGAGAGAGAGCGAGCCAAAAAGTAGTCCTTTCGGACGCTGTCCAAGCCCACGGAAGCATGCGACAATAACGCCGCCGACTTTCTCCGGAAAGACCGGACCGATTTTTATTCATGAATCCGCCTTGCGGCTGGATTTCTCCCGTTCTGTTACCAAAATGGCTATTGAAGATTACATGACCGTCGCCGAGCCGAGCGACGAACTGATTGAAACCGATGCCGTGGTCGTCGGCGCTGGCCCCGTCGGCCTCTTTCAGGTTTTTGAACTCGGCCTTCTCGAAATCAAGTGCCACGTCATCGACTCTCTGAAGAATGTCGGCGGCCAGTGCATGGAGCTTTATCCCACGAAGCCCATTTACGACATTCCCGCCGTTCCGGTCTGCTCCTCGTACGAGCTCACGGAAAACCTTCTTAAGCAGAACCATCACTTCGGTCCGATCTTCCATCTCGGTCAGGAAGTGACGCGTGTTGAAAAGCAGGAAGACGGCCGTTTCTTTGTTGAAACGAGCGCCGGCACCCGCTTCATGACCAAGGTCGTGATCATTGCCGCTGGCGTCGGCTCCTTCCAGGCCCGCCCGCTTCGAGTCAAGGGCATCGAAAAGTTCGAAGGCACTCAGCTTCACTACAGCTGCAAGGATCCGTCCGTCTTCGAAGGAAAGAACGTGGTCATCTGCGGCGGCGGAGACTCGGCTCTCGACTGGACGCTCAACCTTGTCGGCAAGGCTGAAAGCGTGGTGCTTGTCCATCGCCGCGACGGTTTCCGCGCTCAGGCCGCTTCCGTCGCCAAGATGAAGCAGCTCTGCGAAGACTGGGAAATGCAGTTCGAAGTCGGTCAGGTGACGGGCTTCAACGAGGAAGACGGCAAGCTTTCCGAAGTGCTGGTCTCCGGCGCCGACGGCGTCACCCGCCGCATTCCGCTTGATCACCTGCTCGTCTTCTTCGGTCTTCAGCCGAAGCTCGGACCCATTGAAAACTGGGGACTCAAGCTCGAAAGAAAGCAGATCGTCGTCGATACCGCCCGTTTTGAAACAAACATTCCGGGCATCTTCGCCGTCGGCGACATCAACACCTATCCGGGCAAGAAGAAGCTCATTCTCTCGGGCTTCCATGAATGCGCACTCGCCGCCTTCGCCGCCTGCGACTACGTCTTCCCGGAAAAGAAGGTTTTCCTCCAGTACACGACGACTTCGCCCAAGCTCCACAAGGTGCTCGGCGTTGAAACGCCGAACATGGACGAACCCTGACATCCGCTGATGAACAGATTAAACGGGGCCCCTCCGCACAGGAGGGACCCCGTTTTTCCATGGGTCTTCCGACGAGAATCAGTCGTTCACGACGCGAATGCCGGGCATCTTCGCCGAATAATCCTTGCCGAGTCGGGCAACGGCGCCGGCAACCTTCATCGCCATGTCGATGTACATCTGGGCCTCCCGGCTTTCCGGTTCCGCCGCCACGGTGGGACGGCCTCCGTCGGCCTGTTCGCGAATCTTGGAAGCCAGCGGCAGTTCGCCGAGAAGCGGAACACCGTACTGTTCACTCATGCGCTTGGCGCCGCCCTCTCCGAAAATATGTTCGACCTGACCGCAGTGCGGGCAGATGAAGACGGACATATTCTCAACCAGGCCCAGAATCGGTACGTTCACCTTCTGGAACATGCGCAGACCCTTCTTCGCATCGATGAGCGCGATGTCCTGCGGCGTGGTCACGACCACGGCCCCGGTAAGAGGAACCTGCTGCGACAGCGTCAGCTGAATGTCGCCCGTTCCCGGAGGCATGTCGACGATGAGGTAGTCGAGATCGTGCCAGTTGGTTTCCTTGATCAGCTGCTCGAGTGCACCGGCGGCCATCGGACCGCGCCAGATCATCGGCTCGTCCTCATCCACCATAAAGCCCACCGAATTGATCTGAAGACCGAGAGACTCCAGCGGCTCGATCGATTTGCCGTCCACACTCATGAGCGGACCGGTCGCACCGAGCATCTTCGGCTGAGACGGACCGTAGATGTCCGCATCGAGCACGCCGACGCGGGCGCCTTCGTGCGCCAGCGCCAGCGCCAGATTGGCGGACACCGTCGACTTGCCGACGCCGCCCTTGCTGGAACTCACGGCAATGATGTTCTTGACGCCGGGAAGCACGCGGAGCGTCCCCTGCACCTTGTGCGCGATGATGTTCTGAGTCACGTTGACTTCGACAGAAGCAGCACCGGCAGCCTGTACGGCCTTGGCGACGGCCTCGCCGACCGCCTGAGCGCGGTTCCTGGCGGGATAGCCGAGCTCAATACTGACAGTCACGTTGCCTTCGGCATCGGTTTCAGCGCCCTTGAACATCTTGCCCGACACATAGTCGGTTCCGGTAACGGGATCCGTCAGCTGAGCCAGTGCGGCCTTAACGGCGTCCGTGGAAATGGTCATAAAACTCTCCGTCTAGGATGGGCGTCCTCTGTCTCCCAGAGGCGTCCGGAATGTTGCATGGCTAGCATTGTAGCCTGACAATGATTAAAAGTTTGTTAATTCCTAGCGGCTTGCAAGGTAATTTCGGCCCTCGGAAGAGGGGTCTCGGGTACAATAGTCAATTGCTTCGGATTCAATGCCGAAGCCTTTTTTCTTCAACCTCGGACAACAACGACGATGAGTCAGCGAAATCTTTTTGTTACTACGGCATTGCCTTACGCCAACGGCGCCTTCCACATGGGCCACATCATGGAATACATCCAGGCGGATATCTGGGTGCGCCATGAGCGAATGTCCGGCAACAAAGTGCATTTTGTGGGTGCCGACGACGTCCACGGCGCGCCGATCATGATCGCCGCCCAAAAGCGCGGCATCACTCCGCAGGCTTTCGTCGCCGAAATCGCCGCCGGCCGCAAGCAGTACCTTGACGGCTTCCACATCAGCTTCGATCACTGGCACAGCACGGATGCGCCTGAAAACCACGAACTGAGCCAGGAGGTCTACCGCCGTCTCAAGAAGGCGGGCCTCATCTACACGAAGGAAATCGAACAGTACTACGACACGGTTAAGGGCATGTTCCTCGCCGACCGCTTCATCAAGGGCACCTGCCCCCGCTGCGGCGCCCCCGACCAGTACGGCGACAACTGCGAAAAGTGCTCCGCCGTCTACTCCCCGATGGAAGTGGTGAACCCCTACTCGACGCTGTCCGGCTCCCGTCCGGAAATCCGCAAGTCGACCCACTACTTCTTCAAGCTTTCCGATCCGCAGTGCGTGGAATTCCTTCGCGAGTGGACGAGCGGCAAGGGCAAGGACGGTCTGCCGCGCGTGCAGCAGGAAGTTCTCGCAAAGGACCAGGAATGGCTCGGCAAGGACGGCAATCTGTCCGACTGGGACATTTCCCGCGACGAACCCTATTTCGGCATCGCGATTCCGGACGCCCCGGGCAAGTATTTCTACGTCTGGCTTGACGCCCCGGTAGGTTATCTTGCCTCGCTCAAGGCTTACTGCGCCAAGAAGGGCATCGATTTCGAAGCGCTTCTTCGAGACGAGTCGACCGAACAGATTCATTTCATCGGCAAGGACATCATCTATTTCCATACGCTTTTCTGGCCTGCCATGCTCCACTTCTCCGGCTCGCCCTTCCGCGTGCCCGATCACGTGAATGCGCACGGCTTCATGACCGTAAACGGAGAAAAGATGAGCAAGAGCCGCGGCACCGGCATTTCGCCGCTGCAGTATCTCGAGCTCGGCATGGATGCCGAATGGCTGCGTTATTACCTTGCCGCGAAGATGACCTCCCGCGTTGAAGACGTCGACTTTACGAAGACCGACTTCCTTCAGCGCGTCAATTCCGACCTGATCGGCAAGTACGTCAATATCGCGAGCCGTTCCGCCGGCTTCATCTTCAAGAAGTTCGAGGGCCGGGTGGACGACAGCGTCATGAAGGATCCGCTGCTTGAAAGCATCCGCGCCCGAAGCGAAGAAGTGAAGGGCTTCTTCGAAGTCCGTGAATATGCCCGCGCCACGCGCATCGTCATGGAACTGGCAGACAAAATCAATGAGTTCGTCGATCAGGAAAAGCCGTGGGAGCTTGCCAAGGATCCCGCCCGCATGAAGGATCTTCACCGCGTTTCCTCGATTGCGCTCGAAGGCTTCCGCCTGCTGACCCTTTTCCTCAAGCCGGTGCTGCCCGCGACGGCCGAACGCGTCGAAGCGTTCCTGTCGATCGAGCCGCTCAACTGGTGCGACGTTGACCGCGCCCTCTCTTCCGCCAATCCGATCAAGGCCTTCAAGCACCTGATGCAGCGCGTCGACATGGACAAGCAGCTCAACGTTCTCGTTCCGGAAAAGGCGCCTGAACCTCAGCCCGTCGTGCCCGGCGGCGAGCCGATTGCCGCCGAATGCTCCATCGACGATTTCATGAAGATCGACCTGCGCGTTGCCAAGATCGTCAAGTGCGAGGAAGTCGAAGGTTCAACCAAACTGCTGCGCCTCACGCTGGATCTTGGCGAGGGCCGCACCCGCAACGTGTTCTCCGGCATTAAGAGCGCCTACCGCCCCGAAGATCTCGAAGGCCGTCTGACGGTTGTGATCGCCAACCTCGCGCCGCGCAAGATGCGTTTCGGTGTTTCCGAGGGCATGGTGCTGGCGGCCTCCGATGCCAACGACAAGTCGCTGGGCCTTTTCGTACTCGAACCGCACTCCGGCGCCGTTCCCGGCATGCGCATCCGCTAAGCCGCTTCATCGGCCGCAAGAAGCCGATTATTTGGACATAGCTTGCGATCGGACAAAGGCACTCTTTCTCAGAAAGAGTGCCTTTTTCTTACAATTAGCCATTTTCCTTCCGCCCACCCTTATCAACCCCTTTTTAGAGTCATGAGCTTTAAAGAATCGGTCCGCGAATTCATGCACCATGTGCCGCTGGCCAAATTCCATCCCGTTCTCATTCAGAGTCTGCGCGAATACGATACGCATATGCTTTCGCGAGACGTATCTGCGGGTCTGACCGTCGGCATGGTCGCACTGCCCCTTGCCATGGCATTCGGCATTGCCTCCGGCGTGCCTCCCGAATCCGGCCTTTACACCGCCATCATCGCCGGCTTCCTCATTTCGCTTCTCGGCGGCTGCCGCGTTCAGATCGGCGGCCCGGCGGGCGCTTTCGTCGTCATCATCTACGGCATCATCGCTCAGTACGGTCTGAGCAACCTGATGCTCGCCACGCTCGGCTCGGGCATCATTCTTTTCTTCATGGGTCTCTTCAAAATCGGGGGCTTCATCAAGTTCATTCCGGTTTCGATCGTGATCGGCTTCACCAACGGCATTGCCGTCATGATCGGACTGCAGCAGGTGAAAGATTTCCTGGGCCTTTCCGTGGAAAAAATGCCGGCCGACTTCTTCGGTCAGATCAATACGATCATCGCCAATATTTCCAGCACCAACTTCTGGGCCTTCGGCATCGCTCTGACGAGCTTCCTCATCATCAAGTTCTGGCCGAAGGGCTATCAGATGAGCGGTCCGCAGTGGCGCAAATGGCTTGCTCACCTGCCCGGCACCGTCGTCGTTCTCGTCCTGTCGACCATCGTCGTCACGATCTTCCATCTTCCCGTTGAAACGATCGGCTCCAAATTCGGCGGAATTCCCCAGTCGCTGCCCAGCCTCCAATTCCCCGAGTTCGAGTGGAACACCGCCAAGATGCTCTGGGGTCCGGCCCTTACCATCGCCGTGCTCGGCTCCATTGAAAGTCTGCTGTGCGCCCGCGTGGCCGACACCATGACCGACGACCGCCACGATCCCAACCAGGAGCTGATGGGTCAGGGCATCGCCAACATGGTCGTGCCGTTCTTCGGCGGCATTCCCGCCACCGGCACCATCGCCCGTACGGTGACTAACATCAAGTCCGGCGCCTTCTCGCCCGTGGCCGGCATGGTTCATGCCGTCACGCTTCTCGTCGTGATTCTTGCTGCGGCGCCGCTTGCCAGCAACATCCCGCTCTGCGCTCTCGCCGCCATTCTCGTCTTCGTCGCCTGGAACATGGGCAACTGGCGTGAATTCCTGCGCCTGCGTCAGATGACGCTGTCGTACAAGGCCACGCTTTTGGTCACGTTCTTCCTTACCGTGATCTTCGACCTGACGGTCGCCGTGGAATTCGGCATTGTGGTCGCCTGCGTCTTCTTCCTGATGCGCATGAACAACCTGACCGTCGTCGAACCCGCGACGCTTCCGTTCGACGTGCCCGACACGGTCGAAGCCTGGCACGTCAAGGGTGCGCTTTTCTTCGGCTCCGTTTCGAAGCTCGAGCACGTCACCGACCCGACGCGCATTACTTCGTCGGGCGCTGCCCGCATCGTCATTCTTGACTTTGAAGATCTGCTCAACATCGACAATTCGGCGATGGACCAGATCGAGGTCTTTGTGCGTGCCCTGCACCGTCACAACCACGAGCTCATTATTGCCGGCGCTGCCGGTCATCCGCTCGCCCAGCTTAAGCGCACCGGCATCGCACAGGAACTCGGCCCCAATCTTGTTCCCAACATGGAATTCGCTCTGATGAGAGCCAAGACCGTGCTCAGAGAGCAGGACGAAAAGGCCGCGGCACGCCGCGCCATCATCGTCGAAGGCTGATTCCCGTCCGCTTTGAAAGGATGCCCGGAAGTTTCCGGGCATTCTTCGTTTCAGCTCCCGTCAGACGGCAAACAGTCCGCCGAGCTCTTCGGGAGACGGACACCGCAGATCTCCGACCGACACCGCTTCAGGCTTGGTCACATAGAGCGGAGCATAAGGCGCCGCCTGAGTGATGATCACCATGCCCTCTTTGGCAAGTTCCAACAGGGCCAAGAACCAGACGGTCATCACCTCCCTGCCGTCCGTGCCGGACAGCATCTCGAGCGTCAGAAAGGGTTTCTCGCCGAGCAGCTTCAGCACGGCGGACATATGCTCCCGGACCGAGAGTTCCTGTCGGGCCACGCGATGCCGAGCGCTCAGCTTCAGCCGATCAAGCACGGCCAGCCAGGCCGACGCCACATCGGCTCCGGAGACGTCCGGCAGCAGCGGTTCCGACAGCGACAGGCGTTCTGCCGACGAAACACGGAAATCCCGGCCGCATCGGGGAAGATCCTGCAGCTTCAGCGATGCGTTGCGAATCTTCTCGTACTCAAGCAGACGGCGCATCAATTCCGCTCTCGGATCCTCGGGCTCCCCGCCGTCAGCCGCCGGAGGAGCCGGCAGCAGAAGCCGGCTCTTGATCTGCATGAGCGTAGCCGACATCACCAGATACGTCGACGCAAGCTCCAGATCGTTTTCGCGAACCATATCCACATAACGCATGTACTGGTCCGTGAGATCCGCCATGGGAATATCCATGACGTCGAACTTCTGCTTTCTGATCAGATAAAGCAGCAGGTCGAGCGGTCCCTCGAAGCTCTCCAGAAACACGCGCAGCGCCTCCGGCGGGATATAGAGTCCCTCCGGACAATTTTCCAACGGCTCGCCGTAGAGTCTGGCCAGAATCAGCTTTTCCGCGGACTCGGACACTCCTCGAAACAGCGTCGGTTCACTCGTATCTGCGGTTTGTTCGTTCATATGTAAAAAGCCTCCGGCAATGCCGCCGGAATCAGCGGCACTGCACGAAGGCCTTCAGCGTCGGAGCGCTCAGTCCGAATTATTCGGGCGAATACATAAAGCTGCGGACGGCGGCTTCAATATCATCCGGACGTTCGTTGCCGGCAAGGCCGCTGTCGTACGCATACTTCGCCACGGCGGCACCGATCTTCACGGACACTTCGCGCACGGCGGAAAGCGGCGGATAGAGCGAACCCTGAGCCAGATCTTCTTCGCTCACCAGTTCGGCGAGTTCACGGGACGCGGCCAGGAACATGCCCGTCGGCATCCATTTGGCACGGGAGAAGACGGCGCCGAGGCCGAGACCGGGGAAGACATAGCTGTTGTTGCCCTGGCGGGGCACGAAGACGCGGCCCTGATACTTCACCGGCGCGAAAGGCGAACCTGAAGCAAAGAGCGCACGGCCTTCCGTTTCAAAGTACGCCGTGACGGCATCGCATTCCGCACGGGAAGTCGGGTTGGAGAGCGCAAAGATGATCGGGCGCTCATTGATGGCTGCCATTTCGTGCAGAACTTCGGCATTGAAGGCGCCCGGCTGGGCCGCCACGCCGATGATGCCGGTCGGGCGAATGGCCCTGACGGCCTCAATAAAGGTCTTGCAGTTGGGCAGATCGTGAGCAAACGGCACCTTGTTGTGCGCCAGCTTGTCGCCGCGCGTCGCGGTAACGAGGCCCTTGGAGTCGAACAGCGCGCAGTGCTTGAGCGCTTCAGCACGGTCCATGCCTTCCTCGACCATGGCATCGGCGATCAGCTCGGCAATGCCCGTGGCAGCTTCGCCGGCGCCGAGGAACAGGAACTTCTGGTCGGCAAGCTTCTGACCGGTCACGCGCAGCGCGGAGTAAACACCGGTCACAGCCACGGCCGCCGTCCCCTGAATGTCGTCGTTGAAGCAGAGGACGCGCTCCTTGTAGCGTTCGAGCAGATCGAAGGCATGGTTGTTGCCGAAGTCTTCAAACTGAACGAGCACGTTCGGCCAGCGGCGGCGGGCTTCGGTAATGAACTCTTCAATCAGTTCGTCGTACGCTTCGCCGCTGATGCGTTCGTGGCGCAGACCGAGGTAAAGCGGATCCGTCAGGTTGTCCTGATTGTTCGTACCGACGTCAATCGTGACCGGAAGCGTCTTTTCGGGCGCGATGCCGGCGCAGGCCGTGTACAGCGAAAGCTTGCCGCAGGGAATGCCCATGCCGTTGATGCCCTGGTCGCCGAGGCCGAGAATGCGCTGGCCGTCGGTGACGACGATCACGTCGACTTCTTCGTTCGGCGCATTGTTGATGATGTCGCGCACGCGGCCCTTTTCTTCGATCGAAATGAAGAGACCGCGGGGATAACGGTAGATGTGACTGAACTTCTGGCAGACTTCGCCCACCGTCGGCGTATAGACGATCGGCATGTAGTCGTCGATGTGGTTGATGAGCAGCGAGAAGTAGAGCGATTCATCGGTAGCATGGAGGCTGTCGAGAACCATGAACTTTTCAAGCGGCGTCGGGCAGCGGGCGATCATCGCACGCATGCGGGCGATCTGAGCATCGCGGGTCGAGACAACCGGCGGAAGCAGACCGCGCAGACCGTGACGGTCGCGTTCTTCTTCGGTGAAAGCGTCAGCGCGGTTGAGCTGAGGATTACGCAGGAGCTCAGCTCCGCGAATTTGCTTGCAGTCAGTCATAAATCCTTCTGTATAAAAAACTCCGCGGGGTACAAAATTGTCCGGGCAGTTATCAAGGTATTGGGACGGCATCGGCAGCGAATGCGCCCTGCCGTCATGAACTCGCATTCTAACAACTCTTATACCCGGTCAAGCTCTGCAAACCCTGAGACAAATGTCTGATACGAGCACGCAGATACACGGTATTTGACCGAAGTTCGAGTCAGATAGGGTAATTTTCCACCCTTCATAGATGGTAGCTATAAAAAAACGGACGGCATTGCACTGCATCTGCCGTCCGTGTCTTCCGAATTACTTCAGCGCCCTGAGGCGATCCTTTGCCGTTTTCGACGCTTCCGAGTCGGGGAACTGCTTCACAACTTTGTTGAGGGTGGCGGCAGCCGCCTTGACGTTGCCGAGCGCCGCCTGACAGGATGCCACGGAAATCATGGCATCGGGAACACGCGGATGGTTCGGATACTGTCTGATCAGCTGATTCTGCACGTCAATCGCGGTCTTGTACTGTTCGAGAGCGAACAGACACGATCCGCGCCAGTACACTGCATCGGCACGGTAGGGAGACTGATCCCAGTCAGACGCAAAGCGCCTGAATTTGTCCTGAGCAGCCTTATAGTCTCCGTTCTTCAGCAGCTCAACAGCAGCCTCATAGGCGGCTTTTTCCTGCGGTTCCACCGTCACGGTTTCACCGTTGACGACCACGGTCTGCGGCTCGAAGCGGCCGAGACGCTGATCAAGCGTGCCGTACAGATCGCGGGTGCTGCGCTGCTCGCGTGCCAGCGCATTCGTGAGTTCCTCGACCTTGCCCGTCAGCATGCGGTTCTGCTGCTGCAGACTGTCAAGACGGCTCACGAAATTCATCTGCGTATTCTTCAGCTGTTCCTCGAGCGCCCTCACCTGCGCACGCAGGTCGAGAATGGCGCGGCGGGCATCATCATCGGCAAACGCCATGGCGCCGCAGGCCGTGCAGGCGGTCACGGCCAGCACCGCGGCACGCAAAGCCGTCAGTCTGAGATTCATGAAAAGCTTTCCTCACAATGAAAGCCGGTTCGCCGAGACCGGCGAACCGTCGGCTGCGATGAGCAAATTACTTCTTGGGAGCGGGATCGGCAGTCACTTCGGACGGATAGACAATATCCGCACGGCGGTTCTGGGCCCAGGCTTCCTCGCTGTGACCGGCGGCGATCGGCTTTTCCTTGCCGAAAGACACCGCTTCAATGCGGGCGGACGGCACGCCGAGCAGCTGCATGCGCTGCTTGACCGCTTCGGATCGCTTCTGACCGAGAGCGAGGTTGTATTCGCGGCCGCCTCGTTCGTCGGTATTGCCCTGAATAACGATCTTTACCGTCGGATGATCCGCCAGCCACTTGGCATGGGCTTCGACATAGGGAATGTATTCCGGAGCGACATCATACGAGTCGAATGCAAAATACACCGAACGGCGGGAGAGAGGGCTCGACGGATCCGTAAACGGATTTGCCGCCTGCTTCTGAGTCTGTTCGCCGGCAAGCGTACCCGACTTCGCGCCTTCGTCGAGGGACACGGAGGAGCATCCGCTCAGAAGAGCGGCCGCGGCAGCCGCAGCCGCCAGAACTTTCCAAGAAAATGTCATGGGATTTCCTTTTCCGAATTACTGAGATCGTGTGAAACCGCTTCAGATTCCTGCATCAGTCATGCGGGAGTCAGTCATTGTAACGCTTACTGAAGAATGGGACTCCAACTCGGCTCGCGGATATCTCCCTCGCCCGACAGTCGGGTCGAAAGACGTCCGTCGGCAGAAGCCGTTCCGAGAACGCCGCGTCCCTTTTCCTCGGTGGCATAAACCACGAAGCGGCCGTTGGGGGCAAAAGACGGCGATTCATCGCGCTCGGTCGCCGTCACCAGCGTGCTCTGACCGGTTGCGAGGTCCATCACCGCCGTACGGAACTTGCCGTCGATGCGCGAGATATAGCTCAGATACTTGCCGTCCGGGCTGATGTCGGGGCTGATCGCATAGCTCGAACCGAAAGTGACGCGCTCTGCGGAAGCGCCCGGCTGCAGCTTCTGACGATAAATCTGCGGAGAACCGCCGCGATCGCTTGTAAAGTACAGATATTCTCCGTCCCTGGAGAAAACGGGCTCGGTGTCGATGCCGTAGCTGTGGGTGAATCGGCGGAGTCCCGTTCCGTTGGCATTCATCGTGTAGATCTGGGTAAGCCCGTCGCGCGACAGCGCCACGGCGAGCATCGTGCCGTCGGCGTTGAAGGCAGGTGCCGAATTATTGCCCTGGAATGCGGAAATGGCTCGGCGGGATCCCGTCGCAAGCTCCTGAACAAAAACGATCGGCTTTCTGCGCTCAAAGCTGACATAAGCGATGCGCTTTCCGTCGGGAGACCAGACGGGCGAAATGATCGGTTCGGGAGACTGCAGCGCAATGCGCGGATTGGCGCCGTCGCATTCCGTCACCACCAGCTGATACCGATTTTTGGCCAGCTGGGCCACGTAGACCAGCTGAGAGGCAAACATCGGACCCTCACCCGTCAGGCGGGTATAAATGCGGTCGGCGAATCGGTGCGCCGTCATGCGCAGCGTATCGGGCGTTGCCGTGTAGCTGGCCGAATCCACCAGCTCTCCCGAAACGGCGTCGTGCAGAAAATAACGGACGTCCCAGCGCCGATCCGCCAGTTTGTGGATGGATCCGACAACCAGCGCGTTGGCTCCCGCCTGCGCCCACTGTGTGAGACTTTCGGGCTTGGCGAGATTTTCCGGATCTCCCTCCGGCCCCGTCGGAATCAGACGGAATGCGCCCGAACGCTCAAGATCCTTTGAAATCACCGAGGCAACATCCGTCGGCGCCATCCCGGTGCCTTCGAACATTTTCACTGCAATCGGCAGCTGATTTGCTCCCACGCCGATAATCGAAATCTGCAGTTCGGCCAGGGCCGGGGCGGAGGCAAGGACACCGGCGGCAGCGCCGGCGCACAGAAGCCGGCGGCGGGTCGCGTTAAGTGTGGTCACGAAAAAACTCCTATCCTCTTGACGATGACGGCAGGGGTCCTCGCGGGAGCCCTGCCGGTATGCTTCGACTGTCTGAGGGAGAGGATGCCCCCGCATCCTCTCCCTGCCGCGGATTAGTGACGGAAGTGGCGTTCGCCCGTAAAGACCATGGCGATGCCGCGTTCGTCTGCCGCAGCGATCACTTCGTCGTCACGGATCGAACCGCCCGGCTGGATGATGGCAGTCGCACCGGCATCCACCACGACATCGAGACCGTCGCGGAACGGGAAGAAGGCGTCGGATGCGGCCACGGAACCCGTCAGCGTAAGGCCGGCTTCCTCGGCCTTGATCGCGGCGATTCGGGCGGAGTCGACGCGGCTCATCTGGCCGGCGCCCACGCCGAGCGTCATGCCGCCCTTGGCGTAGACGATGGTGTTCGACTTAACAAAGCGGGCGACGTTCCAGGCAAACATCAGGTCGGCAATCTGGGCCGAAGTCGGCTGACGCTTCGTCACGCAGCGCAGTGCGCTTTCGTCGCAGAGCTGGCTGTCCGGCGTCTGAACGAGCAGACCGCCGCCGACGCGCTTCAGATCAAAGTCGTTGTGAGCGCGGCCGAGGGAAACGACGAGCAGACGAAGATTCTTCTTGCCGCCGAACACTTCCAGAGCGCCCTTGCTGAAGGACGGCGCAATGATGACTTCGGCAAACTGCTGGGCAACGTGCTGAGCGCATTCGGGCGTCACTTCGCGGTTGAAGGCGATGATGCCGCCGAAAGCAGACTTGGAGTCGGTCTGGAAAGCCTTCGCATAGGCTTCGGCGGAATCGATGCCCACGGCCACGCCGCAGGGATTGGCATGCTTGATGATCACGCAGGCCGGCGCGGCGAAGGAACGCACGCACTCCCAGGCGGCGTCGCTGTCGGCGATGTTGTTGTAGGAAAGTTCCTTGCCCTGAAGCTGTTCGTAGCCGGCGAGAAGACCCGGAGCAACGGACATTTCGCGATAGAACGCCGCAGCCTGATGGGGATTTTCGCCGTAGCGCATGTCCTGAACCTTTTCCCACTGACGGGTAAGCACCTGCGGGAACTGACCGCGCTTGTTGTCCGCGTCAAGGCTCGTCAGATAATTCGTAATCATGCCGTCGTAGCGGGCGGTATGCGCAAACACCTTCTTGGCAAGCGCAAGACGGGTGGCGGGCGTAACGGCGCCTTCGGCCTTGATTTCGGCCAGCACGGAACCGTAATCGGCGGGATCAACAATCACGGCCACAGACTCATGATTCTTCGCCGCCGCACGGATCATCGTCGGACCGCCGATGTCGATGTTTTCAATGGCGTCCTCAAACGTGCAGTCGGGCTTGGCGATCGTCTGTTCGAACGGATAAAGATTCACGCAGACGATGTCGATCGGGTCAATGGCATGAGCCTCAAGCGCAGCCATGTGTTCCGCGACGGGACGACGGGCGAGAATGCCGGCATGAATCTTGGGATTGAGCGTCTTAACGCGACCGTCCAGCATCTCCGGGAAACCCGTATAGTCGGCGACTTCCTGGCAGGGCACGCCTTCCTTCATCAGCAGCTTGGCGGTACCTCCCGTGCTGAGAATGTGGTAGCCGAGCGCCGCGAGTTCGCGGGCGAAGTCAACCACGCCGGTTTTATCGGACACGCTGATAAGAGCCTGTTTGCGCATTGCTTTTTCCTCAAAGAATGAACTCAGTGCAAAAGCCCGTGCTGTACGAGCTTTTTGCGCAGAGTATTTCGGTTAATACCAAGTAATTTCGCAGCCTCGCACTGATTGCGTCGGCACATGTTCATGGCGTACTCGAGAAGCGGCCGTTCAACGGCCGTCATCACCAGACTGTAAAGCGGATGCGGCTGCGAGCCGCCGAGCTGCTCGAAGTACTGGTCCAGCTGGCGGATGACGGCCGTCTCCAAATTGTCGGCGCCGTCCGGAGCCGGGACCGCCGTTCGGTTGTCATCTGTCATGCTGAACCTGCCCTGTCTGTGAATGCTGTGCTGCCGGCCTCTTCGTTTCGGGCGAGAAAACACTCGAGCCCGTCGGCGAGTTCGGCCGGATCCTTCCGGGTGATCATCGTCTTCAGCGCCGATTCCCCGCCCGGGATCCTCTTCAGATAATGGACCAGATGCTTGCGGAAAGTCACCGCTCCCCTGGCTTCGCCATAATAGTCAAAATGCCGCCTCATGTGCATCAGAATCACGCGCCGGCGTTCGGCGCTGTCCGGAGAAGGATGCTCGGGCGCGAATCCGAGGGCCGCGGAGACCTCTGAGAAAATCCACGGATTGCCGTAACTCGCGCGGCCGATCATCACGCCGTCGGCGCCCGTCTCCTTCATCACCTGCACGGCCTTGCCTGCCGAATCGATGTCCCCGTTGGCAATGACGGGCATCGACACGGCCGCCTTCACCCGCCGGATGGTGTCGTATTCAGCGACTCCGTGAAAACCGTCCTCGCGGGTTCTGCCGTGAACGGTCAGCATGGCGACGCCCGCATCCTCGGCAATGGACGCAATGCGAAGCGCATTGATATGGTCCTTATCCCAACCCGTACGGATTTTGAGCGTGACGGGCACCGTCACGGCCGCGCACACGGCCTCGAGGATCCGCGCCACGAGCAGCTCGTCCCTGAGCAGTGCGCTGCCGCAGGCGGTCTGCAAAACCTTCTTGGCCGGGCACCCCATATTGACGTCAACGATGTCGGCTCCCGAATCCACGGCATAGCGTGCCGCATCGGCCATGAGCACGGGATCGGCGCCCAGCAGCTGAACGACGCGAAGACCCGATTCCTCTTCGCATGCCCAGCGCGTGGCGCTCTTGCGGCTTTCTCTGAATTCCGGCTTGCTCGTCGTCATTTCCCCTACGGCATAGCCTGCCCCGAGCGCACGGCAGACTTCCCTGAAGGGCAGATCCGACATGCCCGCCATGGGAGCGAGCATGACCGGTACATCAATGCTGTAAGGTCCGAGTTTCACGCGATTGAGAAGAGCGGAAAAAAATACGAAAGTCGGAGAAGTTCCGGGCGGCCGACGGCTCGAATGCATCTCCTTCCCATTGTAAGGCCTCAGGCGTGAAAAACCCGCCCAAAGCCCTGTTTTTAGGCGTTCCCGAGCAGCTCGCGGCTGCATGCCTCCAGCTCGCCGAGGTCGCCCACATTGCGCCAGTATCCGTTGAAAACCTCCCCGGAAACACGGCCTCGATCGGCCGCATGCCACAGCCAGGGGAAGAGACTGGCCCTGACCGGAGGAATCCCTTCAAAAAGACCCGCCCGGTAAACGCCGAAACTGGCAAAGGTATGCGTCTTCGGACAGCGCTTCACGCGTCCCTCGGCGTCAAGCGTCATGTCGCCCGAGGCATGATAGGCAGGATTGGGCACCAGGACGAGGTGCGCGTCGAGTCCTTCCTCCGCCAGTCTGCGCCCTCTGGCGGCCAGGCCGGCATAGTCATAATCGGTCACGATGTCCGAGGCTGCCGCGATGAACGCATCGTCGGCGCAGTCGCAGAGCATCGGGAGCGCTTTCGCGATCCCGCCCAGCGTCTCAAGCGCATCGGCAGCCTCCCGGCCCTCGACCGAATAGCGAATCCGTACATCCCATCGGCGGCCGTCTCCGAGATGCTGCATGATCAGCGCCGAACCGTAGGCGACGTTCATCACGATCTCCCGGATTCCCGCCCGACGCAGCGCCAGGATCTGGCGCACGGCCAGCGGAATACCCGCCGCAGGCACCAGAGGCTTGGGCATGATCTGCGTCAGCGGCCGCATGCGTCGGCCTTCGCCCGCCGCAAGAAGAAGCGCCTTCATACGACGGCTCAGAACGTGTAGCCCACGCGCTCGTTGGAACCCTCCAGCTCATTGATCAGATGCAGGAGCGGGGAAAGCTGGATATAGCGCTGGGAAGTC
Source organism: Sutterella sp. (assembly GCA_034104065.1). Lineage (GTDB taxonomy): Bacteria > Pseudomonadota > Gammaproteobacteria > Burkholderiales > Burkholderiaceae_F > Sutterella. The sequence goes on from JAXEEN010000021.1 coordinate 57,613, forward strand.
TTGCGGACGTATTCGATAAAGCGCGGCGTGTCCGCCAGATAGCGGGGCTTGCCGTCCCGATAATTGAGCCGGGCAAAGATGCCGAGCACCTTCAGATGACGCTGCACGCCCATGAATTCCACGTCGCGGTAGAACGTGCCGAAATCCTGCGGAACGCGGATACCCGCCTTTCTCGCCTTCTCCCAATAGCGGATCGTGATGTCGAGCACGAACGTCTCTCCCCACGAAATGAACGCATCCCGAAGCAGCGAGGCGATGTCGTAGCTGACGGGGCCGTACAGCGCATCCTGGAAGTCCAGAATGCCGGGACCCTCCTGCGTCACCATGAGATTGCGGGGCATGAAGTCCCGGTGAACGAATACGCGGGCCTCCCGGCAATTGCTGTCGAGAATGGCGTCGACGGCCATCTTCCACCATCCCTTCTGCTGTTCGGTCCAGGTAACACCGCGGTGACGGCCGACATACCACTCGGGGAACAGATTGATTTCCCTCTCGAGCACCTCGCGGCTGTACTCGGGCAGCACGCCGGGTCGGGAAATCTTCTGCCACCGGACAAGCGCGTCCGTCGCCCTGTCCATCAGCTGCGGTGCGTTTTCCTCCGTGAGCACGTCCAGATACGTTTGGGCGCCCAAATCCTCAAGAAGCATGAAGCGGTGACCGACATCGGTTTCAAACACTTCGGGCGCATGAAGACCGGCTTCCTCCCGCATCAGCGCATCAATCTTCAAAAAGGCGGCGAAGCTTTCCGGCGTTTCCCCTTCGGCATCCATCACGATGAAGGTTTTTCCGTCCGCAGCCTTCACGCGCCAGTACTGCCTGAAGCCGGCATCGGAGCTTGCCCTGACAAGCGTGCCGGGATCGAGTCCGTAGGCAGGAGCGACCGCCGCTATCCAGGACTGAAGCGAGGGTTTGACCGTATCGTTCGTTGTGCAGAGCGTCATTTGGATGATCTTCCTATCTTTGACATGAAGGCGCCGCACGGTTTTTACATCGAGTCTGATGCCCCGGCAACGGTCGGCGCCTTATAATCTTTCAATTGTTTTGGCGTCATTCTATAGGCCTGATCTCAGGCTGTCACTTCCGTTCACTTCATGACATTTCCGCGTTTCCGACAGATAGCCGTCAGCGTCGCCGTTGCGCTGGCCGCGATGGCTCAGTCCTTCCCCGCGACAGCCGCTAAAACAGGCAGCAGAGTAGCGCTTGAATCGGTCACATCGCTCGATCCGTCCCGCGCAAGCGCCGAGTCGGACGCCGCCAGCTTCGTGACAGCAGACCGCATCGAAGGCAATCCCGAAGAACAGCTTCATCTGTACGGCAACGCCGAGGTGCGCCGCGGAGGAGCGGTCCTCAGGGGCGACCGCATCACCTACACGCAGGCCACCGACGAAGTCGAAGCCGAAGGCAATGCCCGCATTTCACGCCTCGGCGCCAGCTTCTCCGGTCCGTCCATGCGCTTTCGCATCGGAGCCCGAACCGGTGAAATGGGGGATGCCGACTATGAATACGCCCCCCGGCGGCTCCGCGGCTGCGCCAAGAACATCCGCTTCTTGTCGGGCGACCGCACGACCTTCGACGACGTGAAGATTACGACCTGCAAGCGCGACGACGAAGCGTGGTTCATCAAGCTCAACGAACTCGAAATCGACGAATACGATCAGACAGCCAGCGGCACGGGTGCGAGCCTGCACTTCATGGGGCTGCCCGTTTTCGGTTCGCCCTGGTTTGCCTTCCCGATCAGCAACGAGCGCCGTTCGGGCTTTCTCGTTCCGACCTTCGGCATGAGTTCGACGCGCGGTCTCGATCTGACGATTCCGTACTACTTCAACATCGCGCCCAACTACGACTTCACGCTCACGCCGCGCGTGATGAGCAAGCGCGGCGTCATGCTGGATACCGAGACGCGTTTCCTTTACAACAATTTCTCGACCACGGTGGACTACAACTATCTCCCCGACGATCGTGAAACCAAGGAAAACCGTTACGGCACCCGCATCATCGCCGACTACCGCCAGGGCAAGATGAGCGCCCACGTCGACTACAACAAGGTTTCCGACAACGACTACATCACGGACTTTTCCGGCAACATCCGAGAGTCGTCCGAGACGGTTCTTCCTCAGGAATACACGATCCGCTACGACGAGACTTTCTGGAACGCGTCCGTGAACGTCACGAAGAACCAGACGCTCGACATCGACGGCATCTTCTACTACAAACCGTACGAACGCGTTCCCCAGGTGAAGCTTGACGGCTATGTCGGGGACTGGAAGGGCCTCGAACTCGCCACCAACCTCGAGGCGACGAGATTCAAGAACCCGACTCGCATCGAAGGCGACCGCTTCGTCTTCCAGCAGACCGTCTCCTATCCGCTTCGCGGCGCCGGCTGGTTTGTGGTGCCCAAGGGAACGTTCCTCGGCACCTGGTACCAGCTCAACAACATCGACAAGTACCGCAGCCAGGGCTTCAACGACAAGGACCCGAGCCGCACGCTTCCGATGTTCAGTCTCGACAGCGGGCTGATTTTCGACCGCGGCACGAGCTGGTTCGGCCGCGACGCCATGCAGACCCTTGAACCGCGCATCTATTATGCGTGGGTACCTTACCGCGACCAGGACAATCTCCCCGTTTTCGACTCGAGCATTGCCGACCTGAACTTTGCAACGCTGTTTACGGAAAACGTTTTCGCCGGCTACGACCGAGTCAGCGAAGCCAATCAGCTTTCGACGGTTCTCACGACGCGATACGTCGACCGCGCCACCGGTCTCGAGCTTTTCCGGGCAAGCATCGGTCAGCGGCAGTATTTCGGCGATCAGCGGGTAGGCTTTCCGGTGCTGGATTCCTACCAGGCCAACTACGCGACCAATTCGCTTCGGACCGACGTCCGCAGCGACCTTCTCGCCAGTGTCGGCGCCCGCCTGACGCGCTCGCTCACGGCCAGCGCCAGCGGTCAGTATTCGTCCGCCAGCAGCCGCTTCGTGAAGGTGAACGCCGGTCTGCGCTGGCAGCCCAAGCCGATGTCCGTGGTGGGTCTCTACTACCGCTACAACTATTCGGCCGAACGCAGCGGCGGCTATTACGACGACAACATCAAGCAGATCGATCTGGGCGTTCAGTGGCCGCTGACGGACCGCCTGTTCGTGGTCGGACGCTACAACTATTCGCTCTATCAGAAGAAGCCCATCGAAATGATTGCCGGCTTCGAATACGTGCATGACTGCTGGACGCTTCGCTTTGCTACGCAGCGCTACACAACGACGACCAACAGCCGTGAATCCAACTTCTTCTTACAACTCGAGCTCAACGGCTTGGGTAGTATTGGCACAAGCCCGCTTGCTGAACTCAGGCGGAACATCAAGGGTTACCAGACCGCTACGCCGGTCCCCGACACGATTGGACAGTACGACTACTATGAATAAGCTCAAGACACTTGCGGTGCTGACCTTCAGCGTCGCCGCACTCGGCACGGCAGCCGCTGCCGACATGCAGGCGCAGGAAGGCGCCGCCGATGCGGCCGTCCAGGCCTCCGCCGTCCCGATTGAACTCGACCGCATCGTCGCCGTCGTCAACAACGACGTCATCACGGACCGGGAACTGCAGGAGCGCACTCATGTCGTCGCCATCAATCTGCGCCGTCAGAACATCGCCCTGCCGCCGATGGATCAGCTTCGCGCCCAGGTGCTCGAACGCCTCATCTCCGAACGCACCATCATGCAGCGCGCACGGGAAACCGGCATTCGCATCGACGATCAGATGGTGAATGCTTCCGTCGAACAGATCGCGCGCCAGAACAACATTTCGGTTGACGAACTTCGTCAGCGCCTGATGGCCGACGGCGTTTCGTTCCCCGCATTCCGCGAGGAAATCCGCGATGAGATCACGACGCAGCGCCTGCGTGAGCGTGAAGTCGATGCCAAAATCGTGATTCCGGAAAGCGAAGTCGATGCCTACCTCGCCGAGAAGGCCGGCTTCACGGGGTCCGACACGACCGAATACCGCATCGCACACGTTCTGCTTCCGATCGACCACCCGGACAATGCCGCCATCGTGAAGAAACTGGCCGACGAAGTGGCCGACAAGGCACGGGCGGGCGAAGATTTTGCGACACTGGCAGCCACCTATTCCCGCTCTGAAGACGCCATGCAGGGCGGCGACATCGGCTGGCGCGACGTGCAGCGTCTGCCGACGGAATTCTGGAATGCCATGAACGGCCACCCCCGCTCGGGCGGCGTCTACATCGCCAAGACTCAGCATGCGTGGCACATCTTCAAGGTGCTCGGCGAACGGGACGGCGTTCAGCACAAGCTCGCCGGCGGCCCGGTCGAGCAGACCCATGCCCGCCACATTCTGATGTTCGTGAGCGAAATCACGCCCGAAGCCGAAGTGCTCCACCGACTCAACGACATCAAGCGCCGCATTGACGCCGGCGAAGCCGACTTCGCCACGATGGCCCGTCTCAACTCGGTCGATACGAGCGCCACCCGCGGCGGCGATCTCGGCTGGCTTCAGCCCGGCGACACGGTTCCCGAATTCGAGCAGGTCATGAACAGCCTCAAGCCCGGTCAGGTTTCCGAGCCGGTCAAGTCTCAGTTCGGCTATCACCTGATTCAGGTGGTTGACCGCCGGCTTGAAAAGGACGGCAACCCGCAGCGCATGCGCATTGCCGCCCGCCAGGCGCTTCGCGAACGCAAACTCGCCGAAGCCACCTTCAACTGGCAGCGTGAGCTGCGCGACCAGGCCTACGTCGAAATCCGCGAGCGTGACTACTGATGTCTGAACGTCTTCCCGTTGCCATCACGACGGGCGAGCCTGCCGGGATCGGCCCGGAAGTCTCGCTCAAAGCGGCAGCCTCCGTCAGGGAACCCCTCGTTCTGATCGGAGACCGATCCCTCCTTGAAGCCGAGGCCGCGCGCCTCGGCATCAGCTGGCCTCTGCCGGACCACGTCAGCATCGAACATATCCCGCTCAGGGGGCCTGCCGTCCCCGGCAGACTCTCGACCGTCAATTCGAGTTATGTTCTTGAAACCCTGACCCGAGCCCACGAGGGAGCGGTATCCGGTCGCTGGAACGCCGTCGTCACGGCGCCGGTTCAGAAAAGCATCATCATCGAATCCGGCGTTCCCTTTACGGGACATACGGAATTTTTCCAGCAGCTCGCCGGCGTTCCCCGCGTCGTCATGATGCTGACGGCCTCTCATACGCCGGACTGTCTCAAGGTCGCGCTGGCCACGACGCATCTCCCGATCGCCGAGCTGTCCTCGGCCATCACGGGAGCGCTCCTTGACGAGGTCATCGCCATTCTTCACGGTGCTCTTCGCCGGGACTACGGCATTTCCTCCCCCCGCATTCTTGTGACGGGGCTCAATCCGCATGCCGGCGAAAACGGACATATCGGCCGGGAAGAAATCGACACCATTATTCCGGCACTTGAACGCGCCCGTCGTGCCGGCATTGCCGCCGACGGTCCCGTTCCCGCCGACACCGCCTTCGTTCCGGGGCACTGGGAACGCTATGACGCCGTCCTCTGCATGTACCACGACCAGGGGCTCCCGGTCCTCAAGAGCATCGGCTTTGCCGAAGGCGTCAACGTAACGCTCGGTCTGCCTTATATCCGAACCTCCGTCGACCACGGAACAGCCCTCGACATCGCCGGACGCGGCATCGCTGACGAGCGAAGCATGCTCTCCGCCCTGAAACTCGCACACTATCTGGCAAAACACCGTGAAACAGGAATGGCTTGAAGGGCACCGCGCCCGCAAACGTTTCGGTCAGAACTTTCTCCATGACCGCCACTGGATCGAGCGAATCGTCCGCGGCATTGACCCGAAACCGGGCGACGCACTGATTGAAATCGGTCCCGGTCAGGCCGCCCTCACCCGTGAGGTTGTTGCTGCCGCCGGCCATGAAACGGCCGTCGAAATCGACCGGGATCTTGCGCAGTTTCTGCGCGAGCAGTTCAGCGAACAGGAGCTCACGCTCATCGAGGCCGATGCGCTTAAGCTTGACTGGCGCACCGTTCTCGAAGGGCGCCGGCTCCGCATTATCGGCAATCTGCCCTACAACATTTCCTCGCCGCTTCTTTTTGCTCTGACCGCGGCAGCCGACCGCGTCATTGACCAGCACTTTATGCTGCAGCGTGAAGTGGTGGACCGCATGGTGGCGGAACCGGGCAGCAAAACCTACGGCCGTCTCAGCGTCATGCTTCAGTACCGCTATGTCATGCACAAGCTGTTTGACGTGCCCCCCGGTGCTTTTGTCCCTCCGCCCAAGGTGACCTCCTCCATTGTCCGTATGGTGCCCCGCCCCGTCGAATCTCTGGAAAAGGTCGATCCGGAAGTCTTCTCGCAGGTCGTGTCTCTTGCCTTCCAGCAGCGCCGCAAAACGCTTCGCAACGCCCTCTCGACCCTGATGAGCGATGAAGAGATCGAATCCGCCGGCGTGAATCCCGCAGCCCGAGCCGAAACGCTTGACGTCGCGGCCTATGTGCGGCTGGCCCAAAAGGCAGCCGAACGTCCGGCTCACCCGGACGCGGTCTGACAATCCGCAGATCTTCAGTCCACAGGCGGCAGCAATGCCGCCTGATATCGTTTCAGCTGCCGGCGATGCTCCTGCCAGCGGGGATCCAGCCGCTCCACCTCACGCCAAAAGCGGTCCGAGTGGTTCAGTTCGACCAAATGCGCCAGCTCATGCGCCACAACGTAGCGCACGAGTTCGTCGGAGACAAAAATCAGGCGCCATGACCAGCGCACGGTTTTGGCGGCCGTGCAGACTCCCCACCGGGTTTTCGCGCCGGACAGCTGCCAGCGTACCGGCTGACGCCGTGCAGACCGGCGAACATCCTCAAAAATCTCCGCAATGACGGTCCTTGCTTCCGACTTCAAAAAAACGGAAAGCGCCGCCGTCACGGCTGTCTCATCCGCATCCGACGGAACGGCCAGCCGAATCTCCCGTCCGCCGTCCGGACATTTCCGTGAACATGACCGATCTGCGCCCAAACGGAGAACGGCGGTCTCTCCCCTGAACAGCATCCTTCCGCCGTCGACAGGTTCAAAAACGGGAACACTGAGCAGATCCGCTTCAGCAGCAATTCTCTTCTGCTCATCGAGAATCCAGTCAAAGGACTCCTTCACGAAACGATCAATGGCGGAGACCGGCATGCGGGGCGGCGCCGTCACTGCCACACCGACGTTTTTCACTCTCAGACGAGCGCATTTTGACGTTTTGTGACGCTTGAGCACGTACTCCACGGTTTGCAGTCCGCCGTCGCTCACTCTCCTCGATACGGTTCTGCATTCCGAAGCCGGCACCTCCGGTTTATTTTCAGCCCAGGCGAAGAAGCTCATTCTCAATCCAGGCTTCGACTTCAGCCGTCACTTCATGAGGCTCCCGCCCCTTGGTTTCAATCAGGGGACCGACGCTCACCGTAATCGTGCCGGGACGCTTGCTGATGCTGTTTTTAGGCCAGCAGTGACCGGCATTGTGGCAGATCGGCACAACCGGTGTTCCCGTCTGGCAGGCAAATCGGGCTCCGCCCGTCTTATATCGGACCCGCTCTCCGGGAGGCACACGGGTTCCCTCGGGAAAAAGCGTGATCCACCAGCCTTCGGCCAGTTTCCTCGGGCCCATTTTTAAAAAGGCCTCATAGGCGGAACGGCCTTTGCTGCGGTCGATCGCCAAAAAATCCATGGACCATACCACCCATCCCAGCAGCGGAATCCAGTTGATCGAACGCTTGTAGATGAAGCAGGCGGGCGCCGGCAGATAAGCGCCGAGCCAGAACGGATCCCAGGCCGACTGATGCTTGACGAGCACGACGGCAGGCATTGACGCCGGAGGAAGATTCTCCATCCCCTTCATCTCCAGCTTGACGCCGCATATCACATCAAGCATGCGGAGAACTGCCCGCGCCCACGTACGGCCGATGCGGTCGTAACGCCAGGCAACACTCGTGAAAGGCACCGACACCAACACGCAGACCGTAAGGATAATGATCGAAACACTGAGGCAGAGATAAAAGATCCAGCCTCTCATCACATTCAGAATGGACATGGCCACCGTACGGATATAAAAAAGGATCCAAAACGAATCATACCGTTTCGGATCCCTGATTTACGCGCCGGCAGACGCAAATTGCGGGCGGCCGGAAATCCCCGGCCGCATGCCTTTTACTTGGCGAGACGCGCGATCTCTGCGACGCGGTTCATCACCGTGTAGAGCCGCTTCAGCAGCGCCTGACGGTTGGCGCGAAGCGCCGGATCTTCCGCGTTGACCATGACGTGGTCGAAGAAGTTGTCAACCGGCGTACGAAGCGCGGCAAGCGCAGCAAGCATGTCTTCGTAGCGGCCGGCGTCAAAGAGCGCCTCGGCTTCGGGTTCGAGTGCGGCGAGCGCTTCGAAGAGGGCCTTTTCGGCCTCCTCCGCAAAGAGTTCGGTCCGGACGTCGGCAGGCACTTCGCCCTCAACCTTCTTCAGAATATTGCCGATGCGCTTGTTGGCTGCGGTCAGAGACTCTGCCTCGGGCAGCTGCATGAAGCTGCGGACCGCGGCCAGGCGTGCAGGCAGTTCGTTGAGCTTTTCAGGGCTCAGAGCCAGAACGGCATCAACCTCAAGCGTCGTATAGCCGGCATCGCGGAGCATGACGCGAAGACGATCCTGGAAGAAGCCGAGAAGTTCGGCACGGTGATCGGTCACGCCGGGAACAGCCTGTTCGGCCTCCCAGGCGGCATCGACCAGCGTGCCGAGGCTCACGGGAAGCTGCTTTTCGATCAGCATGCGGAGCACGCCGAGCGCATGACGGCGAAGCGCGAACGGATCCTTCTCACCGGTGGGCATCTGACCGATGCCGAAAAGCCCGGTCAGCGTTTCCATCTTGTCCGCCAGCGCCACGGCAAGGCTGACGGGCGTCGACGGCAGTTCGTCACCCGCATAGCGAGGCTGATAATGCTCGCGGATGGCGAGTGCGACAAGATCGTCCTCGCCGTCGTTGTGAGCATAGTACTCGCCCATAATGCCCTGAAGTTCGGGGAATTCGCCCACCATCAGCGTGCGAAGATCCGCCTTCGAAAGCATGGCGGCGCGTTCAGCCTTGACGGCATCGGCGCCGATGAGTTCGGCGAAGCGGCCGGCCATCGACTTCACGCGAAGCATGCGTTCGGCCTGCGAACCGAGCTTGTTGTGGTACACCACGTGCTTGAGACCCTCCACGCGGCTTTCCAGCGTTTCGCGGCGATCCTGATCATAGAAGAACTTGGCATCGGCCAGACGGGCACGGACCACGCGGGCATTGCCGGAAGAAATCTGAACACCCCCGTCCTTTGCTTCAAGCTGGGAAACGAGAAGGAAGCGGTTCATCAGACGGCCTTCGGCATTGCGAAGCGCGAAGTACTTCTGGTTGAGCTGCATCGTGAGGATGAGGCATTCTTCGGGCACGGCCAGGAATTCTTCTTCGAATCCGCTTTCATAGACCACCGGCCATTCGGTGAGCGCCGTCACTTCATTGAGCAGATCTTCGGGCATGATCACGGTGCCGCCGGCGGCGGCAGCGCGTTCGGTCAGAAGACGGCGCAGCAGTTCGCGGCGTTCCGCATAGCAGGGCATGACTTTGGCCGCCTTCAGCGCCTTGTCATAGCTGTCCGCGCAAGAGATGCTGACGGGCTCGGACGTATGGAAGCGGTGTCCCATCGTCACTCGATCAGCCTCAAGACCGAAAAGCCTGACGGGAACCACATCGGCACCGTAAAGGGCCGTCAAATGCTTCACGGGACGCACGAAGGCGACCGTGGTTTCACCATCGGCGAGCTGATAGGTCATGACCTTCGGAATCGGAAGACTCTTCACGGCGGCATCGAGCGCATGCTGAAGCCCTTCGCAAAGGGCGATGCCGGGACGCACGCCTTCAAAAACCAGCTGTTCGTTCTTGCCGTCGTTGACGCGTTTGAGGGCCGCGACGTCGCAGTCGATGCCGAGGGCGGCCATCTTCTTCTTGAGCGCAGGCGTCGCCGAACCGTCGGCGGCGATGCCGACACGCACCGGCACAAGCTTCTGAGTAAAGGCTTCGTCGGGACTCTTGGCGAGCACGTCGGAGATGTGCACCGCCAGACGGCGGGGAGCGCCGTAGGCCGTCGTCACGCTGCCTTCAAGGAGAAAGCCCCGGCTCTTCAGGTTCTGTTCAACGCCGTGAGCGAAAGCGGCGGAAAGCTTTTCAAGCGCCTTCGGCGGAAGTTCTTCAGTTTGCAGTTCAACGAGCAAATTCGTCATTTTCTTTCTATTCCTCCACTCGCCTTATTCTGCGGTCTTCTGGGCGAGCATCGGGAAACCGAGGCGTTCGCGGGAATCGTAGTAGCTCTGGGCCACCGCACGGGAAATATTGCGGATGCGGGCGATGTACGCGGCGCGTTCCGTCACAGAAATCGCACCGTGGGCATCGAGCAGATTGAAGGTATGCCCCGCCTTGAGCACCATTTCATAGGCAGGAAGCGCAAGATTGAGATCCATCAGACGCTTGGCCTCGCCTTCGTAGTAATCAAACTGCTTGAGAAGCTTGGCGCAGTCGCTGGCTTCAAAGTTGTAGACCGACTGTTCAACTTCGTTCTGATGGAAAACGTCGCCGTAGCTGAGCACGCGCTCCTTGCCGGACGGGTCCTTCCAGGTGGTATAGACCAGGTCGAACACGTTGTCGCAGTTCTGCAGATACATCGTGAGGCGTTCCAGACCGTAGGTGATTTCACCCGTAATCGGCTTGCATTCAAGACCGCCGACCTGCTGGAAGTAGGTGAACTGCGTCACCTCCATGCCGTTCATCCAGACTTCCCATCCGAGACCCCAGGCACCGAGCGTGGGATTTTCCCAGTTGTCCTCGACGAAGCGGATGTCGTTCACTTCCGTATCGATGCCCAGAGCGCGAAGCGAGCCGAGATAGAGGTCCACGATGTTCGTGGGAGCGGGCTTCAGAACAACCTGGAACTGATGATGCTGATGCAGACGATTGGGATTCTCGCCGTAGCGGGCATCCTTCGGACGACGCGAGGGCTGAACGTAGGCGGCGCGCCAGGGTTCCGGACCGAGCGCACGCAGGAACGTCGCGGTGTGGGACGTGCCAGCACCGACCTCCAAGTCGATCGGCTGCAGCAAAGCGCAGCCCTGACGATTCCAATATTCCTGCAGACGCAGGATTACTTCCTGAAAGGTAATCATTCTTTTTGCCGCCGATTCGCTCTCGGCGCCTGTTGTTCAAATAACGGAATGAGTCGCCGGCACACCGCAGAGGGAGCTGGCGCCGGGGACCGTCCAAAAAAGGTTAATTATAAACGCTTGCCGCTGATTTCCTTCAGTCTCTTCAGGCCTCCGGCGCTGAAAAGCGCATTGAAGACCAACAGAAAAGCCAGAATCACGCCCGGCGCTGCGCCGAATCGCACGAAGGGAGTCATCGCACCCTGAGCCCCCACCAGTCCGAGCGTCATGACGCCCGCCTCGCCGACGCCCAGCGACTTCACGACGCGCCCCGATGAATTCACGACGGCGGACATGCCGCTGTTGCTGACGCTGACGAGAGGACGGGCGCACTCCATGGCCCGCATGCGGCTCATGTCGAGATGCTGGGGCAGAATCTGATCGGAAAACCACCCCAGGTTGGACGTCACGATCAGAAAGTCCGGCGAAGTCGACTGCCAGAACGTGCGCACGACGCCGCCGTACAGATTCTCGTAGCAGATGAGAATGCCTGCCGATGCCCGGCCGAGACGCAGCAGCGGCTGAACGGCGTCGCCCGGCGTCAGATCCGCCAGGGGAATGCCGATCATATCGACAAACCACCGGGCGGCTGCCGGCACGTATTCACCGAAAGGGACCAGTTCCCGCTTGTCCAGCCGATAGGCAACGCGCCCCTCGTCAATGACGAAAGACGAGTTGTAAAACCGACGTTTTTCCTCGCGAAAACCGTTAAAGAGCACCATGGCATCGCTCTTTTCCTGAAGGGCGAACAATGCTCCGGCCGCACGGGCATTGAGTCTTCCTACCGGAACCGAAACGATGCCCTCCGGCGTCAGCAGCAGTCTCGGCCTGTCTCCGCCGGGCCACGGCTCGGAAGCGGCGGGAATCATCGCTTCGATGCGGGCGGCGGGATCCGCCCGAACGTAGGCATTGACGACGGGAAGCGCCGGCTGGATCACCCGGATATCCACGGTTTCCGAAGGCGTCGACCAACGGTGTTCGGACGACCAGCGGCCCGTTCCCGCAATCAGGGCCAGAATCAGAACCGGCAGCGCCAGCCAGCGAAGGCGGCATTCGAACGCCGTGACCAGCAGGGCGGCAGAAACCGCCGCAACCAGCGTCACGCCGCCTGAGCCGAGAATCGGCGCCCATCCGGCAATCGGCGTCTCGAGAAAAGCGTAGGCCGGGGTCAGCCATCCGAATCCGACAATCACTTCGGTGCGAAGCCATTCAGCAATCGCAAAACACCCTGCCAGGGAGAGAAGAGACCTTACCTGACCGGAAGAAGAGGAGAGTCTCTTGGCCGACGCCGCTGCTGCTGCGGGGAAAACCGACAGAACGGCACCGAGCAGAAGCAGGCCGGCGAAGGCCGCCGCCCAGGGAAGACGTCCGTGCACTGCCATGGACGTCATGGTCCACGCCAGTCCCGGCACAAACCAGCCGAGTCCGAAGGCAAAGCCCGACAGCGCCGCGTCACGGACGGACCTGAGTCTCAGAACCAGGAAAAACCATCCGGCAAGCGCCGCGAATGAAGCCCAGTTCCAGGAAAGCGGTGCGAATCCCGTCGTAAAGACCAATCCTGCGGTCAAACCGCCCAGGACTGCCGTCAGATGCGGGTGATTCTCTTCGAATGCGGTCATGTCTGTGCGTCGGCCTTTTCAACGCCGAGAAGCCTTGCCTTCCGATCGTCACCCAACAGAATGCGGAAGCGGAAGCCCCGCTCCACAATGCTCTCTCCGGCGTGGGGAACATGCTCGAAGCGGTCTGTCACCAAACCGCCGATGGTTTCGCAGAAATCGTCTTCAAGGTCCGAGCCGAAGTAGTCGTTGAACTGCTGAATGGTCGTCACCGTCCTGACCCGCCATCGGCCGGGACCGTCAGGCACGATATTGAGCGAATCCTCATCCCGATCGAACTCATCGGAGATGTCCCCCACGATCTGCTCGATGACGTCTTCGATCGTAATCAGTCCGGAGACGCTCCCGTACTCATCAATCACAAGAGCAAGGTGGCTGCGGGTGGCTCTGAAATCCCTCAGAAGCACATTGACCGGCTGCGATTCGGGGATGAAGCGTGCGGGACGGATAAAGCTCTTCGGATCCGCGTCAGGCTTCACCAGCAGCTGAAGCAGGTCTTTGGCGTGAAGAATGCCCAGAACGTTGTCCAAATCATCCTCGACGGCCGGAAACCGGGAATGCCCTGAAGCGATGAGTTTCGGGAGCCAGACTTCCCGAGGTTCAGAGAAGTCCACCGCATCCAGCTTTGCACGGGGCACCATCAGATCGCCCGCACGGATTTCGGATACGCCGAGCGCACCCTCCATCATCGACAGCGTGTCATCGTCGAAAACGTTGCGGCGGCGGGCCTCGCGAAGCGTTTCACGAACCGTGCCGCGCTCGTCCGCCTCCTCATTGTGAAACAGCGAGGTCAGGCGGTCGATCAGCGTTTTGCCGCTCTTTTCAAAAGACGAAGTCCCGGTGTCTGACTGCATGGCCGAACCTCAGTCGTGAACCATGCCGATACGGTCGCTGTAGGGATTCGGGAATTTGAGGGAGAGCATGATTTCCGTCTCCCTGGCCTCCATCTCTTCAGCTTCCTCTTCATTCAGGTGATCGTACCCGTGAGCATGAAGCACCGCATGAATCAGAAGATGAGCAAGGTGCGCCCGGAACTCCTTGTTCTGTTCGATCGCCTGACGCTCAAGCACCGGTACGCAGATCACGATGTCGGCGGTCACCGTCGGCTCCTGCGTATAGTCGAAAGTCAGCACGTTCGTCGCATAGTCCTTGTGACGGTACGTACTGTTGAGCATGCGGCCTTCCTCTTCATCGACAAAACGCACCGTGACTTCGGTATCACGCTCGACGGCGCGCTTCATCCAGCGTTCCATCGTCTTTTTGGCCGGAAGCTGAGGAAATTTGGACATCTGCTGAGTACTGAGATAAAACTCCGCCATGACTGATTCTCCGAAAACGGTTTTCATCGGATTCGGCCGTTGTCTTCGGCCTCTGCCGCCTTTTCATACGCTTCGACAATGCGTGCGACGAGCGGGTGCCTCACGACATCCTTGGCGGTGAACCGGGTCACTGCGATGCCCCGCACGCCGTCAAGAATACGGGCGGCATGCTTGAGTCCGCTCGGCACCCCCTTGGGCAGGTCTATCTGTGTGACGTCGCCGGTAATCACCGCCTTGGAGCCGAAGCCGATGCGGGTCAGAAACATCTTCATCTGCTCCGGTGTCGTATTCTGCGCCTCGTCGAGAATGACAAAGGCGTTGTTGAGCGTACGACCGCGCATATATGCAAGAGGCGCCACCTCAATCGACTGACGCTCCATAAGCCGCTGGGACTTGTCAAAACCCATCAGATCAAACAGAGCGTCGTACAGAGGCCGAAGATACGGATCGACCTTCTGAGTGAGATCGCCCGGCAGGAAACCCAGTCTCTCGCCGGCTTCGACAGCGGGACGAGTGAGCACGATGCGTTCCACCGTGCCGCGTTCAAAGGCATCGACGGCCGCAGCCACGGCAAGATAAGTCTTACCCGTGCCGGCCGGTCCGATGCCGAAGCTGATGTCATGCCCCATCATTGCCTTCAGATAAAGGCGCTGATTGGGCGTGCGTCCCTGAAGATCACGGCGCCGCGTCTTAAGTTCCACGTCGGATACGACCCCCTCGGGACTTTCTGCGGCACCGCTCCGATATTCGTCGTCGCGCCCGACGAAATGCCACTGCACATCGTCAACGTTCAAACTTTCTCCGGATGTCTTAACCCTGGTCATCAGCGTCGACAGAGCCGTCACCGCACGGCGAGCGGACTCCCTCTCGCCGGACACCCGAAAAACGTCGCCTCGGCGCATGATTCGCACACCGAGAATGTTCTCCATCTGGCGAAGATTCTCGTCGAGCGGACCGCAAAGTGCCGCAAGCTCCGCATTGCCAGCATCGGCAGAAAAGCGAAGCGTCTCGGGCGCAGTGTCTTTTTCTTGGTTTTTCATCATTCTTCAATCAGCTCGCCGCCGAGCGTATGGGGATACACGGCAGTCACTTTAACACGCACCATGGTATCGACGAGCGACATCGGCCCCGCAAAATTGACGATGCGGTTGTTGTCCGTACGGGCTGCCAGAAGGCCTTCTCCGCGCTTGGCCGGACCGATCACCAGCACTCTCTGCTCCGTGCCGAGCATCGCCTCGCTGATCTTCGTGGCATTGGCATCCACCGCGGCCTGAAGGCGCTGCAGACGCTCGATCTTGACCTGATGCGGCGTATCGTCGGGCAGCCGTGCGGCCGGCGTTCCGGGGCGGGGGCTGTACACGAAGGAAAAGCTCGCATCGAAGCCCACCTCTTCGATCAGCTTCATCGTCTGCTCGAAATCCTCCTCGGTTTCTCCGGGAAAGCCGACGATGAAGTCCGTCGCAATCGAAATATCCGGCCGGACTGCACGCAGGCGGCGGACGATCGACTTGTATTCAAGCGCGGTGTATCCCCGCTTCATGGCCGCAAGAATACGGTCCGATCCCGCCTGGACGGGCAGATGCACATGATTGACGAGCTTGGGAATGCGTGCATAGGCGTCAATGATTCGCTGCGTGAATTCCCGGGGATGGCTCGTCGTATATCGAATGCGTTCAATACCGTCAATTTCGGACACGTAATCCAGCAGCAGAGCGAAGTCCGCCGTCCCGCCGTCGGGCGTTTGTCCTCTGTAGGCGTTGACATTCTGCCCAAGAAGCGTCACCTCCTTGACGCCCTGATCGGCAAGCTGCGCGGCTTCCATCAGCACGTCAACCAGCGGACGGGAAATTTCTTCGCCGCGGGTATACGGCACCACGCAGTAAGAACAGTACTTCGAGCAGCCTTCCATGATGGAGATGAAGGCAGCGGCGCCGTGAGCCACGGGAGCGGGCAGATGATCGAACTTTTCAATTTCGGGAAAGCTCACGTCGACCTGAGCCTTACCGGTTTCCATTCGCCTTCTGAGAAGCTCCGGCAGACGGTGCAGCGTCTGCGGGCCGAAAACCGCATCGACGAAAGGCGCCCTGCGGATGACGTTTTCGCCCTCCTGACTGGCCACGCAGCCGCCGACGGCAATCAGCATGCCGGGACGCGTCTTTTTGACCTCGCGGATGCGTCCGAGATCGGAAAACGTTTTTTCCTGAGCCTTCTCCCTGATGGAGCAGGTATTCACGACGACGAGATCGGCCTCTTCGAGAACATCAGTTTTCTCATAGCCCATCTCGGCCTTCAAAAGGTCGGCAATGCGGCCGCTGTCGTAATCATTCATCTGGCAGCCGAAGCTGCGGAGGTAGAGTTTCTTCGCTTGCACGGTTTATATCCGGTGACGATGGAAAATGAATGCAGTATAGAAAAAGCCCCGGCTTCGTACACGAAGTCGGGGCCTTTTGAATTCTGGTGGCGCATCACGGACTCGAACCGCGGACACAAGGATTATGATTCCTCTGCTCTAACCGACTGAGCTAATGCGCCGTTGAGGATTGAGATTATGACGGATGAAAATGAATCTGTCAAATTTTATTTACATTTTGTAACATTCTATCGGACCACAGCTGCCAGAAATGATGCGTCGGCCCATGTCCCGTCCCTGCGGAAAGCTCATCGGCGTGACGGACTGCCCCCGTCAGATACTCCTTGGCTCTTCTGCAGGCGGCAGGAACGTCGGGATCCTGCGGCAGCCTTGCCGCAATCGCCGATGACAGCGTACAGCCCGTGCCGTGCGTATTCTTCGTGCGGATGCGGTGTGCCGTGAAGGGGATGCTGACGACCCCGTTAAAGAGCAGATCGGGCGACTCTTCACCCTCCAGATGACCGCCTTTCAGATACACCCATGCATCCCGGCGCTTCATCAGCTGCCACAGATCGCGCGCCAGGTCCGGCAGGTCCTCCTCCGTCACATGGTCATCTTTTCCCAGAAGACTCAGGGCCTCGGGAATATTCGGCGTCAGCACGGTCGCCAGGGGAAGCAGCCGATCCCGCAGCGCAGCGACGGCCTCTTCCCGGAGCAGGCGGTCACCGCTCTTGGCGACCATCACCGGATCCACGACCACGTACTTCGGACGGTATTTTTCAAGCGCCTCGGCGACAACGCCGATCAGGACGGCGTTGTCGAGCATGCCGATTTTGACCGCATCAATTCTGACATCGGCAAAAAGCGTATCGATCTGTTCGCGGACAAAATCAGGCGCAATCGGCAGAACGCCCGTCACTCCGCAGGTGTTCTGAGCAGTCAGCGCCGTGACTACCCCGCAGGCATAGGCGCCGCACGCGCTCATGGCCTTCACGTCTGCCAATACACCGGCGCCTCCCGACGGATCCACGCCGGCAACCGTCAGGACGTTAGGGATGCGGTTTTCTGTGCTTTCTGCCACAGGACCTCCAAAATCTTCATCATTCGGCCGGTTGCCCCCGCGTAGCTTTCGGAAAAAGCCAGCGCCGCACGGGAAGCATTCTCCCGATCTTCGGGCACGTCCAGCCAGTGTTCAAACATCTTCAGCGCGCCTGCCGGATCCTTCGTCTGAACCATGGCGCCCGCAGCCAGGCCGTCGGTAATGATTTTTTCAAAATTGAAAATCGACGGGCCCACCACGACCGGACTTCCGGCCAACGCGGGTTCAATCACGTTCTGCGAACCGTGCGGCTGAAACGAACCGCCCATCGCGGTCATATCCGCAAGCGCACAGTAGAAGCTCATCTCTCCCATGCTGTCGCCCAGAATCACGTCGGTCTCCGGCAGGATATCCTCCGGATCGCGCAGCTTTGTACGGCGCTGGACTTTCAGGCCCGCGTCGCGAAGAATGGTCTCCACCTCGTCAAAGCGCTGAGGATGGCGGGGGACAAGCCAGACCTGGACACGCCGGAGCAGATCCTCAGATGCCGACAGCGCCCGGGCGAAATGCACCTCTTCGCCCTGACGGCTTGAAGCAATGAGCGCCACGGGTTTCCCCGTGCGGCTCTTCCAGGCTTTGGCTGCCGCCACCTGCGAGGGATTGGGACGAATATCGAACTTCACGCTGCCGCAGACCGTCACGTTGGTGCCGCCGAGACTTTCGAGACGTTCCTTATCCTCCTCACTCTGCGCCAGAATAGCGGAAAAGCTGCTGAAGGCGGGCCGCATCACTTCGATGAAGCGTGCAGCCTGCGCGCGCGATTTTTCGCTCTCCCGGGCATTGGCCAAAATCATCGGCACGCCGCAGCGAAGCGCCTCGCGCATCAGATTGGGCCACACTTCCGTCTCCATGATCACGCCCATTGTCGGGCGTGTCTGGCGAAAGAATTTCTCAACCGCATAAGGCGCGTCATAGGGCAGATAGCACTGATGAATCCGATCGGGCGCGAGCGCAACCAGTTTGGCACCCGCCTCCCGCCCCGTCGGCGTCATATGCGTCAGCAGCACATCGCAGCCCGGCCAGCGGGAAAGCATTGCCTCAAGAAGCGGCTTGGCCGCATTGGTTTCCCCCACGCTCACCGCATGAATCCAGACACGGGGTCTTTCAGTCTTCAGCGGAAAAGTCGTCCAGGCGAAGCGCTCGTCCCAGAACTGCCGGTAGGCCGGCTGACGGCGGGAGCGCCACATCAGATAGAGGCTGGCCAAAGGGAGGGCCACAACACTCACGGCCCTGTACATCGTCGGTGTGAGCTTCACGCTGTTTCTCCCATCACATTCAGCAGAGATTTCCAAACGTCATCGGCCGTCGGACACTGCCCGACGCCGCCGAGAGAATGCACCGGACCGTCTCCGATCAAGCGGAGCGTATCCGTGGGCGTCGAAACGAAAATGCCGACGCTGGGGCGTCCCAGAGCCGCACCGAGATGAGCAAGTCCCGTATCAACGCCGACGACGCAGGCAGCGCCTGCCAGAGAGGCGGCCGTTTCCGCCAAACCTGCCCTCGGTGCGATCTGGGCGTCGGGAATCTGCGCACAGAGCCGTTCCACACGCTCCCGTTCCTTCGGACTGCCCCAGAAAAAAACGCTCTTCAGTCCTCGATCCCAAAGCCGTCTGCCGAGGTCGACCCAATGCGCCTCCGGCCACAGCTTCTCATCACGGCTCGTATTGACCGCCAGCGCGGCGTACGCCCCTGCCGGCTTCACGGAAGGCACGGCCGTCGCCTGAAGTCCGAAGAGCGGCCGAGCCTCGTCGATTTCATATCCCAGCGCCTGAGAGGCCGCCATTCTGTAGCGACGGACGGCACCCAGGGAAGCGGGAAGCGCAAGCCTGTTCGCATAAGCCAAAGAAGCGAGCGGCTCTTTGGCCGTGCCCCAGGAATAACCCGTCGAACGAACACCGGTCCATTTGGCCACCAGAGCCGAACGCATCAGTCCCTGAATGTCCAGCACCACGTCGTAGCGTTCGTTCCGAAGCGCTTCCTTGAGGGCGGCCACTTCTCCTCTCACCGCCGACGAAAGCAGCGAGCGTCTCCATCGGCGGAAGGCCGTGACATGGACTTTGTCAACAGCGGGAGCCAGCGTCGGAATGTCCCGAAAACTTTCCTCCGCAACCCAGTGCAGCTCCGCATCCGGAATGGCTTGCCGGATATCGCGGGCGACGGGCAGCGCATGAATGATGTCACCCATCGACGAGGTCTTGATGATCAGGATCTTCACTGCCCGACCTCCTGAGCAACCGCATGCTTCGGATCTTCTCCCCGCTCGGCCCGTTTGCTGAGACGCTTGCCGAGTTCAACGCCGGGCTGGTCGAACGGAGTGATGCCGAAAAGCGTACCCAGCATCGTGGTTTTATGTTCGTACATCGCCATCATGGCGCCAAGACGGCGGGGCGATACCGTATCAATCACAATCGCATTGACAGCGTTGAAATACGGACTGCCGCGATCCCGCATGACGAGCGCCTCCGCCTGAGCGCGGGCGTTCGCCAGCAGGACACGGTAGTGCTCCGCATAACGGTGCCCCGGCATTTCACTCCAGAGAATATCGATGCTCGTCCTGCCCGTTCCTTCCCGCAGCCACTGATAAAAACTGTGCTGAGCCTCATTGCCGTTGGCTCCCCAGACGGCCTGGCCGGTATGTCCCGGAATGCGCACTCCCTCGGGCGTGTGGTTCTTGCCGAGCGATTCCATTTCCAACTGCTGCAGCCAGGGAACGAGCACGCGGAGACGCTCGTCATAAGGCAGCATGCAGTGGGAGGTGATTTGCAGACGCGTGGCATTCCAAAACGCCGTCATCGCAAGAATGGCGGGCAGGTTCTGTTCAATCGGCGCCGTTGCCGAATGCCTGTCCATCTCGGCGGCGCCCTGCAGAAATTCGGTAAAGACATCCGGCCCCAGCGAAACGGCCAACGGCAGACCTACGGCGCCCCACACGGAAAAACGTCCGCCCACCCAATCCCAAAAGCGGAAGAGATTTTCCTCGGACAGGCACATCTGACTGACACTTTCCGGATTGGCCGAGACAATCACCATATGCCGGTTTCGGTCCGCACCGACAATGCCCGCATTCAGAAGCCACTGATCCACGGCTGCGGCATTGACCAGCGTCTCACGGGTGCCGAAGCTTTTTGAAGAAACGATCACCAGCGTGGAGAGCGGGTTGCACTCAGCGAGAATTCTCTCAAGCAGCACGCCGTCAACACTGGACAGAAAGTGCACCCGGATCGCAGGCTTGGGAGCCCGCAGTGCGTGATACACCGCCCGGGGCCCCATTTCCGAACCGCCGATGCCGATGTTGATGACATCCGTAATGCGATCCCCGCGGCAGCCGCGCCATACACCGCCGCGCACCTGCCGCGCAAAGGCCAGCATGCGGTTCCTTTCCCGCCTGACCTCCTCGCACCTGGGCGCCGCGGGCGAATTGCTGCGCAGCGATGTATGAAGAGCGGCACGCCCTTCGGACGGATTGACGATCTCTCCGGCCAACATGCGCCTGTGAGCGGCAATGACGCCGCGCTCCTCGCAATATGTCGCCAGACGACGGAAGTCTTCTCCCGTCATTCGCTGTCGGGAAATATCAAGGCGGAGACCGCAGGCCGTCGCCGTCGTCTGAATGCCTGCGGTATCCCGCAAAAAAGGCAGAAGCGTCATGCTCGAATCACTCATGGAGACTCTCTTTCATTCTTCAGAAGGGCAGCTCAAGCGAAGGATCGACGGCGCGAAGCGCGTCGCCGAAGGTCTTCTTGATGCGCTCGAGCGCCTCGGGCGTTTCGCCTTCCAGACGAAGGACGACAACAGGCGTCGTATTGGACGAACGCGCCAGGGCGAAGCCGTCCGCCCATTCAACACGAATGCCGTCGATCGTAATGACATCGACTGCGTCGTCAAAACGAAGCTCCTTCTGAAGACGGGCGACAAAGGCCTTGTTTTCGCCTTCGGCCATCTGAATCTGCAGCTCCG
>JAXEEN010000022.1:0-4674 GCA_034104065.1 Sutterella sp.
CCCGACGACGCCCGCATCATTCAGGCGGCCAAGCTCGCGACGAAGGCGCTCGGCATCGAGCCCAACTTCAGGCGGGGCGGCTGCACGAACGCCAACATGGCGATCGCCCGCCGGATTCCGGCCGTCACGCTCGGGCGCGGCGGCACGGAATCGGGCACGCACACGCTCGCCGAATGGTTCGACCCGGCCGGCGTCTGGGTCTGCGAACAGAAGTCGATCCTTCTGCTTCTCGCACTAGCCGGCATTGAAGGCGAGCTCGTACCGCTCGGCGAAACACTATAAGTAAGGTCCGAGGTGAGTCGTCCGGCTGGTGCACGGCACATTTAATTTATGAGCACAGTCAAAAAAGGTCCGTCTTCCCGAGGAAGCGGACCTTTTGCTTTCATCACTTCAGCGTTTACTGCTGAACGATTTTCTCGCCCTTGAAGACGACGCGCTCGAAGTCTTCCGGAAGCATTGGCTTGTAGAAGACGAAGCCCTGAACAATGTCGCACCCCGTCTTTCGAAGCACCTCGAGCTGCTCGGGACGTTCGATGCCTTCGGCAACCGAACGGCAGCCGAGAGCCTTGGCGAGACCCGCCATCGACTTCACGATGATGTGGCTCTTTTCGGTCTTTTCCTTGCTTCCGAAGAAGCTGTTGTCCAGCTTCACGGTGTCGACCGGAAGCTCGCTCAGCGAACCGAGCGAGGAGAAGCCCTTGCCGAAATCGTCGAGCGAGAAGGTAAAGCCGATTTCCTTCAGTTTTTCCATGAAGGCGCGGCCCTTGTCGTAGTCGCCGAGGAAGGCCGTCTCCGTGAGCTCAAGCTCGATGTCGGCCGGATTTACGCCGAATTCGGCGCAGACGCGCTGATAATCCTCAAGCAGGCCTTCCACCTGAATCGTCACGCCGGAAAGATTCACCGAAATCGGCACGATGCGTCCGTATTTCACCTTCCATTCGGACAGCAGACGGCAGACTTCGCGGAACACGAAGCGGTCGATGCGGTCGACCAGACGATAGCGCTCGAGCAGCGGAATGAATTCGCCGGGAAGCACTTCGCCCGATTCAGGCTTATTCCATCGCACGAGCGCCTCCGCGCTCGTAATGGCGCCGTCCTCGAGCCGAACGCTCGGCTGCAGCCTGATGAAGAATTCCTCGGCGGCGATGGCATCGACGAGCCGGCGGATGCGGACCTTTTCGTCGCGGCGGTCCTCATAGTCCTCGGACTTGTAGAAAATCCCCTCGCCCACGACGATGCTCTTGGGCGCATTCTTGCGGGCGAGGTTGGCGTATTCGATCATCTGCTCCACGGCGGTGCCGTCGGGAAGCGGCATGAAGACCCCGAAGCGAAGTTCGGGATAGCTCTGGAGCAGACATTCGTCTCGCACCGCCTGCTCGAGCGACGTGCGGATGCGGTTGAGCCTTTCGAGCACGATCTCGCGGCTCGGGCACACGATCAGGGCAAAGAAGATGTCGGCCGTGTCGCGCACGGCGATTTCACCCGGCTGAAGCTCATTGCTGACGCACTGAAAGATCAGCTGCAGCAGGCGGTCGCCCGCCTGATGACCGTACTTCAGATTGATCACCTTGAAGTCGCTCACGTCAAGCGACACCACGGTCTGCCCGTCGGGCTCGAATGCAATGCGGCGGTCCGCTTCGCTCACGAACCAGTCGCGGCTGAAGCTTTGAGTGAGCGGGTCGACGGTGTTGACGGGAGAATTCATAGCAGATGTCTGTCCGGTAGGGGCGCTCCGGCAAGCCGCCCCGTTGTTGGTCCAACTGCCTCGGGGACGATGCGAAAGAACGCCGCACCTTTCTGGGGCGCTGCGTCTTTTCCGTCGGAAGGGCTCAGTCGGAAAGGAAAAAGTCCGACCGATTATATAGCCGATCCGGTGCGCGCCTGAGGCAACGGGACGATTATGCCTCGCTTTGAGGCCGGGTGAACAGCCGTTATTAACCCGTACAGGCGCAGACACCCATTGCGTTCGAGCTACGTCCGGAGAATGCTTCCCGCTCGAAATCCGCCGCCGACATGGGGCGGTAGAACACGAAGCCCTGCACCATGTCGCAGCAGGTGCGCTTCAGATAGTCGAGCTGCTCGATGTCCTCGATGCCCTCGGCGACGGTCTTGAGCCCGAGCCTGTTCGCGAGACACGTCATGGCCGAGACGATCATGCGGGAGCGCTCCTCGTCGAAGGAGCCCACGAAGAAGCTGCGGTCGAGCTTCACCGTATCGACGGGAAGGCGCTGCAGGCAGCCGAGCGAAGAATAGCCGAAGCCGAAGTCGTCGAGCGAGCAGCTGAATCCTTCGGCGCTGAGGCTGCGCACGAAGTCGCAGATCTTTTCGAAGCTGCCGGCAAACGAGGTTTCGGTGATTTCGATCTCGATGAGGCGCCTCGGCACGCCGAGCTCGTCGCTGATCGCCTTGAAGTGCGCCAGCAGATTCGGAATGTCGAGCGTTTCACGTGAGAGATTGACGGAGATCGGAAAGAGGTCGTGCCCCTCGCGCCCCCATTTGGCGAGAAGCCGGCAGACTTCCTCGAAAACGAAGATGTCGATGCGGTGTACGAGACGGCAGCGCTCGAGAAGCGGGATGAAGAGTCCGGGCGGCAGAATGCCCTTCTCCGGATGGTTCCAGCGCACCAGCGCTTCCGCGCCGGCGATCCGTCCGGTCTTCAGATCCACCTTCGGCTGCAGGAAGACGACGAACTGGCGCTTTTCCATCGCTTCGACGAGCTCCGCGGCGCGCTGTTTTTCCTCGACCTTGTGCCGGGCCCTTTCGGGGCAGTAGAAGCACTGATCGGTGACCCGGAGGTTGCGAAGCGAATGCTTTCTCGCCATGTTGGCGAATTCGATCATCTTCTCGACGGGCGTGCCGTCGTTTTCAGGAAGATAAACGCCGAAGCGAAGCTCGAGGTAAGGGGTATGGGCGCTTCCCGTCAGCATCTCCGCATCGAAGGCGGCGCGGATGCGGGTCAGCCGTTCGAGGACGGTCGGACGATCCTGCGTGGCGAGAACGGCGTAGAAGACGTCGGCCGTGTCGCGGATCAGAAATTCGCCCGGCTCGAGAAAGGATTCGACCGTTTCATAGATGTGGCGCAGCATCCGGTCGCCGGTCGGGCGGCCGAAGACGAGATTGACGACCTTGAAGTCGCTCACGTCGAGCGAAACGAGCGCCGACGATTTGGGATGGGACGCTATGAAGGCTTCGGCCTCGGCGACGAACCACTCGCGGTCGCGGCTGTAGGATGCCGACGGTTTGCTGAAGCCTTCCGAATTCATGTCTCTTTTCCGAACGATCAACGGCCGGCTGATGTCCGAGGGCTGCTGCGCGGTACGCCTTCTCTGCCGGCAAAGCCGCCCGTTCGCACCGTACGAAGCGTTGTCGGCGGCTCCGTTAGCTATTTTACATCGCCCCGATTAAGCTTTTCTATACCTCGAAAGAGCATGCCGAGCGAGTCCTTCAGAGAACGGCGTCAGCAGGACGGCGCTCGGAACCGGGTCAGCGGGCGCGGCTGTCGGCGTCGAGATCGAGCCAGAACTGCTCGGAGGTGGCGAACATGCGGGCGAGCTTCGCGGCTTCGCCTTCTTCAAGTCCACGGCGGCCGCGAAGAAGCGCCTCGACGCTTTCAATGCTCGTTTCGAGCGCCGATGCGATCGTTCCGACGCTGACGTCGGAGTGCATCATGAAGTCGCGGCGGATGGTTTCGCCGACCGTGGGCGTGTCGTTCTTCACCTCTGGGTTCCTCGGGTCGCAAATTGAATGGAAATTAGGATGATACTCGCTTTTTCGCTGTCCGAGAGTCGTTATTGAGCCGTTTTTTGCAGGAATGCCGTCCGAAAACAATCCGTCGTTCCTCGAAGACATTATTGAAGCGGACAGCAGAAGCCCGGCAGGCTCTGCGGACTGCCGGGCTTTGCGGATCAGCGCGGGGAGCATCCGCACGGACGCTCCCCTTCAAGCCGGATTACTTGGCGAGCGTGCGCCAGACGCAGCGGCTCATCAGTTCGAGCGCGTTGGCCAGGGTCTGTTCGTCGAAGTCGAAGTGGCTGTTGTGGTGGCCGGCGCGAAGCGACGTGCCGACCTGGACGTACGTACCCCTGCCGCCCGCGGCCTGAACCGTGGACATGAAGTGCGAGTAGTCTTCGGAAGCGCCGAAGTTCTGTTCTTCGACGACCTTGTCGAAGCAGCCCATTTCGCGGGCTTCCTCGGCGACGACCTTGGCGACCTCGAGGTCGGATTCACCGCTCTTGGTGCCGCCCTTGATGTCGATCGAGCAGCCGCAGCCCCACATGTCGCCGGCGGCCTTGGCGATGCGCTTCACTTCGCCGAACATGTAGGCGTCGAGGTCCGACGTGATGCCGCGGGTTTCAAGAACAAGAACGGCCTTCGGCGGAATGACGTTGCGGCCTTCGCCGCCGATGAGCTTGCCCACGGTGATGCGGGTGTCGCCCTTGCCGGAGCGCGGAATGGCGTGCATGTTGAGAAGCGCGGTCGCGGCGGAGAGCAGCGCGTTCTTGCCTTCTTCGGGCGCATTGCCGGCGTGGGCGGGCACGCCCGTGAAGGTCACGTCGGCCTTCGTCGTGGCGAGGAAGTTCTTCGTGCCGCAGATCACGGTGCCCATGCGGTTGGCCTGGAAGCCGAGGTGCATGCCGAAAATTTCGTTGACGCCTTCAACGGCGCCGGCCTTTT
>JAXEEN010000023.1:0-5716 GCA_034104065.1 Sutterella sp.
GAGGCGGCGGAGATTCTTGCCAAAGTCCCCGAGGACACGCCTGCCGGCAATCTTGCCAAGAATCTTCTGGAATCGATCTGACGCGGTTTCGATTCCCGGAAATGTCCTGGGGCAGGAGGGAGGACGTCGCGCCTCCCTCTTTGTCATTGATTCAATCGGAAGTTATCTCTCATGGACGTCAGCTCCGCCGTTGATTTCTCCCAGCGTCTGATGGAGGCGCTCGAGACCTCGCGCTCCCCCAGGGGCGAAGGTCTCGTCAGCTCGGACCGCTCGCCGGTGCCCCGTGAAGTGGCGGAGGCTTTTCGAGCCCTCGTCGAACAGGGGCCGGAAGGCGCTCAGCGCATTGACGGCGCGGCGCAGATCCAGGCTTCCGATCCTACGCAGCGCGTCTCGCAGACGGACGCGGTCCGCGCATCGGGGAAAACCGAGGCGCCTCAGAGCGTCGGAGGCTCCGATCTGGCCGCCGACGCGCCTCAGCGCTCGACGGCACCCGAGCTGCCGTCCCCGGAACAGCTTCTCAAACTGCAGTTCCGCATGAACATGCAGGTTTTCGAATCGAAATTCCTCGGCAACATCCGCGATTCGGCTTCCTCTCAGTTCGAGCAGACGCTAAAATCCAACAGTTAGAGCCTCGCTTTTCCGATCCGACGGTTTTCCGGAGTCCCTATATGACCGATTTTCTTTCTTCTGTCTCCTCACGACTGAGACGGCCCCTTATTCTGGCGGCCGCTGCCGCGGTGCTGGTGCTCGGCGGCTGCAAGTCGGAGGTGTATCAGGGCCTCACGGAACATCAGGCCAACGCCATGATGTCGGTTCTGCTCAAAAACGGCATCGACACCGAAAAAACCTCCACGAAGAACGGCTTTACGCTCTCGGTCGACAACGACAAGATCGTCCAGACGCTCGAACTGATGCGCGAAAACAATCTGCCGCAGTCCGATTACGAAAACATGGGCCAGATCTTCGCCGCCAAGGGCATGATTTCCTCGGCCACGGAAGAGCAGGCCCGCATGACCTATGCGCTGTCGCAGGAACTCTCGGAAACGCTTGCGCAGATCGACGGCGTGCTGACCTCCCGCGTTCATGTCGTTCTCGGCACGCAGGATCTCGGCACCGGCAAGTCCGTGGAACCCTCGGCGGCCGTCTTCCTGAGACACACGCCGTCCTCCCAGGCCCCGCATCTGATTTCCCGCGTGCGTGAGCTGGCGGCCAATGCCGTCCCCGGACTCAAGCAGGAAAACGTCTCGGTGATGCTGGTGCCGGTGCGCGACACGATCACCGTTCCGATGCTTCAGGAAACGGAAAGCGCCTCTCAGAAGAAGGCGCAGATGTTCCTTTTCGGCACCATCGGACTTTTCATCGTTTCTCTTCTCGGCCTCGGCGCTGGCGGCTTCCTTTACTGGAGAAGCCGCAGGACTTCGGGCACCGATAAGAAGACCGAGGCCTGAGCCGGCATCGGATCAACGCCGTGATGCCGCGGGATCTCCTCCCGCCGCCGACGGCAGACTGGACCTGACCTATGAACCGATTCTTTTTCCGCGATCTGCTTGAAAGCAATCCGAAGCTTCTGGAAAGGATGCTCGCTTTCAACCGTACCGAGAAAAAGGATGCCGCTCTGCCGACGGGCGGCATCTGGGATGCCGTTCAGCGTCAGCCCGATCTGGTTCGTCTGCTGAGCGAAAGGCGCAGCAGCGCGCCGAGCGCCGAAGACGCCTACTGGGCCTTTACGGATGAATCCCAGCGTCTCGCCTTCTTCCCGGCGGCCGTTCTCGAACGCATCGGGCGTCTCGTCAGCGCCTCCGCTTATGCGGAGGACATCGCCCGCACGCTCAGCAAGAGCGAGGTGCTTGCCGTCAAGGCCTTCCTCGGCGAAGACGTCTACGGCTACGCGCTGACCCGCGGCCGCTATCAGGTGGGTTCGCTCAGGCAGACGCTCATCGGCGCCTCCGCCGGAGAGCCGCTCTCCGAGCGATGCCGTCTTCTTGCCCGGCAGTCTCTTGAAACCGTCCGCGCCGGCTGGCCGGACGAACTGCGCCGCCGCACGAAACCGCTTTTCGGCACCGTCGCCCTTCCGCCCGCCCCGCCGCTCGACCCGGCGCTTCGCCAGCCGCTCTGGCACTTTATGAAGAAACTCATCCTGAGGGAGCTTGACAACGAATGGATAAGCTATTTCGACTGAATACCGACGTTCCCTCGCCCGCTCCCGGCGTGAAGGTGCTCAAGGCCGCCGACGTCGATGCGCTGCACGACGCGGCGTCACTGATGGCCGCCGCCAGGGCGCATGCGGCGGAGATTGAAAAAAAGGCCGAAGCCGTCTACGAGGAGCGCTTTCAGCAGGGCTACGAGGACGGCGTCGAAGCCGGCAAGATGGAAAACGCCGAAAAAATGATGGAGACCGTGCTCGCTTCCGTCGAGTTCATCGAATCCATTGAAAACACCGTGGTCAGCGTCGTCAACCAGTCCATCCGCAAAATCATCGGCGAACTCGACGACGAAACGCGGATCAAGCGTATTGTCGGCACGGCGCTCAATACAGTCCGAGGCCAGCAGCGCGTCACCGTCCGCGTCAATCCGGCAGAAGAACCCACCGTTTCCAAGGCGCTTGCCGCCATGACGTCCGGTTCGTACCTGACTGTGGTTGCCGACCCGAGACTCGGCCCCGACAGCTGCATTCTGGAAAGCGAGCTCGGCGTCGTCGACGCATCTCTGGAAACTCAGCTGAAGGCGCTTGAACACGCCTTCACGTCGAAGATCAGGCAGTAAAGCATGGCGTTTGAATATATCGCACCGCTCCTGCAGCAGGCCGTTCAGACGACAACGACCGTCGACATCCGCGGCCGCGTCGAACAGGTCGTGGGCACCATCATCCGAGCCGTCGTTCCCGGCGTCAAGGTGGGAGAGCTCTGCATTCTGAAAAATCCCTGGGAGGATTTCGAACTGAAGGCGGAAGTGGTGGGCTTCATCAAGAACGTCGCCCTTCTGTCCCCGCTCGGAAGCTGCCAGGGCGTCTCTCCCGCAACGGAAGTGATTCCGACCGGCAAGATTCTGTCGATTCCCGTCGGTCCCGAACTGCTCGGCCGCGTGCTTGACGGTCTCGGCCAGCCCCTTGACGGCGGTCCGGAACTGCACTGCCGCACCCATTATCCGGTTTTTGCCGAAGCGCCCAATCCGATGACGAGGCGCATCATTTCGAAGCCCCTTTCGCTCGGTCTGCGCTGCATCGACGGCGTTCTGACCTGCGGCGAAGGCCAGCGCATGGGCATTTTCGCCGCCGCGGGCGGCGGCAAGTCCACGCTTCTTTCGAGCATCATCAAGGGCTGCACCGCCGAAGTCTGCGTGCTGGCGCTCATCGGCGAACGCGGCCGCGAAGTGCGCGAATTCATTGAGCACGACCTCGGCCCCGAAGGCCGCAAAAAGGCCGTGCTCGTCGTCTCCACCTCCGACCGTTCCTCGATGGAGCGTCTGAAGGCCGCCTATACGTCCACCGCCATTGCGGAATACTTCCGCGATCAGGGCAAGAGCGTCCTGCTCATGATGGACTCCGTCACCCGCTTCGCCCGCGCCCAGCGCGAAATCGGTCTGGCCGCCGGCGAGCCCCCGACCCGCCGCGGCTTCCCGCCCTCGGTCTTCTCCGAACTGCCCAAGCTGATGGAGCGCGCCGGCAACAACGACAAGGGCTCCATCTCCGCGCTCTATACCGTTCTGGTGGAAGGCGACGACATGACCGAACCGGTCGCCGACGAAACGCGTTCGATTCTGGACGGCCACATCGTGCTCTCGCGCAAGCTGGCGGCCAAGAATCACTATCCGGCCGTCGACGTTCAGCAGAGCGTCTCGCGCGTCATGAACGCCGTCGTCACGAAGGAGCATAAGAAGGCTGCTCAGCGGCTTCGCCAGATCCTCGCCAAGTATTCCTCCGTGGAACTTCTCGTTCAGATCGGCGAATACAAGAAGGGCGCGGACAAGGAAGCCGACGACGCACTGGCTCATATCGACAAGGTCAACGCCTTCCTCAAGCAGGGGCTCGGTGAAAAGAGCACCTTTGAAGAAACTGTCCGTGCGCTTCAGGCCGCCGTTCAGTAACGGAGTCCGTCATGCCGGATCCCTACCCGCTGGCCGATCTGCTTTCCGTAAGAGAATTCCGCGAGGAAGCCGCCAAACGCAATGTCTCGCGGGCGCAGACTGCCGTTCGCGAGGCGAAAGCTGCGGCCGAAGAGAAGAAGCAGGCGCTTGAGGAGTGGCGCGTCTGGCGCGTGCAGGAAACTGACCGGCGGTACGACGCCCTGCTCGGAAAAAAAACGGTGATCGAAAAAATTGATGAATTCAACCGGGGACTGGCGCTTCTTGCTGCTCAGGAGCTTCAGAAAGAAGCTGAAATCGATGCTGCTGAAAAAGCCGTTCAGCAATCAGAAGCCGCCCTGCGAAAAGCCCAGGACGAGGTGAGTACAGCCCGGAAAAATACGGCTAAAATTGAAGCACACAAGGCCATTTGGGCCGAAGAAAGCAAGAAAGCCGCGGAGCGTGCCGAAGATTTGGAATTCGAAGAATTCAAACCCGTGAAACGACTGGGCGCCACGGCAGAAGACGATAACACATAATTTAGGAGCCGCCATGAGCCTGTCAGCCGACACACAATTCCGTCTGCGCTCGGACGGTCCGTCCGCCCAGCGGGAAACCGCTCAGGGCGCCCGATCCGCTCCGTCATCGGATGTCGTCAGTGAATTTCGCCGGGCAATGAACCCCAATCCCGCCGAGCAGAAGTCCGCTCAGCAGAAGGGAGATTCCGTCGATTCGCTTTTCAAAGGCATGGACCGTTTCGATAATTCAGTCGACGCCGACAAGGAAAAAGCCCGGAAAACACAAAGCCGGTCCCACGACCTTGAATCGGGAGGTCTGAAGCCGACCGACGGCGCTGCTCAGCGCAACGATTCTTCGCTCGATGCGCTTTTCCGCAGTTTCTCTGCTTTCGGCACGGCTCAGCAGACAGCTTCCGCCTCCGCTCCGGCAGAAGCGCCGCCGGCGCAGAACGGTGTTCTGGATCCGGACAATCTGAACAGCCTAGTCAGCCGGATTCTTGTCAATTCGCCGGAATCAGGTCCTGCCGAAGTTCGTCTGACCATCAGCGACAGCGTGCTTCGCGGCACCGAAATCGCCATTACCCGCGATCTCACGGGCCAGCTTTCGGTGCAGATCCTCTGTAAGGATCCGTCCTCCTTCCAGACGCTCGTCGCTTCCCGCAACGACCTGCAGCAGATTCTGCAGTCGGAGGAGCGGCAGCCCGTGAACATCTCCATGTCGCAGGAAGCCGGTGCCGAGGAAAACGACAGCCGGCAGCGTTCCCGCGGTCTTGAAACCGATGAATACGGCAACCCTGCCTGAGCGGTGACTTATGGCCAAAATGACTGTTCAGCCGCTTTATCTTCCGCCGCAGAACGCTGAATACGTTCGGCTGTTCAACGCCCTCAGCCTGAGAGCGCTGCCTTCAGACCTGGCTTTCGGCACCGGCAGCATCGCCTTCCGGCTTCTGGCGGCCGTCCCTGTATTTGAACCGGCCGCCGTCTGCCGGCTTTCGGTCAACGGCGCGCAGTGGACGCTGGCGCTCAGCGACACGCGCTGGCTGCTGACGCATCCGCTTTTTGCCGATTCCGCCGCCGCGGGCTTTGCCGTCGGCGATCTTCCCGACGAACTGCGCACGGCGCTCGCCGAAGCGCTCTTC
>JAXEEN010000024.1:0-4000 GCA_034104065.1 Sutterella sp.
CTGTACCGTTGCCACTCAGACCTGCTGCTATGCAGGAGCGGATATGCTGAACTCTCTGTTCATGAAAACTTTTGCGACAAGTTTATGAGATTCAGATTAACGGAAAAAGAAAGGGAATGTGTCAGCAATTAGCGGGTATGACGACGATCTCATTCTGAGTCGGGGCTGATTCCGACGCATGTCGCGGACACGGCCAAGGACGAAAAGGCAGGGGCGGAACCGCAGAGGAGTCTCGTTCAGGTTTTCGCTGATGAAGCGTCGCCGGCCTGATCCGGGCATTGTCCGATCAGGCCGGCAGGGGATCAGCGGTCGGGTTTCAGAATGAAGAGCGTATGGCTGATCCCGAGCGCCGGATGTTCGGAGACGACGGCGAAACCCGCGCGCCTGAAGATCGCCCGCAGTTCGGCGCCGGCAAAAAAGCGCGAGTTGCCGTTGGCGAGCACCGTGAAGTAGAGGCTCGTTGCCGCCAGAGAGAGTTCTGCCGCCTGATGGCGCTGTTCGTCGACGATGGGTTCGAGCACCGCCAGCACGGCGCCCGGCGCCATGGCCGCCCGCGTGCGCTCGAGAATCGAGACGGCCTCGTCGGGGCTGAAGCAGTCGAGGAACTGACTCATCCAGTAGAGGTCGGCGCCGTCGGTGCCCGTGAGCGGCGCATCGGTCAGCCAGTCGATGGAAACGGCGTCGAGACGTTCGAGCAGCCCGGCCATTTCAGGCCGATCCCGCAGGGCTTCGGTTTCGACCGGCAGGTCGACGAGCGTGGCCCGGCTTGTCGGGAACCGGAGCAGGAATTCGCGCGTAAAGCGTCCGGTGTTGCCGCCGATATCGACGAGATGCCGGGGCGAGAGCGGCTCGAGAAGATCGAGCGCCGCCCTGTACGCCCGGTCGCTGTGGTAGTGGTCGAACCCGAACCAGGCTTTTTGAGCGGCGGGCGGGAGTTCGGGCAGATGGGGATATATGGTCTTCCAGCCGGGATTGAAGGCGGCAAGACCGGCGGGACGCCCTTCGGTAAGGGATTCCAGGGTTTTGGAAAGTCCGTCGTAGTTGACGTCGTCGGTGAAGAAGAAGTTGGCGCGGGTCATGTCGTCCAGGACGAGAAGACTGCCCACCTGGGTGGCGGAAAGCCCTTCCCCGGATTCTTCGAGAACACCGGCAGGCTTCAGAATGTCCGCCATCACGGCGACGGCATAGGGCGTCAGCCCGAGGGTGCGCGCCAGCGCTTCGCGGGGAACGGGCTTCTCCGCGCGCACGACGGCGTCGAGAAGCCCGGTCTTCAGTGCGGCCGAGCAGGCCTTGAAAATAAAGGGCGCGAAGGCGAGCTTCTGCGCGTCAAGCAGAGTGCTGAGGAAGTTCGTTCGGTGTTTGCGTGCCATGTCGTTGCTGAGACAAAAGAAGACGGGCCAGTTCGGAGGCGTTCAGGCGGCGGATGTCGGGGACGAGCGCCGACGTGAGCACCGTCAGGCGGAGATGCTCGAATTTGCGGTGAGTGACGAGAAGCGGCCGCCCCGACTCATCGGCCACGGCGGGACGGCCCCCGTCGTCCAGAATGAGACGGTAGCGGGCGCCGCCGCGGTTGAGTTTGACCTGGGATTCCATCAGGCCCCAGGCGAAAAAGAAGGGATCGGTCGAGTCCGTCAGACGGCAGGCTTCCAGCGTCGGCCGGGCGGCGATGCCGAGCGACATGCCGCAGACGGCTTCCAGCCGGCGAAGCGGTCTGACGCCTTCGAGATCGAGTCCCATGACCGGGTCCTGCGCACAGGCGGTGCCGACGGCGACGAAGGCGCCGGTGTGGGCGATCGAAAGCGCGACGCTGCCGCCGGGAACGCGCAGGTACGGCGGATAGGGAGGCTCTTCCGTGAGCTCGGCCCCGAGCCGCCGGGCTTCGGCGAGCGCCAGCAGGCGGCCCCAGAGCGACTGACGCCGTCTGGCCTGATGCGTGAACGCGGCGAGCCGCCGCCGGGTGCCGTCGGGAAGCAGGGCTTCAAGCCGGCCTTCCAGATCGGCGTCCTCGACATCCACGGCAAGCAGGGTGACCAGGGACCGGTGGCTCATGCGCCGCTACTCCTCGAAGCGTCTGAAGATCAGACTCGTATTGATGCCGCCGAACGCGAAGTTGTTGCTCATGACGGTGCGCTGCTCGAGCGGCATGACCTGCCCGGTGATGTAGGCGAGCGGTGCGCAGGCGGGATCGGGGTCGGTCAGGTTGAGGGTCGGCGCGGCGAAGCCTTCCAGCATGCCGCGGATCGCGAACATGGCCTCGAGCGCGCCGCAGGCGCCGAGCGTGTGGCCCATGTGTCCCTTGAAGGTGGAGTAGGGCACGCGGTTCCCGAACACTTCGTAGGTGGCGTGCGATTCGGCGACGTCGCCCCGGTCGGTGGCCGTGCCGTGACCGTTCACGTAGTCGACGTCCTCGGGAGAAAGACCGGCGTCGGCGAGCGCAAGGCGCATGGCGCGGGCCATCTGTTCCGACTGCGGCGTCGTGATGTGCGCGCCGTCGCTGTTGGTGCCGAAGCCGACGATCTCGGCGTAGATCTTCGCGCCGCGGGCCCTGGCGTGCTCGAGCTCCTCAAGAATGAGCGTGCCGGCGCCTTCGCCGACCACGAGACCGTCTCGGGCCCTGTCGAAGGGCCGGGGCGTATGGGTCGGATCATCGTTGTATCTGACGCTCGTTGCAAAGAGCGTATCGAAGATCGCCGCGTCCGTGGCGTGAAGCTCTTCGGCGCCGCCGGCGATCATCGCGGTCTGGCGTCCCGAGGCGACGGCTTCGTAGGCGTAGCCGATGCCCTGCGACCCGGAGGTGCAGGCGGAGCTCGTCGTGATGATGCGGCCCTTGACGCCGAAGTAGACGCCGATGTTGACGGGGGCCGTGTGCGACATCATCCGGACGTAGGTGGTGGCTGTGATCCCCCGGCAGGAATCCGTCAGAATGAGGTTCGCCAGTTCGGCGACCGCGGCGGGCTGGCCGGCGGAGCTGCCGTAGGCGATGCCCATGTCGCCCGAGGTGACGAGAGGATCGCCGGCGAGTCCCGCATCGGCGAGCGCGTCCATCGTCGTTTTGACGGCCATCAGCGCCACGCGTCCCATGGCGCGGGTTTTCTTGCGCGAAAAGAGCACCGGGTCGAGTTCGAAGGGGCGCGCCGGAGCGCCGACGCGGGTGTTGAGGTCGCGGCAGCGGTCCCAGTCGGTCATGTGAACGATGCCGCTCACGTTGTTCATGAGCGATGCCCGGACCTCCTCCCAGGAGTTGCCGAGCGGCGAAATACCGGCCATGCCGGTGACGACGACGCGTTTTTTCTGCAGCATCAGACAAGTCCTCCGGCAACGGGAATCACGGCTCGGGTGATGTAGGAGGCGGCGTCGGACATCAGGAAGGCCACGGCTGCGGCGACTTCCTCGGGCCGGCCCGTGCGGCGCATCGGAATCAGAGGAACGATGCGCTCGCGGTTTTCCTCCGTGATCATGTCGGTTTCGATGAGCCCCGGGGCGACCGCATTGACGGTGATGCCGCGGGAGGCGAGTTCCATGGCGAGCGCCTTGGCGGCGCCGATGAGCCCGGCCTTGGCGGCGGAGTAGTTGGTCTGACCGCGCGTGCCGGCGATGCCGGAGACGGAGCTCATGACCACGACGCGGCCGCGGCGCTTTCTGGCCATCGGCATGATGCAGGGCTTCATGACGTTGTAGAAGCCGTCGAGATCGGTGCGCAGAACGCTGTCCCAGTCGTCGTCGGAGAGCGCGGCCATCGTTCCGTCACGGTTGATGCCGGCATTGACGACGACGCCCCAGTAGGCGCCGTGGGCGGCGATGTCGTCCTCGAGGGTGCGGCGGACGGTCTCGCGGTCGCAGACGTCGAAGCGGAGAATGCGGGCCGAGCGGCCGGCTTCGCGGATCAGGCCGGCGGTCTTTTCCGCTTCGGCGAGATTGGATCGGCAGTGAACGGCAATGTCGAAGCCGTCCCGGGCCAGCCGAAGCGCAATGGCGCGGCCGATGCCCCGGGAGCTGCCGG
>JAXEEN010000025.1:0-2654 GCA_034104065.1 Sutterella sp.
GGCATCCGAAACGGCGGCCAAGGAGTCTCCGGTGCTCTCTGGCAGCATCAGCATCATGGCAGATCCGCGTGTCAATGCTGTTCTTGTCTCCGACGTCGCCTACCGCATGCCCTATTACGAACAGGTCATCAAAGATCTGGACAAACCCGTCGAGCTGGTGGAAATTCATGCGGCGATTGTCGACATCGATACGACTGCGAGCCGTGATCTCGGCATCAACTTCAGCGGTCAGGGCACAAACGGCAACTGGCAGGGCGGAGGCTCGATGGGATCGTCCAACACGGGCTTCGTCACCAACGGAAAGACGCCCAGCATCTCCACGGAAGCCGGCGCCGCCGGCGCGCTACTCTCAACGATCTACACACACGGGTCGGATTTCTTCCTGGCCCGCATCAGTGCGCTTGAATCCAAGAACGCCGCCCGCATGCTCGGCCGGCCGTCCGTTCTCACGATCGACAATGTTCAGGCCGTGCTCGAAAACACCACGACCTATTACATTCCGCTCCGGGGAACCGAAGCCGTCGACCTTTACAAGGTCGAATCGGGCACGGTGCTTCGCGTGACGCCGCACATCATTCATGAAAACGGACGCACGTCGATCAAACTCGCCGTCAATGTTCAGGACGATCAGAACAATTCCGCATCGGGCTACACCAATCTCGGATCCGATGCCAATCAGGTCACCGTTGCCCCCATCAAGCAGACGAAGATCAATACGCAGGCCGTTGTCGATGTCGGACAATCGCTGCTGATCGGCGGCTACTACTATGAGCAGAAAGCCGAAGGCGACAGCGGCGTGCCGCTTCTCAAGGACATTCCCGTCCTCGGGAACCTTTTCAAGACCACCTCGAAGAGCGGCCGTCTGATGGAACGGCTGATTCTGCTGACGCCGCGCATCGTCACGCCCGACGGCGCCAACGTGCCCCAGCGGGTGGAAACCCCCGACTTCCAGCAGACCGCCACGCAGGCGGATTATGAAGCCCGGACAACGGGCGGCTCGGAGAAGAAATGATGTCCGCCGCCGCTCTCCGAATTCTTTCCGGCGTCCATCTCGGGGCTGAAATCGTCCTCGAGGAAGGAACGTGGGCCGTCGGCCGCGACGACTCCTGCGACATCATCCTGTCGGATGCCGCGCTGGCGCCCAGACACTGCGCCCTCACCATCGGCGCGGACGGAACCGTCACGGCCAGGCCCCTCGACGGAACGGTTCTCACGGCCGGCGGCGATGAAGAGCCCAAGGGCGGCCTCCTGAAGCCCGGCATCATCTACAGAATGGGCGCCGTGCTCTTTGCCTGGGGCGACCGCGGCGCACCGCAGTCCTTCTGGGACGGCGTCGCCCTCTCCCTGCTCCAGCTTTCCTCCCCGCGCGCTCCTGATCGGGACAAGGCGGACGAACGGACGGAAACCCCGGCAGCGGACGATCCCCGGCAGAGCGAAGCGGCGGGCAGGGACGCGGACGCTCCGCAGACCGATGCCCCGGCGCAGACGGAAGAATCCTCCGCGGCAGGCGCCGCCGAAGGCGAAGCGCCCAAGCGTTCGCATCGGACCGCGCTTCTCACCGGATGCACGATTGCCCTTCTTCTGATCATTGCCGGTCTCTTCATCCTGCTCGGCTCGCAGCAGCCCCGGGATGAAGCCCAGGAAGCCGGCGACTGGGTGGAACTTCGGGCGGAACCCTCCGGTTTTGAACGCGTGAAGCTCTATGTTCTCAGTCTGTTCGAAGGCAGGAAGGCCGTCACCGCCGACGATATCCTCCGGCGCGTGCAGAACGCCGGCTTCCCCGACGTCCGGGTAACCAAGGCCGAGAGCGGCGCCTTCCTGATCGAAGGCTCCGTCAGGGATGACGCCGAACGCGGCCGTCTCGTATCCGTTGCCAGGAAGATGAAGGAACCGGTGGTCATCGACGTAACCGTCGACAGCGACTACACGACCGCGCTTCAGTCCGCCTTCAACACCATCGACTTCTGGCCCACCGTCACGCTTTCGAAGACGGACGCCGGCAGTGAACTGCTCGTCGCCTCCTACATGCTCTCGAGCGTCGTCGAGGAAAAAGCCTTCGGCGAAGCCCTGCAGAACGTACCCTTCCTGACCTCCGACAGCACCCGCAGCGCCGTCCGGGTGACGAGGCGCATCCGCCATCAGGCGGAAGTCAACCGCCTCATCACGGACGCACTTCGCGAGTCTTCGCTTGACGGCGTCAAAATCGAATACCTTCCGGGACGGGTCAGATTCTCCACCACGCTGACCCCGGAACGCCGCACGCGTCTTGATCAGGCGCTTGAATCCATTCGTCTTCGCTCCGACGTGCCGCTCGTCATCGACGTGGTCAATCGGGACCTGCCCGCCGGCGCTGCCGCACAGACGGTCACAACGACCCCCAAGTCGGTTAAACCTGACAGCAAAAACAGTAACAAACCGTCATTTCGAGTCGCCGGCGTCTCGGGCGGCGCCATCAAGTTTGTTACACTGAGCACAGGGGAAAAGGTGTTCGAGGGAGGTCGTCTCCCCGGCGGCTTCATCCTGGAATCCATTACTTACGATCGTCTGGTCCTTTCCAAGAACGGGAAGAAGATCAACTATCCTCTCAAGGTATCCAAATGAGTGATTTCATCTCTGCCGCGGACGCCGCCGAAAGCGCGTCCTACAGTGATCAG
>JAXEEN010000026.1:0-4360 GCA_034104065.1 Sutterella sp.
GGCGCTTCGGCCGGCAGCGGTTCGGGCAGGCGCACGAGCGCGTGGCCGAGCACGTCGTCGATCGTCTTCACCGGCACGATCTTGAGCGCCTTCTTCGCGTTTTCCGGACTTTCCTCCAGATCGCGCTTGTTGGGCTCGGGAATCAGCACCTTCGTGCAGCCGGCGCGAACGGCGGCCAGGAGCTTTTCCTTCAGACCGCCGATTTCGAGCACTTCGCCGTGCAGGGTGATTTCGCCCGTCATCGCCACGTCGGCGTGGACCGGAATGCCGGTCATGGCCGAAATGATGGCGGTGGTGGTCGCCGCACCGGCGGACGGACCGTCCTTCGGCGTCGCGCCTTCGGGGAAGTGCACGTGCAGGTCGGTCGCATAGAAGCGATCGTCGGCGATGCCGAGCTCATGCGCGCGGGCACGGACCACCGAGCGGGCCGCCTCCACGCTTTCCTTCATCACGTCGCCGAGGCTGCCCGTGCGCTGCACGTTGCCCTTGCCGGGGAAGATCTGCGCTTCGATCGAAAGCAGGTCGCCGCCCACTTCGGTCCAGGCCAGACCGTTCACCACGCCGACGCGCGGTTCCTTCTGGGCGAGGCCGATCGTGTACGGAGCCGGGCCGAGATATTCGTGCAGGTTTTCCTCCTTCACGACCGTCTTTTCGGCCTTTTTGTCTCCCTTCTTCGCCGCCGCGAAGACGATCTTGCGGAACACCTTGCCGATCGCGCGCTCGAGACCGCGCACGCCGGCTTCGCGCGTCCAGTAGCGGATGATGCCGAGCACGGCCTCGCGGGTCATGTCGACTTCCTCGGACCTGAGACCCGTCGCGCGCTGCTGCTTCGGAATGAGGTGATGTTCGGCGATGTGCACCTTTTCGTCTTCGGTATAGCCCGAGAGCGAAATCACCTCCATGCGGTCGAGAAGCGGCGCCGGAATGTTGTAGCTGTTCGAGGTCGCCACGAACATCACGTCGGAGAGATCGTACGGGATCTCGACGTAGTGGTCCGCAAACGAGCTGTTCTGCTCGGGGTCGAGCACTTCGAGCATGGCCGAGGCCGGATCACCGCGGTAGTCCGAGCTCATCTTGTCGATTTCGTCGAGCAGGAAGAGCGGATTCTTGACGCCGGCGCGGATCATGCTCTTCATCACCTGCCCGGGCATGGAGCCCACGTAGGTGCGGCGGTGACCGCGGATTTCGCTCTCGTCGTGCACGCCGCCGAGCGCCACGCGCACGTACTTGCGGCCCGTCGCGCGGGCGATCGATTCGCCGAGCGAGGTCTTGCCCACGCCGGGCGCGCCGACGAAGCAGAGAATGGGCGACTTCACCTTGCCGACGCGCTTCTGCACGGCGAGGTATTCGAGAATGCTCTCCTTCACATTTACGAGACCGGAAAGGTCCTCGTCGAGAATCCGGGCAGCCTCTTCGAGATTCTTCGAGACACGGGACTTCTTCGTCCAGGGAATGTCGACGAGCGTATCGATGTAGCTTCGCACCACGACGGCTTCGGAGCTCATCGGCGGCATCTGGCGCAGACGGCGCAGTTCCGTCATGGCCGCGTCCTCGGCATATTTCGGCATATGCGCCGCACGGATCTTGTCCTCGATTTCGCGGAAGTCGTCCCCTTCGGCTTCGCCGCTGTCGCCGAGCTCCTTCTTGAGCGCCTTGATCTGCTCGTTGAGGTAGTAGTCGCGCTGATTCTTTTCCATCTGGCGCTTCACGCGGCCGTCAACGCGCTGCTGGATGCTCTTCACTTCGTTTTCGCGCTCGACATAGCCGAGCACCGCATCGATGCGGGCGATGAGGTCGGGCTCCTCGAGCACGGTCATCTTCTCGTTCGTCTTGAAGCCCGCCTGCGCGCAGATGAGTTCGAGCACGCGCTCGGGATTGGTCTCCTGCTCGATGATGCGGAACATTTCCGTAGCGGCCTTGTCGCCCTTCGTCAGGCGGCCCCAGGCTTCTACGAGCGCACGGCGGTAGCTTTCGAGCTCCGACGGGCGGCTCACGGTCGAGACGATCTTTTCCGCCGTCGCAAAGAGCGAGCCGTCGCGTTCCTCGAGCGCCGTGACGCGGTAGCGCGCACGGCCTTCGACGAGCGCCTTCACTGTGCCGTCGGGCAGACGCAGCAGCTGCGTCACGGTGCAGACCGTGCCGACCGAGTAGAGATCCTGTTCGGACGGCAGATCCACCTTGGGATCCTTCTGCGCGAGGAGCAGCACGAGCGAATCCTCGCCCGTCACCGCGAGCTCAGCCGCACGGATCGACTTGTCCCGGCCCATAAAGAGCGGCGCCATCATGTGGGGAAAGACCACCATGTCGCGCACGGCCAGCGCGGGAAGTTCAATCCGATCGGGGAGCTCGGTCTCGCGTTTCTTCTTGTTCGTCAAAATAGCTGTCCTAAAAAAACTTGTGTTCGGTCTTCTATATATGGGGACAACCCGCCCTCCTTTCAAGGCGGCGGGCTGCCTGCGGCCGAATCCGGCGCGCGTCAGGCGCGCTCGACGAGTTCGACGGGCTTGTGCGATTCCACCGTCTCCTTCGTCACCACGGCGCGGGCAACGTTGCCCTTGGTCGGAATATCGAACATCGCGTCGAGCAGAACGTCCTCGACGATCGAGCGCAGACCGCGGGCGCCCGTCTTGCGGGCGATCGCCTTGTGCGCGATGGCCCTGAGCGCGTCGTCGGTGAATTCGAGCTCGACGTCCTCCATGCCGAGGAGGGCCTTGTACTGGCGCACGATGGCGTTCTTCGGCTCGGTCAGAATGGCGATCAGAGCCTTCTCGTCGAGCTCCTCCAGGGAGGCGATGATCGGCAGACGGCCGACCAGTTCGGGAATGAGGCCGTACTTCACGAGGTCGCCCGCCTCCACCTGACGGTAGATCGCCGACAGATCCTTGTCGCCGTCCTTGCTGAAGACCTTGCCGCCGAAGCCCATTTCGGCCTTTTCGGTGCGTCGGCCGATGATGCGCTCCATCCCGTCGAAGGCGCCGCCGCAGATGAAGAGAATCTGGGAGGTGTCGACCTGAATCATGGCCTTGCCCGGATTCTTGCGGCCGCCCTGGGCGGGCATGCTCGCCACGGTGCCTTCCACAAGCTTGAGGAGCGCCTGCTGAACGCCCTCGCCCGACACGTCGCGGGTGATCGAGGGATTTTCGCTCTTGCGCGCGATCTTATCGATTTCGTCGAGATAGATGATGCCGTGCTGGGCCTTTTCAATGTCGCCGTCCGCCGCCTGCACCAGCTTGGCGACGATGTTTTCCACGTCTTCGCCGACGTAGCCCGCTTCGGTGAGCGTCGTCGCATCGGCGATAGCAAAGGGCACGTCGAGCGCGCGGGCGAGCGTCTGCGCGAGCAGCGTCTTCCCGGAGCCGGTCGGCCCGATCAGGAGGATGTTCGACTTCTGAAGCTCGACTTCGCGGCCGGCGTCGGCCTGATTGCGAAGGCGCTTGTAGTGGTTGTAGACCGCCACGGAAAGCGTGCGCTTGGCGCGCGTCTGACCGACCACGTAGCTGTCGAGCAGATCGAAGATTTCCTTCGGCTTCGGAAGCGGCTTCTGTGCGGGCGCGGCGGCTTCGCCCTCTGCACCCGCCTCGGGCGCGGGCGCGGCGCCGTTCAGTTCGTCGTTCATCGCGCGGATGCATTCTCCGCAGATGAGTTCGCCCTTGATGCCCGTAAAGAGTTCATTGCAGTCGCGTTCGCTGCGGCCGCAGAAAGAACAGTATCGCATGTTTGCAGTCCGTTTCAGGGCGCGGCCTCAGGCCGCACCCGGGTGGCAGTGGGTGCTCAGAGCGCCTTCTGAAGCTCTTCGCGCGTCGTGAAGATGCGGTCGATCAGACCGTATTCGAGCGCTTCCTGAGCCGTCAGCCAGTAGTCGCGCTCGGTGTCGCGGGCAACCGTTTCGACGGGCTTGCCGGTGTTGTCGGCCAGAATCTGGTTGAGTTCGGCCTTCGTGCGGAGAATTTCGCGCGCCACGATTTCGAGTTCCGTCGCCTGACCCTGCATGCCGCCGAGCGGCTGATGAATCATCACGCGGGAGTGCGGCAGCGCAAAGCGCTTGCCCTTTTCGCCGGAACTCAGGAGCAGCGCGCCCATCGACGCCGCCAGGCCCACGCAGATCGTGTTCACCTTCGGGCGAATGAAGCGCATCGTGTCGTAGATGCCCATGCCCGCGGTCACGGAGCCGCCGGGGCTGTTGATGTAGAGCGAAATGTCCTTGTCCGGATTTTCGCTTTCAAGGAAAAGCAGCTGGCCGATGATGGAGCTTGCCGACTGATCGTTCACTTCGCCCGTCAGAAAAATGATGCGGTCGCGAAGGAGTCGGGAATACAGGTCGTAGCTGCGTTCGCCGCGGCCCGTGTCTTCAATAACGTAA
>JAXEEN010000027.1:0-21626 GCA_034104065.1 Sutterella sp.
CCGCCGTCCGGCGCCTATCGTTCTCGGCATTCTGGCTGCGACGATTGCCAATCATGCGCTCGCCGGTCTGCTTGGCGTGTCTGTCGCCGCCTGGCTGTCTCCCGAAGTGCTGCGCTGGGTGCTTATCATTTCCTTCATCGCCATGGGTCTCTGGATGCTGGTGCCCGACAAGATCGATGATGAGGAATGCGCCGGTCCCAGCCGCTACGGCGTCTTCGGCACGACCTGCCTGCTCTTCTTCCTCGCTGAAATGGGCGACAAGACCCAGGTGGCGACCATTGCCATGGCCGCGCACTATCAGGACGCTCTGAGCGTGGTGATCGGCACGACGCTCGGCATGCTGATTGCCGATGTTCCGGCGGTCTTCATCGGCGACAAGCTCTCGCGCCGCATTTCGATGAAGCTGATGCGCATCATCGCCGCCGTCATCTTCTTCGGCTTTGCCGCCGTGTCCTGGTTTGCGGGCTGATCACTCAGAAGGCCAGCGTGATCAGCGTGCTCATCAGCACGACCGAAATGATGATCGACAGCGTGTTGATGTTGGCGGAGGCTTCCCAGTCGAGCTTGGCCTTCATCGTGAAGACGATCCCCATGGCGGGAATCGGTGCGAGCAGCACCAGCGCCACCGCCATGCGGGTCGGCTCCTCGAAGGGGAGTACGTAATAAAGCAGTACTGCCGTCGCCAGATTGATGACGTAGCGCCAGAAAAGCAGCCTTCCGAAGAGCCGCAGATGCTCGGGATTGATCGCCAGATTGACCGACATGCCGATCATGATCATCGCGAGAAAGCTGTTCGCGCTTGCGCCGATGTCGATGATGCGGATGATGCCGGGCGGCAGCTGGGAGTGCGTGAGCATCAGCACGAAGACGATCAGATAGGTGCAGATCGGTCCCGAGGAAAGCAGCCGGCGCACGATGGAAACCAGTTTTTCCCTGAGCGGCACGCCGCTTTCGCTGCAGACGAAGGCGTAGGTGCCGCCCGTGCACATGAGCGCATTGCCCATGTCGAAAAAGCAGATGGCGAGAAAACCTTCGGGCGTCACGAAGGACGCCGTATAGGGCATGGCAAACGTGCCGATGTTCCAGCCCGGCAGATTGAGCATGGCGAATTTCGCCTGTTTCGGATCCCGCCGGCAGATGAGCCGGGCAGCGCCGATCAGCACCCAGCTGATCAGAAAGCCGGCCGCGAGGCAGAGCACCATGTTCGGATCAAACGGGGTGCCGTTGAGCACCTTCACAATGGCACAGGGCAGCGTGACGTACAGCACCAGCGTGCTGACGGCCCCGGCGCTTTCGCGAGGAAGGCGGCCGATCAGCTTCAGAAACTGACCGAGAATAATAAAGAGGATGTAGCCGGAAACGACCTGAAGAGCTTCCATGACGGCCTCGGTCAGGCGGTTCTGCCGCGCAGTCCGGCAACGAAGTCCCGAACGTAGACGGGAAGCTCTTCGGGAGCTCGGGTGCAGAGATGCCCCATGGAGAATTCACAGCCGCACCAGAGCTGGTTGTAGAAGCACTGCTCCCGGATGATCTCGCCCCGGCGGTTCTGCAGGCCGCCCTTTCGCCAGTTCATGTCCCAGTATTCGGTGCCCGGGTGACGCGCTGCGGCTTCGATCGCCGCTTCCCGGATCTGATCGAGGCGCTTCCACCGGCTGCCCGCCAGCGTCGTGGTGAACCGGCGGATGCCGAGACGCCGGGCTGCGGCGGCCGAGGCTTCCATGCGGACTCCGAAGCAGATCCGGCAGCGTGCCCCGCGCTCGGGTTCGTTTTCATAGCCTTTCACGGCCTCGAGCCAGGCGCCGTGGTCGCGGTCTCCGTCTTCGAACGGAACGCCGAGCGACTCGCAGTAGCGCACGCATTCCTGCTTGCGAACGAGGTATTCCTCCTCGGGAAAGATGTTGGGATTGAAGTAGAACACCGTCGGCGCGTACTCATGGGCCAGCAGCCATTCGAGAATGGCGGAGGAGCAGGGTGCGCAGCAGCTGTGCAGGAGAATGCGTTCTTTCACGG
Source organism: Sutterella sp. (assembly GCA_034104065.1). Classification (GTDB taxonomy): domain Bacteria; phylum Pseudomonadota; class Gammaproteobacteria; order Burkholderiales; family Burkholderiaceae_F; genus Sutterella. Next base: position 2,011 of record JAXEEN010000027.1, read on the forward strand.
GAGGACCGGCGAGGAAACAATGGAAGGGCGGGCGGCCGAACCGCCCGCCGAGAATTCGCAAATTGTAATTCGGCCGCCCGTGATTGGCGAGACGGCGAAGCCGATCTCAGGTGAAGAGTCCCTGCAGATGCCAGTTGCCGGCGCCGGGCGTCTTCCATAGCCAGACTCGGCGGCCGGCCTCCGTTTTCGCCGTCCAGTATTCGCGTTCTTCGCTGCCGATCCGTCTGAACGTCGGCCCCTTCAGCAGCGTCAGAGGTCCTTCCCAACAGGGCACGCCGTGCTCTGCCCGAAGCGGAACGGCATCACGGCGGACCATCGCCGGGAGAATTGTGCGTTCGGGGAGTGGCTGCTCTTCCGAAACGGCCGGCAGGGTGCCGTTCAGACGGCGGACGGATCCGGGGAAGCCATCTTCGGCGCACGGGAGCCGATAGACGCGTCCGCTGCCGAGTCTGGCGGCCAGGTCGGCGGCCAGACCGCAGGCCGCCGGCCCTCTGTCGTCGGTACGCTTCGTCTCCGGGCGAAGCGTGAAGGCCTGAATGTCGGCATGGGGCTCCTTTCTCAGCGAGCGGATGAGCTCGGCAAGGATCGCGTCGGCCGTGCCGGCGGACGGTTCGACTTCCAGCATGACTTTTCCTGCTTCCGTTTCCAGAGTCAGGGAGATCCGTCCCGGCTGAATGCCGCGGGCGGCGAGCCAACCCGACAGGGCGGCGGCGGATTCCGAAAGCCTCAGCTTCAATTCCGCGCCCGGCAGATGACCGGCGATCGGCATGCGAAGCTCGAAGGCGTCGCCGAGACGGATGTCCCTGAGGGAGGAGCCGTCGTCGAGCAGAAGCCGGCGCAGTTCGGCCGCCGCAGGCTGAAGGGAGGACGAAGGTGCCGAGACGAGTTCGGCGATCGTCCCGGCGACGGGCTGATCCATGGCGGGAAGACAGTCCGAGAGCCGCAGTCGGTCCGCTTCTTCGTGCGTGAGCCGCCTCTGACCCGACAGCGCCGCCAGCACCGCCTCCGCTTCACCGGGTCCCGTCCCGATGCGCAGGGCGGCGGGTACCTGACCGGCCGGGGCGTTTCGGACTTCCAGGTCGGGGAGAAGCTGTGCAGTGATCAGAACGTCACCGGCATCGAAGAGACCGCAGGCCGAACGAACGCGGCTGACGAGGGGGGCGAGAGAGGATCTCTGAACGCTCAGCCAAAGCGGCAGGCGGGGTTCGGTCCGCTTCAGAACGGTCAGAGCAGGCGCAAAGGCGAACGCGGTTCGTAGCGGCATGCCGGGCTGAACGCCGAGCGCGCGGGCGTCCGATGTGGAGCTGACGACGGCGCCGTTTTCAATCAGCGCGCCCGCTCCGACGGCGTGACCGGCGAAAACGAGTTCGGCTTCGGCGTTGGGAAGATAAAAGGCTGTCCAGGTCATGGCTGTCGGATTCAGGCAGGTTCGGGCTCGGCGAGTTCGAAGGGCAGTTCGGGCTGGAAGGGCTTGGCGGCTGCGGTTCGGACGGCGGTACCTGTGAGGACTGCTGTGTCAATCCTGGCCGATGCGCTTTGGGAAAATAGACTGCCCCGGCGGACTGCCCGCACCGTCACGGCATCACTTCGGCGGTCGGGCATCAGCTGCAGACGCAGTTCGGCCGGGGAGGACACGCAGCACATGCCGTACGGACGGAAGGCGAAAATCGTCGTGCCGGTGCGTTCGGCGGCGAGATGCAGCCGGCGCATCGCGGCGAAGTCCTTTTCCCGGGTCAGCGGAGGAAGCCACGCAATGACGGCATCCGTTTCACCGCTCGCTGCGGCATGTTCGGCGCACCAGAAGGCTTCTTCGGGCGTCGCGGGAACGGCGAAGAGCTGCTTGCCGATGTCGATGCCCGCCTGTGCCATCGCGGGCGCGTAAGGCTCGAAGGCGGCGGAATCCGAGAGAATCCAGCACGCGCGTCCGAGACGGGCGGCGGCGCCCAGAATCAGTCTGAGTTCGCCGCATCCCTGCTGAGCGGTGAGGATTTCCGTCATGCCGCCGCGGGGAAAACCGCCCTTGATTAGGCGATCGATCTCAGGAATGCCGCAGGGAACGGCGTCGCCGCTGGACGCGAAAAAGGCCCGGCCTTCGCCCGAGCGCGCGAGAAGACGGCTGATAGTCAGGACCGCTGCCGACATGATGACACCTCATACCCGAAAATAATTGAATGAAACCCAACGATGATGTCGTCGCGGAAACAGTGTATCCGTTTTTGATACAGAAGATCGTTTTATGATCTTTTGTAATGATCTTCTGCTGATCTGTTTTACATAAGATTGATATTTAACTAATATTAATATAGTTTCGTATTGGATCAAAACAGGATGATCCTTTGATCCTTTTTCGAAGGCTGACCGCGGACGCCTCTGCGGCAGACGATCCTGCCGACGCCGTCCTCCGCGCTTAAGCTGCCGGGCCATGTTCCTCGTTCGGCGCAGAAGACGCGTCGGGATCAAAAGGCGAAAAAGAAAAACGCGGACTGCTTGATAGGGATCAATTGATGATCTTTTTGCCGTCGCCGCGCCGATGGCCTAAACTCTCCAAATGTGTTTTCCGGCGGGGAACCGGAATCAATAGGAGTATTTCATCGTGAGCGAACTCAAGCCCGGACTGCCTGAAAGACTGGAGGCGGTGAGAGCCGCCCTGCGTGCGGAAGAAGCCCGAGCGGGCCGTCCCGCCGGCGACGTCCGGCTCATTGCCGTGGGAAAGACGTTTCCCGTCTCGGCCTGTGAACTTGCCTATCAGTGCGGTCAGCGGGATTTCGGCGAAAACTACGTTCAGGAAGGCGTAGAAAAAGTGGAGGCCTTCCGAGCGGCGCACCCCGAGGATCCCGGTGTCTGGCACTTCATCGGCCCGATTCAGAGCAACAAGACCCGGGCCGTTGCCGAACATTTCGACTGGGTGCATTCCGTCGATCGTCTGAAGATCGCCGCCCGTCTGGCTGCCCAGCGCCCGGCCGGCATGCCGCCCCTCAACGTGCTCATCGAAGTCAATATTGACGGCGAATCGACCAAGTCGGGCGTCACGCCCTCCGAAGCGGAATCGCTGGCTGCGGAGATCGTGCTCATGCCGGGGCTGCGCCTGAGGGGACTGATGGCGATTCCGGCACCGGCGGCTTCGAGTGAGGAAAGACGCGAACCGCTGCATGCCATGAAGCGTCTGTTCGATCGTCTGCGGGTGCGTTTCCCGACCATGGACACGCTGTCGATGGGCATGAGCGCCGATATGACCGAAGCGGTGGATGAGGGCGCCACCATGGTTCGGATCGGCAGCGCCGTCTTCGGTCCGCGGGATTACTCGCATGCCTGCCGGACGGCGGCGGGTTGAATGTCGAATAGGGATATCCCGAGCCGCGGTGGTAGGCGGTTTTCCGTGATAACCCTAATAAATCCTGCGGCACAGGGAATTCGAAGAGGTACGCCTTTTTAGGGGGTTCCACTATCGGCGTATGGACAGGCTAGACGGCTTACCCTATGATCATTAATCAGACGGATAGTTTTCGTCAAAAGGAGTATGCCTTTCCTCCTTTATGGAAGTGCCGCCGGAGTGTTTCGGATGCTGCTGTCGGCGCCTGGCAAAGGCCCCCTGTGCTCAAAGGAGATCAGCATGAGCAAAAAGTTTGTCGCTGCCGGCGTGATGGCGGCGTCCCTTCTGACTGCGACGGCAGCCGGAGCCGCTCCCACCGAAATCACGATGTGGCATGCGATGGCCAACACTCTCGGCGACTGGGTTGCCGATGTGACGAAGGACTTCAACGCCAAGAACCCCCAGTGCCGTCTCACCTCGACCTACAAGGGCAGCTATGACCAGACCATGACGTCGGGCATCGCCGCGCACCGCGCAGGCCGTTCGCCCAACATTCTGCAGGTCTTCGAAGTCGGCACGGCTACGATGATGTTCAGCAAGGGGGCCATTGTTCCGGTCGGCGAACTGCTCGACAAGGCGGGCTACAAGTTCGATCCGAAGCAGTACATTCCGGCGGTCTACGGCTACTACTCCACCTCCGACGGCCGCATGCTCAGCTACCCCTTCAACTCCTCCACCACGGTTCTCTACCTCAACCTCACCAAATTCAAGAAGGCTGGTCTTCCGACCGAGCCCGACAAGCTGCCGCGCACCTGGCCTGAAATCGAAAAGGCCGCCAAGGCCCTCAAGGATGCCGGCGAAGCCTGCCCGATGACCACTTCCTGGATGGGCTGGACGCAGCTCGAAAGCTTCTCCACCTGGCACAACGTTGAATACGCCACGCTGCGCAACGGCTTCGACGGCACGGGCGCCCGCCTCAAGATCGATTCCCCGCTTCATCAGCGCCATATTGAAAACCTGGCCCGCATGGCCAAGGAAGGCCTTTTCGTCTACAAGGGACGCGGCAATCTGGCCGACGCCACCTTCTATTCGGGCGAATGCGCGATCAACATGGGTTCCTCCGGCACGCTCGCCAATATCCGCCGCAATGCGAAGTTTGAATACATGACGATGCCGATGCCCTACTATCCGGACGTGCCCGATACGCCGCAGAACACGGCGATCGGCGGCGCCTCCCTCTGGGCGATGGCCGGCAAGCCTGAAGCGGAAAACCGCTGCGTGGCCGACTTCTTCAACTATCTTTCCGACCCGCAGGTTCAGGCCAACAACCATATGCGCACGGGCTACCTTCCTGTGACGCAGAAGGCCTTCGAAATCGCCAAGGAAAGCGGCTACTACGAAAAGAATCCGGGCGCCGACGTGGCAGTCAAGCAGATGCTCAAGACCACGGACAAGAGCCGCGGCATCCGTCTCGGCTATCTGCCCAACATCCGCACGATTGTCGACGAAGAGTTTGAAAAGATCTGGTCGGGCAAGGTTTCGGCCAAGCAGGCTCTCGATGCAGCGGTCCGCCGCGGCAACGAGCAGCTCGCACGCTTTGAACGCGTGACGAAGTAACTCTTCAGAAACCGCCGAAGTGCGCTTCAGCCGCGAAGGCTGAGGCGCCTTCTGCCGTACCCCGGGCAGAGGCCCTCAGCACGGTCCGCGACGGCGGACCGTGTCCAGACCTGTCCGGGAGAACGACACCATCAGAGTCAGAACAAAGTGGAAAAAAGAGTCGTATTCCAAAACCGGTGGCTGCCGTATCTTCTGGTGCTGCCGCAGCTCGCCATTACGCTCATCTTCTTCTTCCTTCCCGCGGGTCAGGCCATTTATCAGTCCGTGCTGATGCAGGACCCGTTCGGTCTGAGCACCGAATTCGTCGGGCTGCAGAACTTCGTCGTTCTGTTTGAAGATCCCAACTACATCTCGAGCTTCAAGATCACGATGGTCTTCTCGGCGCTTGTCGCCTTCCTCGGCCTCGCGATCAGTCTTCTTCTGGCCGTCTGCGCCGACCGCGTGATCCGCGGCGCCAACGCCTACAAATCCTTCCTCATCATTCCGTACGCCGTGGCGCCTGCCGTCGCCGGCGTGCTGTGGATGTTCATCTTCAATCCGACGCTCGGCGTGCTTGCCTACGCCATGAAGGGCTTCGGCATCAGCTGGAACTATCTCGTCAACGCCGACCAGGCGCTCATCCTTCTCGTGGTGGCCGCCGTCTGGAAGCAGGTGAGCTACAACTTCATCTTCTTCCTGGCCGGTCTTCAGGCCATTCCGCGTTCGCTTCTTGAAGCGGCCGCGATGGACGGCGCCGGACCGTTCCGCCGCTTCTGGTCGGTGGTCTTCCCGCTTCTTTCGCCCACGACCTTCTTCCTTCTTGTGATGAACATCGTCTACGCGTTCTTCGACACGTTCGCCATTGTCGACGCGACGACGCAGGGCGGCCCGGGTCAGGACACGAACATTCTCGTCTACAAGGTGTTCGTCGACGGCTTCCGCAACATGGACTTCGGCGGTTCCGCCGCTCAGTCCGTCGTGCTGATGGTCATGGTGATCATTCTCACGGTCATTCAGTTCCGCTTCATCGAGCGGCGCGTCAACTACTGACGGGAGGCGGACATCATGGTTGAAAATCGTCCCTGGCTCAATTTCTTCACGCATCTGACGCTGATTCTCGGCATCATCGTGGTTGTCTTCCCGGTCTACGTCGCGTTCGTCGCGTCGACGCAGACCGCCGTGGAAGTCGAACAGGCTCCGATGAGTCTGATTCCGGGCACCCACATGATCGAGAATTATCTGCAGATTCTCACCGAGGGCGGCGGCACGGCCTCCCGCGCGCCGGTCGGCCGCATGCTCTTTGTGTCGCTCGTCATGGCGCTCGGTATTTCGATCGGCAAGATTCTCATCTCGCTCATCTCGGCCTTCGCCATCGTCTACTTCAAGTTCCCCGGCCGCAAGCTCTGCTTCTGGCTCATCTTCATCACGCTGATGCTGCCGGTCGAAGTCCGCATTTCGCCCACCTATGAGGTGATGGCCGGACTGCACCTGCTCGACAGCTGGGGCGGCCTCATCCTGCCGGTGATTGCCTCGGCAACGGCGACGTTCCTCTTCAGGCAGTTCTTCCTGACGGTGCCCGACGAGCTCACGGAAGCCGCCCGCATGGACGGCGCAGGTCCGATGCGCTTCTTCTTCACGATTCTGATGCCGCTCTCGCTCACCAACATCGCGGCCATGTTCGTGATTCAGTTCATCTACGGCTGGAACCAGTACCTGTGGCCGCTTCTCGTCACGACGTCGGAAGACATGTATCCGATCGTGATCGGCATCAAGCGCATGATCGGCGGCGGCGACTCCGCCAATGAATGGAACCTCATCATGGCAACCGCCATGCTCGCAATGATCCCGCCCGCGCTCGTCGTAACGCTTATGCAGCGCTGGTTCGTGAAGGGTCTCGTCGATACGGAAAAATAAGAGAAACAGATTATGGCTAGCATTCAATTCAAGGACATCCGCAAGAGCTACGGCGACGTGGCCGTCGTTCACGGCATTTCTCTCAATATCCGCGACGGCGAATTCATCGTGATCGTCGGTCCGTCGGGCTGCGGCAAGTCGACGCTTCTGCGCATGGTGGCGGGTCTCGAACCCATTACCTCGGGCGAGCTCGTGATCGGCGACCGCGTGGTCAACAATCTCGAACCGAAGGACCGCGACTGCGCGATGGTCTTCCAGAACTACGCGCTGTACCCGCACATGAGCGTGTACGACAACATGGCCTACGGTCTCAAGATCCGCCGCGTCGACAAGGCGGAGATCGACCGCCGCGTGCAGGAAGCGGCCAAGATGCTCGAACTCTCCCATCTGCTCGAGCGCCGTCCCCGCCAGCTTTCCGGCGGCCAGCGTCAGCGCGTCGCCATGGGCCGCGCCATCGTGCGCGAACCGGCGGTCTTCCTGTTTGACGAACCGCTCTCGAACCTCGACGCCAAGCTTCGCGTCCAGACCCGTCTGCAGATCCAGAAGCTTCACCGCCGTCTCAAGACGACGAGCCTTTACGTGACCCACGACCAGGTCGAGGCCATGACGCTCGCTCACCGCATGATCGTGATGAACGGCGGCGTAGCGGAACAGGTCGGCACTCCCAAGGAGGTCTACGACGATCCCGAAACGATGTTCGTCGCGAACTTCATCGGCTCGCCTCCGATGAACCTCGTTCACGGCCGCGTGTCGGAAGACGGTCTGCGCTTTGAACAGAAAGGGATGTCGCTTGAACTGCCGGCTCCCGCCAAGGCGCTCGCCGGCCGTCAGGTCGTGCTCGGCGTTCGACCCGAACACGTGGAAGTACTTCCTGAGGGCGGCTTTGGGACCTGCGAAGTGGAAACCGTTGAGGCGCTCGGCGCCGACCATCTGATCCACGGCAGCCTGCTCGGTCAGAACGTGGTCTTCCGCGTCGACAATGCCTGCTACATTCCGGAAACGGGCGGCCGCTGCGGCATCCGCTTCCCGGCCAAGGCCGTGCATTGGTTTGATCCGGAATCCACCAAGCGGATCCGTCTGGCGGACTGATTTCCGGACAGTCATCGGATGACATGAAAGCTTCGTTCTTCCCTGTCGCTGCAGGGAAAACGAAGCTTTTTTTGTACGGGGACGCCCGGCAGACCGGATGCCTGAGGCATCCGGAAGGTCGGCACAGACAGTCCGATCTCGGTTATTTCGGGCATACTGATCAGATATGCCTGGTTTTTAGGAGTTTCGCATGTCCGATAATGCCGCAGAAGTTGAGGTACTCGACGATGAAGCGTCTGCATTCCTGACAAAGGACGAGATCATCGGACTGATCCGGGCGCTGCCTGATCCGCTTTGCGGCTACAGCAGCTGGATTTTCGTGGGTTTGTGCGATATTGCGGAGGCGCTTCTGGCCGGCCGCGACGTTGTTAAAACAGTGTCCGAACTTGAGGGCTCGTTATCGGATGAAGCCCGGCAGACGGCGATTGCCTTCACTGCGGTTTCGGCGCTTCGTCAGAAGGCGCTCGCTTTTGAGCGGAAGTACGGGCAGGTCGACATTGCCGAGGAATTCGACGGCGCCTGTGACTTCAGATTCAAGACGCACCCTGATATCAAGGCGCTGCTTGATGACATCGATGAGACCATCATGGTGCTGATCGACGAAAGAGATGATGAAGGCGAGTACGAAGATCTGCTTCGTATGCGCCTGAGGGAAACGAGTCTCCCGTATGAAAAGCGGTCAATGCTCAGCCGGGTCTACGATTCTCTGACCGATATTCAGACGGATGTGCACTTTGATGATGTCGAAGAAATTGTACGTCCGCTTGAATCCGTCTCCGACGAGGAGCTCGAGAGACTGATCGGCAAGCTTCCGGCCAAGCAGCGTGCGCTTTACGCATTCATGCACAACCGGCTTCTGGGTCGCATTCTGGCCAAGACCGGCGATCGGCTATCGGTTGCCGAGGAGCTTCTTCAGGAAGAGATGGAAGACGAGGACGACCGGCAGGCCGTTCTCGAGCAGATCGTTTGGTCGGCTCGCCTTTCTCCTCGTATTCAGCCGTCGGCGGAACGCTTCGCTCCGAAGGGCAACACGCCGTCAGACAGACTCATCCGTCCGCTTTTAGAAAAAGTGGAAGATGACATTGATGTCTTCATGCCGCTTGCCGACGGACTCCGCACGCTCTATACGACTGCGGCAGCGCTCGAAGGGACAGAGCTTCCGGCGCTTTCCAGGCATATCGGCGATGAGGATTCGGGCAAGGAAGATAAGACGGCAGCGGAGCTTGCCGAGATGTTCCTGATGCTGGGCGGCTTCAACAGCGATTTTCTCGACGCGGACTACCCCGGCAGGATGGTCAGCGACGGAGAGGCGATTTGGCGTGCGCTTCGGACCAATCTGTCGACGGCGGAAGCGCACCGCATCGGACAGGCGCTCTGCGGCGTTCTTTTTCCGCTCACTAAGCTCGGCGACGACGACAGAATTTATCAGTGCTTCAAGGCGGTCGGTCAGTGTCCCGATGACGAACTTTTCTGCCGGACTCAGGAATGGCTTGTCCCTCTGATGGCAGCATCGGGTGCCTATGTCGATATTGAAGGTCCGATTCCGGACTCGATCTCGGCGCTTTTCCATCCGAAGACCGCGGCTGAGGCGGAAAAGGCAGCTCGGACTGTCGAGAATCTCATTGAGCGCTTCCCTTCTGTTTTAAAGGCACTTCCGGACGAAATTCAGGAAGACGTCGTCGTCGCTTTTTTCTCTGCAGGCATTCTCGGCCAGGGACTTCTGAGACTGCCGGAGGAGATGCGCCGGGAACTGTATGAGTGCGAAGCGGGAGACGACGACTTTCTGGCGGTTGAAGACGAGCTGACGTCGATTCTGGTCATGCTCGGCGTGCAGGCAGACAAGCTCTTGGCAGAACAGGACGGCCGGGATCGTACCTGATCTGCTGTCTGTCCTGTCAGACTCTTCGGCACGTGTGAGGCTTTGCTCGGAATCAACCGCGCGAATCCGTTCGGCTGACTCTCTGTCGGAAACTTAGCGGATAGAATGTGATCTTCGTTCTTTCCCATCTGAGAGGAGAGAACGCCGTTTTTTGCACTGGTAAACCGGATTTGAACAGCAAACGATGACGGATTGGCTCACCGAATGGCTGGCGGGATCCTCGGCGGAATGGGCGCTTTTTGTAAGTGCGTTCGTTTCAGCCACGCTCTTTCCCGGCGGCAGCGAAGTGCTGCTGGCGGGCGCACTGGCGGCCGGCGGCGGGACGGAGCGCATGCTGAGACTCATTCTGATCGCGGCGGCCGGCAACACGCTCGGCGGCATGACGAGCTGGGTGATCGGCCGCTTCGTTCCCAATCGGACGGAAGACGGCCGGGCGGCATCGTGGCTGCGGCGTTTCGGGGCGCCCGTCCTCTTTTTCTCCTGGGTGCCCGTCGTCGGAGATGCCATTCCGCTGGCGGCAGGCTGGCTTCGCATCGGCTGGCTTCCGGCCCTGTTCTGGATCGGTCTCGGAAAGTTGGTGCGTTATCTGGCCGTCTCGTGGGCGACGCTGTCGCTTCTCTGACGCATCGGCGAAGGATTCTTTATGACCGCACTTACTGCGCTTGTGCTTGCCTATCTGGCGGGCGTGCTTTGGTACGGCCTGGCGGGTGCCAGGCATGCCGAAAGCAGCCGGACGTTTCTCACCAACGGCGGCACGACGGGCGCGCTCTTCTGCGCGCTTTCACTTGTCAGCACCATCATCGGCGGCTCGGCGACGCTCGGCATGGGTTCGCTTGCTCAGAAAACCGGCGCCGCCGCTTTCTGGTGGCTCGGCGTCGGCGCCGTCGGCCTCTTCCTGCACGGACTCATCGCGGCTACCAAAATTCGTGCGCTGCCCGCCGTGACGCTGCCCGAGGTGGCGGGTTTTTACGCGGGACGAGCGGCTGAAAAATGGTCCGGCGCCATCATTGCCGTTTCCTGGGTCGGCGTGACGGCGGCGCAGTTCGTGGCGCTTCATGTGCTGCTCACAACGCTGGCGTCGCCCGCGACGGCGGAAATTCTTTACCTTCTGATTGCGGCCGGCGTGCTGCTGCATACCGCCCTGGGCGGTCAGAGCGGCGTCATCCGCACCGACGCCGTTCAGGCGGTGCTTCTGGTGGGCGGCTTTTCCGCAGCAGCCCTGTGGCTCCTCTTCTCGCAGCCGGAAAAGGCGGCTTCGCTGGACTGGGTGCCGTTCAACGAGCGCTTCGGTCTCGGCGACTGGATCCGCATGATGTGTCTGGTCGGGATCACCTACATCGTCGGCCCCGACATGTTCTCGCGCACATTTTCGGCTAAAGACGGTGCGACGGCACGCCGTGCCGCCTGGTGGGCGGCGCCGTGCCTGGTCTGGTTCGGCATCGCCATCACGCTGCTCGCCATGATGAATCTCGGCGACAAGCAGCCCGTGGCCGGCTGGCTCGCCGAAGGCGCCGTCATGCCCGTGTGGCTCAAGGCGGCGATTGCACTCGGACTCATCAGTGCGCTCTGCGGTTCGGCCGACACGGTTCTGCTGTCCGCGTCGGGCATCGTCGAGCGCAATCTTCTCGGCGGCGACAGCACGAAGGCCGTTCGTCTGCTGGTCACGCTTTTCGGCATAGGTTCCGCAGCGGCGGTCTATGTGTCGGGCGACATCATCAAACTTCTGCTGACTGCCTATTCGCTCTATGTGCCTGGCGTGGCTGTTCCTCTCTTCGTTGCGCTTCTCGGCCGCGCGGCCCCCGTTCGCGGCAGTCTTTGGCTCGCAGGTGCCGTCCTCGGCGGGCTCGCAGGACTTGCCGGCAGTCTCACGGGAGAAAGCAGCTGGACGATGGCGGGCATTGCGGTCTCGGCTCTGCTTGCCGCCTGGAGTCTTCGCAGCTGAGGTGTTCGGAACACGATGACCGGCGTTCTTCTTCTGCAGCCTGAAATCACCTCAGACGCCCGACGGAGGTCTTCGATACAATCGTCTTAAGTTTAAATTCAAGAAAATCGGCCATGTCAGCGTCTTTGCAGAATCTGCCTTTGGGCAGATCGGACTTTATCGCTTTGAGACAAGAGAGGCGAATTTATGCAGACAAAACCCGCATGGTGTACGAGCTGTGCCGGGACGGAGACAAAATTTTTGTCGCCAGACCCAGAAGATTCGGCAAATCGCTTCTTCTTTCGACGTTTGAATCGCTGTTTAAGTACGGTTTGAGGGACTTTCACGGTCTCGACATTGAGAACCTCTGGAACGATTCGACATACTCCGTTCTCCGACTGGATTTTTCCTTGGCCAAGGACTATTCGACCGTTGAAGATTTTCTTCAGCGGTTTGATACCCTTCTCAGGGACGCCGTCAGAGAAGCCGGGCTCTGCATGTCTTCGGAAGGAACGGATCCTATCGGTAAATTTTCGGCGCTGCTGTCTTCTCTGCCGCATTTGTCGTTGGTCCTGCTGATCGACGAATATGATGCGCCGCTGACTTCTCGTCTCGATGATCCGATCCTGTTTGATGCCGTTCAGCAGAAGCTGTCTCAGTTCTACAGCACCGTCAAGTCCTACGAAGGAAGATTACGGTTCTTTTTCATGACCGGCATTACAAAATTCAGCAATACCAGTATTTTTTCTGCATTCAATAATATCCGTGATATTTCTTTGGATCCGAAATTCGGTGCTCTGCTGGGATATACCGAGGAAGAAATCCGCCGATGGTTCGGCGGTCATCTTCGCAGAGCGGCAGGTTGTCTGAATCTGTCAGAGGAAAACGTTCTCAGCGGCCTGCGTGAAAACTATGACGGTTTTTGTTTCGATTCGAAAGGTCAAACACATGTTTATTGTCCCTGGTCAGTTCTGAATTTTTTGACCTCTCCGCATTTGGGCTTTGCGAATTATTGGTTCAGAAGCGGCGGTCAGCCGGCTGTTTTGATGAGGTATCTGGACGGGCACGAATTGGCCGATCCCGCCAGTTACGGCGCAGATTTGCTGGTTCCGCTGTCGGCGCTGGACGCGTCTGCGGGCTACGATGACCTGAAGGCGGAAGTGCTTCTGACGCAGGCCGGCTATCTGACGGTGAAGCATGCTTGTGATGATGGGTTCGTTCAGTTGGGCTATCCGAACAAAGAAGTTTCCCGCTCCATGGCTGAACTTTATGCCTCTCAGCTGCTGAAAAACAGACGCCTGCTGAGAGCCGGCAGTACGCCGGTATCTGCGGTACTGAAAGTCGGAACCGCGGAAGAAGTCGTTCGCGTGTTTAACGAAGCGGTCGATGCCATCGATTATCAGCGTTATCCGATCCGGGACGAGGCCTCATGCCGCGCCTATCTGCAGGTGCTGCTGCTCGGTGCGGCCATGCTGCCTCAGGTCGAAGTGCATTCCGCCTTGGGCAGGTGCGACATGCTGGTGAATATCGACAAACGCAGATGGGTGTTCGAGTTTAAATATGCCGGCCGCAGTTCGGATGCGGCGGCCTGTCTCGAAGCGGCAAAATCTCAGATGACTTCCCGCCGCTACGGCGGTCAGGATGCCGGGAAGGAACTGATCAGAATCGCGTTGGTCTTCTCGGGAGAGGAAAGACAATTCGTCAGCTGGTGTCGTGTCTGATGCGGCTGGGTAAGCAAACGGCCTCGGTTTTCACCGCGGCCGTTTGCTGTTTCAGAGAACGATCAGCGATCCGGAGGATCAGACCGAACACTCTTTGAGATCACGCACGCCGGGAGCGAGCCAGGCGGGCATTTTGGCTTCGTAGGCGGCGATGGCGTCTTCGTGCTGGAGCGTGAGCGCCACGGCGTCGAGGCCTTCGAGAAGACACTTGCGGCGGAACGGATCGAGCGTGAAGGACCAGCTGCGGTCGCCGGCGGTCACGAGGAGCTTTTCCAGATCGACCGTGATCTTCATGCCGGGATCGGCGTTGAGAATGCCGAAGAGCTCATCGACTTCCGCTTCAGTGAGTTTCACGAGGAGCAGGCCGTTGCCGAGCGAGTTGTTGCTGAAGATGTCGGCGAAGGACGAAGCGATGATGGCGCGGATGCCGAAGTCGAGAAGCGCCCAGGGCGCGTGTTCGCGGCTCGAGCCGTTGCCGAAGTTGTGACGCGCGACGAGAATCTGCGCGCCCTGATAGGCGGGCTTGTTGAGCACGAAGTCCGGATTGGGCATCGTTTCCGCTGCGTCGAGATAACGGCGCTCATGGAAGAGATGCTTGCCGAAGCCCTTGCGGTCGACGGCGAGCAGGAACTGCTTCGGGATGATCTGGTCGGTGTCGACATTGGACGCGTCAAGCGGGGCGGCAATGCCGGTCAGTACGGTGAATTTCTGCATGACGGATCCTTTAAAGAAGTTCACGGACGTCGGTGATGTGACCCGTGACGGCGGCAGCGGCCGCCATGGCCGGGCTCATCAGGTGAGTGCGGCTGCCGCGGCCCTGACGGCCGACGAAGTTGCGGTTGGACGTCGAGGCGACGCGGGAACCTTCTTCTGCGCGGTCGTCGTTCATGGCGAGACACATCGAGCAGCCGGGGAGACGCCATTCGAAGCCCGCTTCGATGAAGATCTTGTCGAGACCCTCCGCCTCGGCCTGGGCGCGAACGGCCATGGAGCCGGGAACGGCAAGGGCGCGCACGCCGGGCGCAACCTTGCGGCCCTTCACGACCTTGGCGGCTTCGCGGAAGTCTTCGATGCGGCCGTTCGTGCAGGAGCCGATGAAGACCGTGTCGATCTTGGCGTCCGTAATGAGCGAGCCGGGTTCAAGACCGATGTAGGCCAGCGCGGCTTCGACGCCGGCGCGTTCGCCCGGATCGGCGATGTCGGCCGGATCGGGTACGCGGCCCGTCACCGGGCAGGCCTGACCGGGGTTCGTGCCCCAGGTCACGTAGGGCACGAGGTTGGCGGAGTCGATCGTCACTTCCTTGTCAAAGACCGCGTCGGCATCCGTCGGAAGCGTCTTCCAGTAGGCGACGGCTTCGTCCCAGGCGGCGCCCTTGGGTGCAAACGGACGATCCTTCAGATAGGCGAAGGTCGTTTCGTCGGGAGCGATCATGCCGGCCTTGGCGCCCACTTCGATCGCCATGTTGGACAGCGTCATGCGGCCTTCCATGGTGAGGTTTGTGACGCCCGTGCCGGCGAATTCGATGGCGTGGCCCGTGCCGCCGGCCGTGGTGATCGCGTCGGCGATGGCGAGGATGAGGTCCTTGGCGTAGACGCCCTTCGGGAGCTTGCCTTCGGCCGTGATGCGCATCGTCTTGAAGCGCTGCTGCTTGAGGGTCTGGGTGGCCATCACGTGTTCGACTTCGGACGTGCCGATGCCGAAGGCGAGGGCGCCGAAGGCGCCGTGGGTCGCCGTATGCGAGTCGCCGCAGACCAGCGTCGTGCCCGGGAGGGTAAAGCCCGTCTGCGGGCCGATGATGTGCACGATGCCCTGGCCCGGATGACCGAGGCCGAAGAGCGTGACGCCGAACTCGCTGCAGTTGGAGACGAGCGTCGTAACCTGCTTCTTGGCCATGGGCGAGCAGACTTCGAGCGTGGCTTCCTGCGTCGAAATGTCATGGTCCATCGTGCCGAGCATCAGATCGGGGCGGCGAAGCTTGCGGCCCGCTTCACGCAGTCCGGCAAAAGCCTGGGGGCTCGTGACTTCATGAATGAGATGGCGGTCGATGTAGAGCAGCGGCAGTTCGCCGGGCACTTCCGTGACGATGTGGGCGTCGTAGACCTTCTGATAAAGCGTGCGTCCCATGGTTCAGATCTCCTTGACGGCTGCGGCGATGGCCGAGCCCATGACGTCGGTGGTGACGGGAACGGCGCCTTCGACGGCGCAGGCAAGGTCGCCGGTGACGGTGCCGGACTTCAGCACGTGTCCCACGGCCTTTTCAATCAGATCGGCGGCTTCGAATTCGCCGAGAGAATGACGGAGCATCATGGCGGCCGAGAGAATCTGGGCGATCGGGTTGGCGATGTTCTTGCCGGCGATGTCGGGAGCAGAGCCGCCCGCCGGTTCGTAGAGGCCGAAGCCGGATTCGCCGAGAGAAGCGGAGGGGAGCATGCCCATCGAGCCCGTGATCATGGCGCATTCGTCCGAGAGAATGTCGCCGAACATGTTCGAGCAGAGAACCACGTCGAAGTGCGACGGCGCCTTGATGAGCTGCATCGTGGCGTTGTCGATGTACATGTGTTCGAGTTCGACGTCGGGATACGCTGCGCCGATCTCGGTCACGATTTCGCGCCAGAGACGGGACGTGGCGAGCACGTTCGACTTGTCGATCGACGTGACGCGGCCGCGGCGGCCTCGGGCGATTTCAAAAGCGAGGCGGGCGATGCGTTCGATTTCGCGGCGGGAATAGGTTTCGGTGTCGAAGGCGCGTTCGTCGGGACCCGTGCCTTCGCGGCCCTTCGGAAGGCCAAAATAGATGCCGCCGGTGAGCTCGCGCACGCAGAGGGCGTCGAAGCCCTTTTCGGCAATGTCGGCGCGAAGCGGAGAGAGACCGAAGAGACCTTCGTAGAAGCGGGCCGGACGAAGATTGCAGAAGAGGTCGTAGCGCTTGCGAAGCGGAAGGAGGGCACCCACTTCGGGACGGTTCTTGTGCGGGAGATGGTCCCACTTCGGACCGCCGACGCTGCCGAAAAGAATGGCTTCGGCGGCATCGCAGGCGTCAAGCGTTGCCTGCGGAAGCGGTGTGCCGCAGGCGTCGATCGCCGCGCCGCCCACGAGAGCTTCGGTCTTTTCGAGCCGGAAGCCGCAGCGTTCGCCGGCGGCGTCAAGCACCTTGAGCGCTTCGGCCATGACTTCGGGACCGATGCCGTCGCCGGCGAGAACGGCGATCTTGTGAATGCGTGTCAGCATGTTTTTTCCTTGGAACTGGAGGATGCAACTGCCGTGCGCGGACTGTGCGCGGCGCACGGCGTATCTGATTGAAAAAGAGACGGGGTTAGGGCGTGTTCATGGCCGGGACGGCGTCTTCCTGCGGGGCCTTGCGGGATTCGCGGATCTTGGCGGCGCGGTCGATGCTGTTGGCGGCATGGATGAGGGCGAGCGCAGCGGCTTCGACGATGTCGACCGACATGCCCATGCCGTGGAAGATGCGTCCGTCGTAGTCGACGGTGACGTTGACCTGGCCGAGCGCGTCCATGCCGGCGCCGTTGGCCGTAATGGTGAAGCTCGTCAGCTGGCAGCGGATGCCGGTCAGGCGCGTGATGCAGTTGTAGACCGCGTCGATCGGACCGTTGCCGATGGAGGAGTCGGTGCGGGTGCGCTTGCCGACGCGCAGACGGACGGAAGCCGTCGGAATCGAGTGGCTGCCTCCGCTCATCACGCTGATCTGATCGAGCTCGAAGGCGTTTTCCTCTTCCTCTTCGTCGAGCGTGGAGAAGAAGAGCAGCGCTTCAAGGTCGTAGTCGAAGACCTGGCCCTTCTTGTCGGCGAGCTTGAGGAAGCGCGCGTAGATTTCGTTCAGGTCGTAGCTGTCGTCCTCGTAGCCGAGGTTGCGCAGGCAGGCGCGGATCATATGGCGGCCCGAACGGGCGGTCATGCGCATCGTGTTGCCGGTGAAGCCCACGCTTTCGGGCGTGAGGATTTCATAGGTTTCGCGGTTCTTGAGAACGCCGTCCTGATGGATGCCCGAGCTGTGGGCGAAGGCGTTCGAACCCACGATCGCCTTGTGCGGCGGAACGGGTTCGTTGCAGATCTTGGCGACGAGACCCGAGGTGCGGGCGATGTTCTTCGCCACAATGCCCGTGTGCACGCCGCCCATGTAGGCTTCGCGAAGGCGGATCGCCATGGCGACTTCTTCAAGCGAGCAGTTGCCGGCGCGTTCGCCGAGACCGTTCATGCAGCACTCGATCTGACGGGCGCCGTGCATGACGGCGGTGAGCGAGTTGGCGGTCGCCATGCCGAGGTCGTTGTGGCAGTGCACGCTGATGACGGCCTTGTCGATGTTGGGCACGCGGTTGTAGAGCGTCGTGATGATGCCGCCGAATTCTTCGGGGAGCGTGAAGCCAACCGTGTCGGGAATGTTCACGGTCGTGGCGCCCGCGGCAATCGCCGCTTCAACCATGCGGCAGAGATGGTCGATCGGCGTGCGGCCCGCGTCCTCGCAGGAGAATTCGACGTCGTCGGTGTAGCGGCGGGCGCGCTTCACGGCTTCAACGCCCATTTCCAGAATCTGGCTGAAGTCCTTCCTGAGCTTGTCCTTGACGTGAATGTCGGAGGTCGCGATGAAGGTGTGGATTCGGAAGCGTTCGGCAACGCTCAGCGCCCTGGCGCAGGCGTCGATGTCGCCCGCCACGGCGCGGGAAAGACCGCAGGGAACGGCGCGGCGGAGCACGCGCGCAATGCCCTGAACGCTTTCAAAGTCGCCCTGGGAGGAAACGGGGAAGCCCGTTTCAATGACGTCGACGCCGAGCTGCTCGAGCGCCAGTGCGATCTGAAGCTTCTGTCTGGCGGAGAGACTCTGGGGAAGGGCCTGTTCGCCGTCGCGAAGCGTTGTGTCGAAGATGATGATGCGGTTCGGGTCGCTCGCAGTCATGGTAATCCGTCTTTCTGTCTGTTCGTGTTTGAAAAATCAGGGTGCAGGCGCTGCCGGAGCCCTGCACAATGCCGATGAAACGTAACTTTATTCCTTTGCAAAAGCAACGTCAATTGCAGGTCGGATGCCGATGAGGGATTTTCTGAAAAACGGTTGATCAACAACAAAAATAAAAGATTACCTAAGATACTTTACCTACGCATCAAAATTGCAAAGTTCAGCGTTTTTGCAAAATTCACGCCGTGCATCTTCCCCGCTTCTTGCAAGAATCCGCCTCTTCCAAAATCGCCGCTGCGTTTAAGGAATGGAGGGGGGACCTGCCGTTATAATGAGCCGCACGTTTAAACATTCGGAGGCCGCCGCCGTCCTGGGGGGATGACGGCCGCTTTGTGTTTCCTGGAGTTTTTTGATGAAGATCCTCGTCGCCGTCAAGCGCGTGGTGGACGCCAAGATCAAGGTGCGTCCGCTGCCCGACCATTCCGGTGTGGATACCAAGATCGCCAAGATGGCGATGAACCCGTTCGATGAAATCGCCGTTGAAGAGGCCGTCGAACTTCGCGAGGCAGGCAGAGCCGACGAAGTCGTGGCCGTGACGGTGGGACCGCTCAAGGCCGTCGACACGCTGCGCGTGGCCATGGCCATCGGCGCGGACCGTTCGATTCACGTGAAGACCGACGACGCGCTCGAGCCGCTCGCTGTCGCGAAGGTGCTCAAGGTCCTCGTCGAACGCGAACAGCCGGGGCTGGTGCTTCTCGGCAAGCAGGCGATCGACGACGACGCCAATCAGACCGGTCAGATGCTCTCGGCGCTCTGCGGCATGCCGCTCGGCACCTTTGCGAGCGACATCGGCTTTGAAGACGGCCGCTGGATCGTCACGCGCGAAACGGACGGCGGCACGCAGACCGTGTCGCTGGCCGCGCCCGCCGTCGTGACTGCGGATCTGCGTCTGGCCGAGCCGCGCTACGTGACGCTGCCTTCGATGGCCAAGGCCCGCAAGAAGCCGGTCGAAACGATCGAGCTGGCTTCGCTCGGCCTCGACACGGCCTCCCGCATCCGGGTGCTGAGCGTCGACGAACCGCCCGCCCGCAAGGCCGGCGTGATGGTGGCGAGCGTCGACGAGCTCGTTGAAAAGCTGAAGAACGAAGCGCACGTGCTCTGAGGGGGATATAGAAAATGACAGCTCTTCTGATTGCCGAACACGACAACGTCACCCTCAAGCCCGCCACGGCTCAGGCGCTTGCCGCCGCACTAGAAATGACCGATGCCGTCGACATTC
>JAXEEN010000028.1:0-16567 GCA_034104065.1 Sutterella sp.
GGCCGCCGGGACTCGAGCGGCGGAGCACTCTGCCCGCCGCCTGTCCGAGACGCAGCACGAAATCAGGAGTAATCGGCGTCTTGCCCACGCGGCCGCGGACGCCGTCCGTGCCGAAATAGCGTCGTGTCATATGTTCTGTCCTTTTTGTTTTGCCCTGCCGGCCCTTTCAGAGAGATGCCTCTTCCGCAGCCCGCCAGACGGCCACCGCATCCGCCGTCTCGCGGCAATCGTGAACGCGGACGATCTGTGCACCCTTCTGAACGGCGATGAGCGCACCGGCCACACTGCCGGAAACACGGTCGTGCGGGACGCTCTGCGAGGTCGCCGCTCCGATGGAAGACTTTCTCGAGAGCCCCATCAGATAAGGCTGCCCTGAAGCAACGAAACGATCAGTCGCGCCGAGAAGACGGAAATTCTGTTCCACCGTCTTGCCGAAACCGAAACCCGGATCCCAGCAGATACGGTCTGCCGCAACGCCGAGTGCTTCAAGTCTTGCCTGACGGGCTCGGAGATACGCTTCCACGTCGGCCACTACGTCATCATAATCCGTCGAATGACTGCGGTGCATGACAACGAGGCCGCAGTCCGTTTTCGCCGCGGCTTCCTCGGCTCCGGGCATTTCAAAACCCCGGATGTCGTTCAGAATATGCACGCC
Source organism: Sutterella sp. (assembly GCA_034104065.1). Taxonomy (GTDB): domain Bacteria; phylum Pseudomonadota; class Gammaproteobacteria; order Burkholderiales; family Burkholderiaceae_F; genus Sutterella. The sequence goes on from JAXEEN010000028.1 coordinate 656, forward strand.
CGCCGCTGCGGCCTCCGTCATGATTTCAGGCTTCGAGGTGTCGACGCTGACGATGAAGCCCTCCTTCACGAGCACCTCCACAACCGGAAGTACCCGGCGGCGCTCCTCTTCAAGAGAAACGCCGGTTTCATTGAAGCCGGGGCGGGTGGATTCTCCGCCGACATCAATGATGTGCGCTCCCTCCCCGCGCATGCGGTGCGCCCAGCGCACCGCATCTTCGGGACGATTGTGCTCTCCTCCGTCGGAGAAGGAATCGGGCGTCACATTGAGAATGCCCATGATGAGAGGATGGCGTCCGTCAAAATGAAAGACGGTATCGGCGCAGCGCCAGAGCGCTGCGGGCTTACGGTTTGCTGTCATCTGTTCGGTTCCTTCGGTTCGAAAGAGAAAAAGGCCGCAGCTCCCTTGGGACAAGGGAATTGCTGCAGCCTTTGTTCTGAAGGTGCGTTATTCGGAACGCTCGCGATCTTCCTTGGCGTCAGCGGAGTTCGGCTCGGATTGCTCCGAACCGGTTCCGCCCGGCGCTGCCGGCTTGGGTTCGCCGGCCTTGGCGGAAGGTTCGGATGCAGGAGCCGCTTCCTTGGCGGGTTCGGCCTCTGCTCTCGGACGGCCCTCGTCGGCCGACCGGGCGCCCGGCACCGCCTTGGAAGCCTTGGGCGGACGCGGAGGACGACCTTCCATGATGTCGTCGATCTGATCGGCGTCGATCGTCTCCCATTCAAGAAGCGCCTTGGCCATCGTCTCCATCTTGTCGCGGTTCTCCTCGATGAGGCGGCGTGCAAGCGCATACTGCTCGTCGATGATGCGGCGGACTTCGGCATCCACTTCCTGCATGGTCTTTTCAGACATATGCGTGGTCTTCGTCACGGAACGGCCGAGGAAGACCTCGCCCTCATTTTCCGCATAGACCATCGGACCCATGCGCTCGCTCATGCCGTAGCGCATGACCATATCCCGTGCGAGCTGCGTCGCACGTTCGAAGTCGTTCGAAGCCCCCGTCGTCATCTGGTTCATGAAGACCTCTTCGGCAATGCGTCCGCCGAAAAGAATTGCGATGCGGGTCAGCAGATACTGACGGTCGTAGGCGTAGCGGTCTTCCTGCGGAAGCTGCATCGTCAGACCGAGAGCGCGGCCTCGCGGCACGATCGTCACTTTGTGAACCGGATCGGACTTGGGCATCAGACGGGCAACGACGGCATGGCCGGATTCATGGTAGGCCGTGTTGCGCTTTTCGTCCTCGCTCATCACCATGGCGCGGCGTTCGGCGCCCATCATGATCTTGTCCTTGGCGTTCTCAAAGTCGCACATTTCAACCACGCGCGCATTGCGGCGGGCTGCAAAGAGTGCGGCTTCGTTCACCAAGTTCGCCAGATCGGCGCCGGAGAATCCCGGCGTCCCGCGGGCGATGATGGAACCGTCCACGTCGACGCCGACGGGAATCTTGCGCATGTGCACGTTGAGAATCTGTTCGCGGCCACGGATGTCGGGCAGCGGAACGACGACCTGACGGTCAAAGCGGCCCGGACGCAGCAGCGCAGGGTCAAGCACGTCGGGACGGTTCGTGGCTGCGATGACGATCACGTTGGCACCCGTATCAAAGCCGTCCATTTCGACAAGCATCTGATTGAGTGTCTGTTCGCGTTCGTCGTTGCCGCCGCCGAGACCGGCGCCGCGCTGACGGCCGACAGCATCGATTTCGTCGATGAAGATGATGCAGGGTGCATTCTTCTTGGCGTTTTCAAACATGTCGCGGACACGGGCAGCGCCGACGCCGACGAACATTTCGACGAAGTCGGAACCGGAAATCGTGAAGAAGGGCACGCCCGCCTCACCCGCAATCGCCTTTGCGAGCAGCGTCTTGCCGGTTCCCGGAGGACCGACCAGAAGCATGCCGCGGGGAATGCGTCCGCCGAGGCGCTGGAATTTCGAAGGATCGCGCAGGACGTCGACGATTTCCTGCACGTCTTCCTTCGCTTCGTCGCAGCCGGCGACATCCTTGAAGCGAACCTTGTTGCTCTGTTCGTCAAGCATGCGGGCCTTGGACTTGCCGAAGCTGAACGCACCGCCGCCACCGGCGCCGCCCTGCATGCGGCGCATGAAGAAAATCCACACGCCGATCAGGAGCAGCATCGGGAACCACGACACAAAAATCGAGGTAAGAAGCGAAGGCTCCTCTTCCGCCTTGCCGTAAACCTGCACGCCGTTCTTGCGCAGATCATCCACCATCCACAGGTCGCCCGGGCTCGTAATGACATACTCGGGGCCTGACTGCGGCGTCACGGTGATGCGACGTCCCTGGACGTCGACGCGCCGGATCTTGCCGGCCTTGGCGTCTTCCATGAACTGCGTATAACTCGTCGTATCGAGTCTCGGTTCAACTGCCGCATCAAACTGGCGGAACACCGTGAAGAGAACCACGGCGATCATGATCCAGATGGCAATGCGGCTCAATGCCTTGTTATCCAATCTGTTGTCTCCGGACGGGCGGCGTATCCCGGAGGATGCCGCCTGTTTGGTTGAGAGAGGTCCGCCGAGGAGGTCGATAGATTCAGACCTCACCTGTGCGCGGACGCAATAGTGTTATTCTAGCGGCTCACCTAACCTGCGTGGCCGTTCAAGGGGTCATTTTGCAGGTATGTCGACGCTTTCGGGGGGAATAAATGCAAGCGATTATTTCCCGGGCTTGAGTTCGCGGGCGACCAGATACACTTCCGCCGACGTATCCCGCGAGGCAGCCGGCTTTCGCGTGTAGACCTTTTTGAAGTTCTTCTTCAGCGCTTCGACGAACTGGGAGAAGCCCGATCCCTGAAATGCCTTCGTCACGAAGACGCCTGAGGGCTTCAGATGCTCCAGACAGAATTCGAGCGCAAGCTCGTTCAGCAGAAGCGAACGGGCCGCATCGGCGGCTGCGATGCCGGAAAGATTGGGCGCCATGTCGCTTAATACCAGATCGACCTTGTCGCCCGCCAGAATTTCTGATAATTTGTCGGCGATTTCCTGTTCACGGAAGTCTCCCTGCAGGAAAGTCACGCCTTCGATGGGGTCCATCGGCAGGATGTCCATGGCAATGATGCGGCCGTCGACACTGCCGCCGCGGTCCGCCAGACGCTCGCGGACGATCTGCGTCCAGCTTCCCGGTGCCGCGCCGAGCTCCACAACGGTCATGCCGCGCCGCAGAAGATGCTCGCGGTCGTCGAGTTCGGTCAGCTTGTAGACCGAGCGGGCGCGATAACCTTCGGCCCTGGAACGCTTCACGAACGGATCATTGATATGACGTTCGATCCAGGCGCGGTTGGAGCGCAGTTTTTTAGTTGCTACTGGCATAGTTCCCCAAACTGTTTTCTACACTTTTCCGATTCGTGCTCAGACGCCTGATCGGAGAATACTGATCTGATTATTATGAAAGAAATTATTCTCGCGCGCGATGCGCGTCTCGCCCTGCGTTCGCAGGCTCATCATCTCGACCCCGTGGTGCTTCTCGGCGCCAACGGTCTGACGGATGCGGTGATGCAGGAAATCGACCGCGAACTCACGGCTCATGAACTCATCAAGGTCCGCGTGCCGACCGACGATCGGGAAGAACGCGAAGCGATTTATGCCGAAGTTGCGGAAAAGCTCGGCGCAGCCCGCGTCCAGATGATCGGCAAACTGCTGATTTTCTGGCGCCCCGCCGACGAAGCCGACCGCGAAGACCCTGAAGAGGCCGCCCGCGTCGCCATGCTGACCATGAAGACGGCTTCCGTCGCCGGACGCCGGGAGCCGGAAAAGACGGCTCCCCGCAAGCGTCAGCCGCTGAAGGCCGAGACCCCCAAGAAGAAGGTGGCGTCGAAAAAGCCCGGCGAAAAGAAGAAGAAGGCTGAACCCGCACCCCGCCGCGCCCGACCCAAGTCCAAGCGCGTGACCAAGAAGGCCGCGGGCGCCCGTTCCTGACGATCCTCGACTTTCCCGACTCAAATATCGGCGCAGCCGGTCTCCGACCGGCTGCGCTGTTGTTTTTTCGGCAGACGAATGCCGGTCAGATGTATTCGACGGATTCGATTTCGTAGCTCACGAGCCCCTTGGGCGCCATGAACTGAACGGAATCGCCTTCGAACTTGCCGATCAGCGCACGGGCAATGGGCGACGAGACCGAAATACGATTTTCCTTGATGTCTGCTTCGTCATCGCCGACGATCTGATAGGTCACCGAGATGTCGTCGTCTTCATCGTAGAGTCCGACGGTCGCACCGAAGACGATGCGGTCGCCCGCATCAACGCTCTTCGGGTCGATGATCTGGAGAGCGGGGATCTTGCCCTCCAGCTCGGCGATGCGGCCTTCGATGTGGCTCTGCTCTTCGCGTGCGGCATCATACTCGGCGTTTTCCGAGAGGTCGCCCTTTTCACGGGCTTCGGCGATGGCGGCCACCACATTGGGACGGGCCGTCTTCTTCAGATATTCGAGTTCGGCCTTGAGCTTTTCAGCGCCGCGGGTCGTAATGGGAATGCGGGACGACAGCATGTTTTCAGTCTTTCTAAATGTTGGAAACGTCCGGTCGGCGCGAGCCCTACCGGACGTTTTTTGAATTCGGTCGGGGGACGCGGCCGCCGGCCGGCGTCCCTCATGCGGCCGTTAGTTTACCAAATCGCTCAGGGAAGCGTGCCACCGTGAAGTCCCTGAAGATCATAGACCTGGACCGAACGCATGTGACGGATGCCCTGTGCGGCGGCGAGACCGCCGGCCATCGTCGTGTAATAGGTCACCCGTTCGGCAAGCGCGGTCTTGCGAATCGCACGTGCGTCGGCGAGTTCTCCCTCGTGCTCCGCCACCGAAGTGATGACGAGAGCGAGCTCGTGCGACTTGATGAGGTCGATGATTTCAGGATGACCGTCACTCACGCGCTGAACGATGTGGCACGGGATGCCGGCCTGCTGCAGCACGTGCGCCGTACCCGCGGTGGCGACGATCGGATAGCCCGCCTGATGGAGCAGATGCGCGCAGATCACGGACTTGGGCTTGTCGCTGTTGCGGACCGAAATAAAGACCTTGCCGCGTTCGGGAAGCCTCGAGCCCGCTGCGAGCTGGCTCTTGAAGAGCGCTTCGCCGAAATCGGCACCGACCCCCATCACTTCGCCCGTCGAACGCATTTCCGGCCCGAGCACCGGATCGACGCCCAGGAACTTCGCAAACGGGAAGACGGCTTCCTTAACGGAGAAGTAGCGGGGCACTTCCTCCAGATTCACGCCCTGCTTCGCGATCGTATCGCCCACCATGACGCGGGCCGCGATCTTGGCGATCGGCTTTCCGGTCGCCTTCGAAACGAAGGGCACCGTACGCGATGCGCGCGGATTCACTTCGAGCACGTAGACGATCGGTTCCTCGGAGTGCGCATTCTTGACGGCAAACTGCACGTTCATCAGCCCCACGACGTTGAGGGCCTTGGCCATCAGTCTCGTCTGACGCTTGACTTCCTCGACCACCTCAGGCGAGAGGCTGTAGGGCGGCAGGGAGCAGGCAGAATCGCCCGAATGCACGCCCGCCTGTTCGATATGCTCCATGACGCCGGCCACCTGAACGACCTCACCGTCGCTGACCGCATCGACGTCCATTTCAACCGCGTCGTCGAGGAAGCGGTCGAGCAGAACCGGACTGTCGTTGCTGACCGAAACGGCCTCCTTCATGTATCGCATCAGGGCTTCCGGCGTATGCACGATGTCCATCGCCCGGCCGCCGAGCACGTAGGAGGGACGAACCACGATCGGATAGCCGATTTCCTCCGCCAGGCGAAGCGCATCGGCTTCCGTCCGGGCGGTGCGGTTGGGCGGCTGGCGCAGACCGAGATCGTTGATGAGCTTCTGGAAGCGTTCGCGGTCCTCCGCGCAGTCAATGGCATCGGGCGTGGTGCCGACGATTCTGACGCCGGCGGCTTCGAGCGCGCGGCAGAGCTTGAGCGGCGTCTGGCCGCCGTACTGAACGATCACGCCGTCGGGTTTTTCGACGTCGCAGATGGCCAGCACGTCCTCAAGCGTCACCGGTTCGAAATAGAGACGGTCGGACGTGTCATAGTCGGTCGACACCGTTTCCGGGTTGCAGTTGACCATGATCGTTTCCCAGCCGTCTTCGCGAAGCGCCTGAGCAGCATGCACGCAGCAGTAGTCGAACTCAATGCCCTGGCCGATTCGGTTCGGACCGCCGCCGAGCACCATGATCTTGCGGCGGTCGGACGGTTCGGCTTCGCACTCTTCTTCGTAGGTCGAATAGAGATAGGCGGTCGTCGTGGAAAATTCCGCGGCACAGGTATCCACCCGCTTGAAGACCGGCAGGACACCGAGTTCGTGACGCCGGGCCCGCACCGACGCTTCGCAGGCGCCGAGCAGTTTGGCCAGACGCCTGTCGGAAAAGCCCTTGCGCTTGAGCCAGGAGAGTTCCTCCTTCGTGAGGCCGTCCAGCGTTCTGCCGGCAAGACGCGACTCGGTGTCCACGATTTCGCGAACCTGGGCGAGGAACCACGGATCGATCGAGGAAATGCGGTGGAGCTCTTCGTTGCTGACGCCCATGCGCATGGCGTCGGCGAGATAGAAAATGCGTTCGGGACCGGGGTTTGCCGTTTCGTAAAGGACGCGCTCGCGGTCCGCGCCGGTTTCGTTGAGACCGTCGTGACCGGTTTCCAGCCCGCGCAGCGCCTTCTGCAGAGACTCCTGGAAGGTGCGGCCGATCGCCATCACTTCGCCGACCGACTTCATCTGCGTCGTGAGACGATCATTGGCGGCCGGGAACTTTTCAAAGGCAAAGCGGGGCACCTTCGTGACGACATAGTCGATCGTCGGCTCGAACGAAGCGGGCGTCAGACCGCCTGTAATTTCGTTTCTGAGTTCATCGAGCGTATAGCCGACGGCGAGTTTCGCGGCGATCTTGGCGATGGGGAAGCCCGTCGCCTTCGAAGCCAGCGCCGAAGAACGGGAAACGCGCGGATTCATTTCGATCACGATCATGCGCCCGTTCTTCGGATTTAGCGCGAACTGAACGTTCGAGCCGCCCGTGTCGACGCCGATCTCGCGCAGAATGGCGATCGATGCGTCGCGCATTCTCTGATATTCGCGGTCGGTCAGCGTCTGAGCCGGCGCCACGGTAATGGAGTCGCCCGTATGAACGCCCATCGGGTCGAAGTTTTCAATCGAACAGACGATGATACAGTTGTCCGCCTTGTCGCGGACCACTTCCATCTCGTATTCCTTCCATCCGAGCAACGACTCTTCAATCAGAAGCTCGTGCGTGGGCGAAAGCTCGAGACCTCTTTCGCAGATCTCGACGAACTCCTCCATGTTGTAGGCGATGCCGCCGCCCGAGCCGCCGAGCGTGAAGGACGGACGGATGACGGTCGGGAAACCGAGCTTGGCCTGAAGCTCCTTGGCTTCCCGCAGCGAATACGCGACGCCTGAGCGTGCAGACTCAAGTCCGATGCGGTCCATGGCTTCCTTGAAGCGCTCGCGGTCCTCGGCCTTGTCGATGGCGTCGGGCTTGGCGCCGATCAGCTCGATGTCGTACTTGTCGAGCACCCCGTGGCGAGCCAGGTCCATGGCGCAGTTGAGGGCCGTCTGACCGCCCATGGTGGGAAGAATCGCATCGGGCCGCTCCTTGGCGATGATGCGTTCAAGCACTTCCCAGGTGATGGGTTCGATATAGGTCACGTCGGCCGTCTGCGGATCCGTCATGATCGTGGCCGGATTGGAGTTGACCAAAATGACCCGGTAGCCTTCCTCGCGCAGGGCCTTGCAGGCCTGAGCGCCGGAATAGTCGAATTCACAGGCCTGGCCGATGATGATCGGGCCGGCCCCGATGATCAGAACGGACTTGATGTCTGTACGTTTGGGCATGATTTACTCGTAGTTCTGCGGATCGAGCTCCCTTTCAATGAGCTCGATCAGAATATGAATGCATTTGATGTGCAGCTCCTGAACGCGGTCCGCCCATTTGCCCGCCGGCGTCACGATCGCGGCGTCGGCCAGTTCGGTGATGGGCGTCTGCGCCCGTCCGGTGAGCGCCACGACACGCACGCCCCGAGCGCGTGCCGCTTCGGCGGCCTTCACGACGTTGCGGCTCGTGCCGGAGGTCGTGATGGCAAGAAGCACGTCGCCGGGACGGCCGTGTGCTTCGACGTAGCGGGAGAAGACATAGTCATAGCCGTAGTCGTTTCCGACGCAGGCGATGTGGGAGGCGTCCGAGATGGCCGTCGCCGCATAGGCCCGGCGGTTCTGACGATAACGTCCCGTCATTTCCTCGGCAAAGTGCATGGCGTCGCAGAGGCTGCCGCCGTTGCCGCAGCTCATGATCTTGCCGCCGTTTCTCACGGCGTCCGCCATCAGGCCTGCGGCCCGAACGACGGCATCGAGCGTCTCTTCGTTGGCGATGAGTGCGTCAAGCGCATTGCGGGCATCCGTAAGCGCGGCCAGAACATTTGCCTTGTCCATTTGAGTCTTCCCTTAAGTTTGCTGTCGGGTGCTCTTCGGAAGGTCAGGCTGCGGCTCGGTGCTGTTCGATCAGTTCGCGGAAGTGATCAAACAGCGGAGAAATGTCGTGCGGACCGGGACTGGCTTCCGGATGGCCCTGGAAGCAGAACGCCGGTGCGTCGGTAAGTTCGAATCCCTGCAGCGACCCGTCGAAGAGCGATTCGTGGGTCGGTACGGCATTGGCGGGGAGCGTATTTCTGTCGACCGCAAAACCGTGATTCTGGCTCGTAATGTACACGTGTCTCGTTCGCAAATCCACCACGGGATGATTCGCACCGTGATGACCGAACTTCATCTTGAGCGTCTTGGCGCCGACTGCGAGACCCATGATCTGATGGCCGAGGCAGATGCCGAAAAGCGGGATGCGGCGGCGGATGATTTCCTTCGCGGCTTCGATCGCGTAGGTGCAGGGTGCCGGATCACCGGGACCGTTCGAGAGGAAAACGCCGTCGGGATTCATGGCCAGCACGTCGGCGACCGGCGTCTGAGCCGGCACCACCGTCACGCGAAGGCCGCGCGAAGCGAGCATGCGCAGAATATTGGTCTTGACGCCGAAGTCATAGGCCACGACGTGATACGGGAAGTCCGCCGGCTTTTCAAAACCGGGCCGGCCGTCTTCCGTCTTCATCGTGAATTCGCCCTCCGTCCATTCATAGGGCTCCCCGCAGGTGACGGTGCGGGCGAGGTCCTGGCCGGCCATGCTTCCCCAGTTCGCCGCCGCAGCGGCGCCCTCGGCGATTTCCTCGTCGGTCAGACGCTCGCCGGCGGCCGTCACGATCGCGCCGGCCTGAGCGCCCTTGGTGCGCAGAATTCGGGTGAGACGGCGGGTATCAATCCCGGCGATGCCGGCCACGCCGTGTTCGGCAAGATAGTCGGCGAGCGACTTCTGTGCGCGGAAGTTCGAATAGACGGCGGGAAGATCACGCACTACTAGACCGGCCGCGTGAATCGGACCGCCCTCGGTATCCTGATCGTTCACGCCGACGTTGCCGATGTGCGGATAGGTCAGGGTGACGATCTGCCCGGTGTAGGACGGGTCGGTAAGAATCTCCTGATAGCCGGTCAGCGCCGTATTGAAGACAACCTCCGCTGCGGTGCGGATGCGGGCGCCGATGCTGCGGCCGCGGAAAACGGTGCCGTCGGAAAGGACAAGCGCGGCTTCGGGCCGCGTATCTGTAATAAGAGACTGCATTATCTGCCTCGTGGCTCTATTGTTTTTATGCCCACAGGTGTCTAGCTGAGCCGTAGCGACAAACGGGACCTAGGGATCCTGAGTATTGTATTGACGGCTTCACGAGGCTTTGACGACGCCTCTCGGTAAATATCCCTAGAGGCGTTGCGTCATGTCGGACGATGCAAAAGTAAATGATTTTGCTTGAGTTTTTTCGCTCAAATGATCAAAAAATGGCGCTTTTTGGCATCAAATTGCCGACAATTGTCAAGGATTGCCGGCCGGGCGTTCAGACATCGCGCCGGGAGTAGACGGCATTGGCGATCGTGCTGAGATCGGTATATTCGATTTCGATCCCCGACGGCAGCCCGCGTGCAAGACGCGTCACCCGAAGCTGAGGCCAGCGTTTCTTCAGGGCATCGATCAGGTAATAGGCGGTGGCATCGCCCTCGGGCGTATAGCTCGTGGCGACGACCGCCTCCCTCAGGACACCCTCCTCGACGCCGGCTCCGATGCGCTTCAGAAGCTGGGGCATGCCGATGTCGGCCGGGCCGACGCCTTCGACGGGGGACAGCCGTCCGTTCAGGACGAAGTAGAGCCCCGGCCATGCGAGCGAAGCATCAAGCGCCATCTGATCGGCCACGCTTTCGACAACGCAGATGAGTCCCGGGTCGCGGTCTTCGTCGGCGCAGACCGAACAGATGTCGCCCTCCGTAAACGTGTTGCACAGACGGCAGCGTCCCACGCCGCGCCGCGCGGCCGTCAGAGCGGACGCCAGTTCGTCGAGCGCGCCTTTTCGGTTCTGAAGCAAAAAGAAGGCGGCGCGCTGAGCGGAGCGCGGCCCGAGTCCGGGAAGCGCCGAGAGCGTCCGGATGAGTTCCTCAACGGCGGGAGCCAGCCTGATCGACATGTCAGACTCTCTCGAAAGCCATTTTCACGTCGGCAGGGCGGCCGAAGTAGGGCCACGAGGTCACCAGCACGTCGGCGCCCGTTTCCGCGTACGCCGCCGCATTTTCTCCGTTGACGCCGCCTGCCGCATTGACGACGACCCCGGGACACTGCGCCTTCACCTCCCTGACGAATGCCTTGAGCACGTCGGGCGCAAAGCGTTCGCACTGAATGATGTGCGCGCCGAGCCGGGCCCAGCGAAGTCCCTCTTCGGGCGAATCCACCTCGACGGCCACTTTGCGCTCGGGCTCCCGGGCGATCAGACGGCGGACCGCAGACTCGGGATCGTCCGTCAGAACCCGATGCTGATCGAACACCAGGATCGAATCCGACACGCCGACGCGGTGAAGAATGCCGCCGCCGGCGAGCACGCCGGCCGCCGACAGCACCTTGGTGCCGGGGAAGTGCTTGCGGGTGCAGGCCACCGTCACGGCGGGACTGACGGCCCGGGCCGCATCGGTCATGGCGCGCGTGCGCCGGGCGATCCCCGTCGCATATTCCAGCACGCACTGCGCTTCCTTGTAGACGGCATGCAGGGCGCCCGCCGGTCCTTCGGCAATCAGAATCGGCTCGCCGGCACCGACTTCGTCGCCGTCGCGGGCGAGGACTTTCGGCTTCAGTCCGACCGCTTCGAAAAGACGCACGGCAATCTCCAGACCGGCGACGATGCCCGCTGCCTTGGGCTTGGCTGTCACGCGTCCGGCCTGATTTTCGATGCCCATGCCCTCCGTCGTAAGGTCGTGAAGCTGCCAGTCGCCCTCAAGAAGCGAATCAACGTATGCCTGAGAAATTCTGATCATGATGAAATCCGTTCTCAAAAACAAAGCCGCCGGCATAAGCCAACACCGGCGGCTTTTGAATCCTTCCCTATGTCAGAAGGGGAGCTTCATGCCCGGAGGCAGCGGCACTTCCTGACGGATGCGCGCCTGAGAGATTTCCTCGAGCCGCTGTTCGGCATTGTTGAATGCCAGCTGCACGAGGTCTTCGAGCATTTCGAGGTCGTCCGGATCCACGGCGGCCGGATCGATATGCACCCGGCGGCATTCATGCTTGCCGCTCACCGTGACCTTGACGGCGCCGTTGCCGGCCTCGCCGTCGATTTCCATCGCCGCAATTTCTTCCTGAACCTTGGCAAGCTTGGCCTGCATCTTCTGCGCCTGAGCCATCAGGCCGCCCATGCCGCCGCCACCGAAACCACGCATAGTGTTGTCCTTTACTGTGTTCTGTTAATGGGGCCGTCCGGCATCAGTCCCTGCGGGGCCGGACGGTCGATTCGTCAATCGTACCATGAAAAAGCGCCTTCACTTTCTGTACGAAGGGATCGCTGCAGAAGCCTTCGATCAGCGCGCGCCGTGCTTCGGCGCGCTCTCTTTCCTCCGCTTCGACAAGCGTTTCCGTCTGCAGTTCGCCGATCTCGAATTCCACCGAGCAGTGTTTGCCGAAATAGCGGGAAAGCGCCTCGGAAAGCCGCTGCCGGCTTGTTTCGGTTGCAAACGCCGCCACCTTGAGGCGCATCCTGACGCGGTTCGGAGTCAGGACAAGCGGTTCCGCCTGAGCTGCGAGATTGCGAAGCGGCCCCTTCAGGCCGGCTCCCTCGATGACCTTCCGCCAGTTGAGCGTGCGTCCCGCTGTTTCGCAGATGTCGGGATCGGGACGCTGGGGAGCGATGTCAACTGGCGGGAGATTCTCCCCAGGGCGGCGTCTCGTCGTCGGGGGGAGTGCTGTCGGCGCCGCCGGGAAATCCGGCTCCGGACGTAATGCCCGGGGGAGAGCCGACGGGTTTCGGCATGGGCGGAAGACCGGATCCGGCGCCGACCGATCGAACGGCGCCCGATGCCGGTGCCGCAGGCGCCTGTACGGGCGCCCTGCTCGCGTCGCGGGCCGGCACCGAGGACGCGGCGCGAAGACCGGCGGGCTTGAATGCCAGCATGCGCAGAAGCGCCATCGTGAATCCTGCGTATTCGTCGGGAGCAAGACTCAGGTCGTTTCTTCCGTGAAGAGCGATCTGGTAGTAGAGCTGAACTTCCTCGGGCGTAAAAACTGAGGCCAGTCCGGCGATCGCTTCGTGGTCCGGATCATCCGGACTCACTGCGCCCGGCACTCTCTGGACAAGGGCCGTGCGGTGGAGCAGTCCCGCCATGTCCCGCAGCCCCTGGGCAAAGGAAAGTCCCTGAGTCTGCATTTCATCGGCAAGCGCCAGCATCCGTTTTCCGTCGCCTGCTGCCAGTGCTTCGAGAATGCCGGCAAGCGTATCGCTGCCGCTCATCCCGAGCATCTGCCTCACGGCGTCTTCCGTGAGCCGTTCGCCGCAGTAGGCGATGGCCTGGTCGAGCAGCGACAGACCGTCGCGCATCGAACCGCGGGCGCCGGCCGCCAGCACGCGCAGCGCGCCGGTTTCATAGGCAAGCTTTTCCTCGTCGAGAATGTGGGACATATGACTCACGATCCCCTGCGGAGTCATGTTCCTCAGGTTGAACTGAAGGCAGCGTGAAAGCACCGTCACCGGCACCTTCTGCGGATCCGTCGTTGCAAGAATGAACTTGACGTATTCGGGCGGCTCCTCGAGCGTCTTCAGCATGGCGTTGAAGGCCGTCGTGCTCAGCATGTGCACTTCGTCGATCATGTAGACCTTGAAGCGTCCCTGCGTCGGCGCGTACATGGCGCGTTCGAGCAGCGCCGTCATGTCCTCCACCGAACGGTTGCTCGCCGCGTCCATTTCGATGTAGTCGGGGAAGCGCCCCTCGTCGATGGCCCGGCAGGCGGGACATACTCCGCACGGATGCGCCGTCACGTCGCCTTTGCCGTCGGCGCCCTGGCAGTTGAGCGCCTTGGCAAAAATACGCGAAATCGTCGTCTTGCCGACGCCGCGGGTTCCCGTGAAGAGATAGGCGTGGTGCAGACGCTTTTCCGTGAGCGCACGGGTGATCGCGGTGACCACATGATCCTGACCGACGATCGTCTCAAAGTCATGCGGTCTCCACTTGCGTGCCAGTACCTGATAACTGCCCATCGTATGTTCCTTGATTCTCATGCGGGCTTCCGGAACGCCCGCGCACGCCTTATTCTAGCGAACGGAGGTCGGACTCACCCGCGGGCCGCCTTCTCAAGCGCCTCGCCTTCGAGACGGCAGATGCGCCAGTCGGGCATGACGTCTGCACCGAGACGTTCGTAGAAGTCGATGGCCGGCTGGTTCCAGTCGAGCACCGACCAGTCGAAGCGGCCGCATCCTTCCCTGACGGCCGTCTGAGCGAGGTGGCGGATCATCCGGCGGCCGTAGCCGCGACGGCGTGCGTCCTCGATGACGTAGAGGTCTTCGAGATAAAGACCGCGTTTCGTGAGAAAGGTCGAGAAGTTATAAAAATAAAGCGCAAAGGCAACGGGACGTTCACAGCCTTCGTCGTCAATTTCCCACCCGAGCACACAGCGGATAACGGCGCCCGGGCCGAAGAGCTCGCGGCGAAGCAGCTCGGGGCTGGCGTGACACTGATCGGCAAGCCTTTCGTAGCGGGCAAGATCATGAATGAGACCGCAGACGGTCTCGCAGTCCTCTTCTCGGACTGAACGGATTTCAAAGCGCATGATGATGTGTACGGCGGAGGCCCGTAAACAGACGGGGACACATGCGGCGGCGCGCTGAAGAGCGGCGCAGAGGGCCGCAGACGGGGATGAGCCCCGCGTTCGGGAGCCTCGGAGGAATCAATGAAATGAAAATGGCGAGCCTTATCCTCGGCACTGCTGCAAACCAGTATGGCTGCTTCGTTCCCGACCTGACCAGGTTCCTGGGGACAGCATGCGAGGGGACCCGCCAAGTCCGCTAGTTTATAGAAGGCCGGCCGATTTTGCAAAGATTCACATTGAAAAGGATCCTTCACAAAAAAATCTTTCCTCGGGCGGCGTCGGTCCTTCGGAGGTGCTACTATTAGCGGACCTTCTTGCGGCGTCAGCGCCGCCAGGCTTTCTCACGGAAAGCCCCTTCCTACGGCCGCGCGCCCGTCGTCTGACGTCCATTGGCAGCGGCAGCTCCCGTCTTTCATCCGCTGTTCGCCTTCGGCCCCGGCATCGCTTTTTCAGCGACCCCGGACAGGGCGGCAGTTCCGTTTATTTCGGAGTAATCATGAGCGAAATCCTTCACGTGAACGACGCCAACTTTGACGAACTCGTGGCCAAGTCCGAGCTTCCCGTTTTCGTTGACTTCTGGGCCCCGTGGTGCGGTCCCTGCCGCATGCTCACTCCCCGCATCGAACAGGCCGCCGAAACGTTTGATGGCCGCGCCGTCGTTGCCAAGTACAACTGCGACGAATCGAGCCAGCTGGCTGCCGACTGCAACGTCCGCGGCATCCCCACGATCATCGTCTTCAAGGGCGGCAAGCCCGTTGCTCAGCGCACCGGCGCCTGCGACCAGGCCACGCTCGACCAGTTCTTCGAAGCCAATCTCTGACCGGTGAGACGGCCGGGCCCGCACGGGTCCGGCCTTCCGCCTGCCTCCCCGCGGCGGCCGCGCGTTGCCCTTCGCCCCGCCCCGGTCTTTTCCTTTCTTATTTCAGTACTGCGCCCGCCGCTCTGCTGCGGCCTATCTGCGCTCTCGACACATGCATCTTTCCGACCTCAAATCGCTTCACATTTCGCAGCTGCTCGACATGGCCTATGCCCTTGAAGTCGACAACGCTCAGCGCATGCGCAAGCAGGAGCTCATGTTCGCCATTCTCAAGAAGAAGGCGAAGATGGGCGAACAGATCTTCGGAGACGGCACGCTTGAAGTGCTTCCCGACGGCTTCGGTTTTCTGAGAAGTCCCGACACGTCGTACCTCGCGAGCACGGACGACATCTACATTTCGCCCTCCCAGATCCGCCGCTTCAACCTGCATACCGGCGACTCCATCGAAGGCGAGGTCCGCACGCCGAAGGACGGCGAACGCTATTTTGCCCTGGTCCGCGTCGACACCGTCAACGGCCTTCCGCCTGAAAACGTCAAGCACCGAATGCTTTTCGAGAATCTCACGCCGCTCTTTCCGAACGAACATCTCGTTCTGGAGCGCGACATGAGAGGCGACGAAAACCTCACCGGCCGCATCATCGACATGATCGCCCCTATCGGCAAGGGTCAGCGCGCGCTGATCGTCGCGCCTCCGAAGTCCGGCAAGACCGTGCTGATGCAACACATTGCGCACGCCATCACGTCCAACCATCCCGACTGCACACTCTTCGTGCTTCTGATCGACGAACGTCCCGAAGAAGTCACGGAAATGCAGCGTTCCGTCCGCGCCGAAGTCGTTGCCTCCACCTTCGACGAACCGGCGGCCCGTCATGTG